>DASWHD010000230.1:0-15347 GCA_036393335.1 bacterium
CGCAGATACGGTTGAAGTTTTCCGGGTCCCGTTGCCTCGGGTAGCAGATAGAGCGCAGTCCCGGTGTACGCGTTACCGTCGAACATCCCGAAGTTGTCCGCATCTCCGAACGCAGCGCTAGAGTAATCGCTATCGAAGTCCTTGTATTCGCCTTCGAGCGTAAACACACCGGCATCCCCGAGCGGCTTCTCGAACAGGAGATCGACGCTCCAGCCCAGAAAGTCACCCGGATTCGCGCTCGAACCGGCACCATTCTCCTGGTACTGCAAGGCGAAGCCGAGGGTCAGGACGTCCGCTGCCCCGTAGTAGGTGCTGCTCGTGTAATAAGCCGGGTTGTCCTCGATGTCGAGGAACTGATATGCGATCCGGGTCGCCCAGAGCAGGTTGTCCGTATCGTTAGCGCCTCCCTGGAGACCGTTGAAGACGCCAAAGACGTATTTCATCTTACCGGCGTTGCCCCAGATGTTGACGCCATGGTCACGAGCGTAGACACCCGCGCCGCCCGTGCCGAAGTCCACGCTGAAGTCCGATGGGTATAAGGGCGTCTTGTAGTTTTCATACACGTTCCCGTAGTAAGGTCCGTCCATCTCGACACGTTCCGACGGCACGAGAAGACGTCCGGCCCAGATATTGAAATACGGACTCAGCTCGAACTTAGCGATCGCGTCGAGAACGACGAAATCCTGGATGTCACTGCCGCAGAACGTGCACTCCGTGTTGAGCTCGACCTTCAGCCAGTCGAGGATCGTTCCACTCAGGTAAATGCGGGCATTATCTAGATTGAAATCGTTTGACCAGTCGTCGTTGCTCGGGGCTGCCTCCTCCACCGTGCTGAAACTTCCCCGTATACCGACCCCGGCGCTGAAAGACCGGACGTCATCGATCTTGTAGGTCATTCCCGCGTTGGCGTTGGGCGACCAGAGTAGCCCCGCCAAGAGAACGCCGAGTAACACGGCTCGCCCCACGCTACGGCAGTCGAAATGCGTGACTCTCTCCAACTTGTGCCTGAATTCCCACCGCAGACACCTGTTTGCCCTGCCGCGGATCCGGCTCACATTCACCCTTCCCATTTCTTCTCCTTCTCTTTGGTCTGGTTAGACCGGCTGGGCCGTGCCGTAGGGCACGGCTCGTTTGATAGAACGGCAATATCGATCCCGCGCGTCGTTATCCACGACGTAGAAAAAACGACCGACGGAACGTCGGCCGCATCCAGTCTTGATCGCTATCCCCCCCTGAACGGCAACTCGTTCCGCATTAGACCCGTCATGAACCCCTGATGGTTGAATGCGTCGTTTGTCCGTTTATCCATTTATGTTGTGACCCGCACGAAGACCTGCTAGGGCTTCGCGATCCGCCACCAGAAGCAAGTAAAATGCCACAAGCAGACACGCGAACAGCAGGCCGCTGAAAAAGTCCTGAAAGTGGCGATTTTCAAGGAATTTCGAGCGGTGCTCTCACTGTAAGTGATTGATAATTCGTTGTGACCGTTGTCAGAAACATAGGTACGGAGTGCTCCTAGGGAGTTTTTCAACAGCCTGATAGGCGTCCGGGAAAGGCCACCCGGAGCGAGGCGTGTGCCTAGGAATTCATCAGCGATGACTGCATCTGCCTTACAAATAAGCAGATCCCTTCATTCGAGCAGACCCACGGCCCGTCGCATCGGTTCTCCGCCGGCAGATGGGCGAACTGGTCCGCGCCGGTCGCAGACTACGGGAGCGCGCTTGCAACTTTTGGCCAGCGGGCAGATGTTCGAAACTGGGGCGTCAGATCTAGCGCGATGAGGGCCAGCACACTGACTGGTTGACACGTTGGAGCGGGCGGAGATCTGCGATGTCTGCGGCGAGAAGACCCTCGCGATCGATCGCGAGCAACGAACGCCGCTGCATGCCTCGGCCTCTTCTATAGAGCCGCCCCCCCCTCCCACAGACACCTCCATTTCCCGGATTCTTACCTCCGGAAAGCGGCCGGGTTTGGGGCGGGAGACGTCCGTAACACCTCGTGACGGCGGCCTTCGGGTGGTACGGTTCCTGCAGTCGGCGGCATTGAGGGGCGCGGTGCCCCTCGTCGACGCGTACGAATCTAACTCGATCTGGAGAGCGCCATGCCCGGACAAGGACGACTCGGTGACAAGTCCATGGCCCCTGCCGATGCCCACGGCTGTCCCCTCTGCCCCCATCCCTCGGTGACGGGACCTGCGATCGCGGGATCGCCGGACGTCTTCGTCAACAACCGCCCTGCCCTGCGGGTGGGCGACCAGGGGATCCACGCCGTCTGTTGCGGGACCAATATGTGGGAGGCGACCCTCGGCAGTGCCACCGTGAAGATCAATGGCAAGGCGGCCCATCGCATGGGGGACCAAGACAAGCACTGTGGCGGCATGGGCACCATGATCGAGGGCAGCCCGGACGTGATCGTCGGCGGCTGACGAGACCATGCCCGCGCCTCAGAAGGCTCAGCTCGCCGAGCCGGCGAAGCTCCTCTTCAAGTCCAAGGCGATCGGCCTGCCGATGGGCTGGAGCGATCCCACCGGCAACCAGTACCCCGACGCCTTCGCCCTCAGCGAGCGGGTCACGCCCCCCGACCCCGCGTCGATCTTTCTCGCCAAGAGCGCCAACAAGTACCACGTCGACACCCAGAAGGAGGTGGGCAAGGGGTTCGCCGACTTCATCGACGGGATCTCCGATGCGATCGCCATCGCCATCGGTCAGTGGATGATGATGACGTCGGTCGCGGGCATGATCATCAACGGTCCGGTCGGGGTGGTGGCGCCGGGAAACGTGGTCGGACCGCCCCTCTCTCCCTTGATCATGATGTGGGCGCCGAGGAAGACGCCGCAGCTCCTGAAGTACTCGCAGGCGGTTGCCCAGGCCGTGGGTACCGCCTGGCAGACGTGGCAAGCGGGATTGACGGGGCAGCTCATGTATCCGCCCTTCGCCGCCTTCCCCGGTCCGATGGCGCCACCGATGCCGAACGTCCCCATGCCCCTCATCGCCTTCTCCTCCCCCGGCGAGGCGATGCTGTCGCCGTCGAGCCTCAAGGGGATGATGATCGCCAACCTCGGCGATCCCGACGCCCTCCACCATCAGGAGCTGTTCGACGCCATCGCCCAGTCGTTCAATCTCGCCTTCCAGATCTTCAAGGCCAGCACCCTGTTTCAGAACGTCCTGGGGACCGGCCCGATCCCCACCTTCGCCCCGCCCTTCGTGCCAGTGGGCCCGGTGGTGATGGGGACCTCCATCCCGACGCCCGGGGTGTTGGTGTGAGTCGCCGGAGCAGCCCTAGATGAGATCGAACAGAGAGGCTATTCCTTTTTCTTATCCGCAGATTACGCAGATGTTCACAGATATTTTTCGGCACTTGTTACGGATGTCGGCGTGATTGTGGAGCAGGGAAAAAATTCCTCCCTGGCAGTGCGACGAGGGGCGAGGAATCCCTGAGAAACATCTGCGCAAATCTGCGTAATCTGTGGATAAAACACTTCTTCAGGCAGACCTGCGGAGCGATCGCCCATCATGAACATCGCCAACGACACCCCCTTCGAGGTCGCGGCCCTGCCCGGGATGGGACCGGAGGGCGGACCCGTCTTCACGGTGATCGTCAAGGGCACCTTCGACGTCCGCACCGGTGCGCCGGCGATGCCGTCGGCCGAGCAGCTCCCCATCTCCTATGGCGACGAGCCCCTCGGCGAGCGCGGGGCGATGCGCTGGGAGGCGGATACGGCACCGTTCAAGCCGCGTGCCGACGTCGTCGTCGCGGGCAGCGCCCACGCCCCGGGCGGCCAGCCGGTGCCCTATCTGGACGTGGGGGTACGGGTGGGCGAGCGGCGTGCCGGGATCCGGGTGTACGGCGACCGGGTGTGGGAGAAGGACACCCGGGCCAGCAAGCCCGTGCCGTTCGCCACCCTGGAGCTCAGCGCCGAACGCGCCTTCGGCGGCGTCTCCCCCAGCGGCGGCTTCTGCGCGGAAAACCCGGTGGGCAAGGGCTTCGTGATGGTGGACAAGAAGCAGGAGGCCAAGGGGGCGCCCCTGCCCAACATCGAGGCGATCGAGCAACCCCTCCGCACCTGGGACGACCACCCCACGCCGGTGGGGCTGGGGGTCTATCCGCGCTCCGCTCAGCCGCGGGTGGGTTATCTCGGCACCTACGACGAGCCGTGGCGCAAGGAGCGCTCACCCCTGCCGCCGGTCGACTTCCGCTTCGACTACTACAACTGCGCCTATCCGGCGTTGCAGAGCGATGGCTACCTGCGTGGCGACGAGGAGGTGGAGATGATCCACCTCACCCCCGGCGGCCGCCTGCTCTTCCGCCTGCCAGCGGTGGTGCTGGAGGCGCATGTGCGCCGCTTCGACCGATCGTTGCCCGGGGTCGCGGGCGGTGTCGGCCAGGAGGACATCGCCCCTGCCGGACCGCCGGCCGCGGCCGTGGACCTGGTCCTCGACACCCTCCTCCTCTTTCCGGAGGAGGGACGGTGCGCACTCGTCTGGCGCGGCCACTGCCCCGTGGCCGACCTAGCGGTACCGGAGATCGAGACGCTCACCCTCCGTCTCCGGAGCTGATGCCGCCCCGACCTCCGGTCCGCCATTACCCCGCACCGACGTGGTAAGCAGCGCCGCCGGCTAGTCGGTCTTGACCTCGATGTGCTTCACCTCGCGCCGAGCCTCCGGGCTCTTCGGCAGGGAGATGGTCAGTACGCCCTTCTTGAAGGTGGCGGAGACCTTGTCTTCCTCCACCTCGCACGGCAGCGGGATGGTGCGCGCGAAGCTGCCGTAGGAACGCTCGCTGCGGTAATAGCCGAGCTCCTGCGACTCCTTCTCCTCGCGCTTCTCCCCCTTCAGGGTCAGGTTGCCGTGGGCGAGGGAGACGTCGATGTCCTTTTCCTCCATACCCGGCAGCTCCGCAGTGACCGTGACCTCGGTGTCGTTCTCGGTCACGTCGATCTGCGGCGCGTAGCCCCTGGACATGGTCGGCCAGCGCTTACCCGCCCAGGGCGACAACTCGAAGCCGTGGAGGAAGTCATCGAATAGCCGGTCCATCTGCCGATGGAGGCTGCGGAACGGGTCATCCTGTTCTCGCCGGATGAGCCCTCCCCGTCGTCCTGCCTTGCGGGGAATCAGATCACGAACAGCCATGACTAACCTCCTTTCTGTCGACAACGGTGCAGGCTACTCCCCCTGCACCGGAATCTTGCGGGCCCGCGCCGGTCCCGCCTTGGGCAAGGTCAGGCGCAGCACGCCGCCCTTCACCGTCGCCTCGATGCCTTCTCGCGAAACCTCGTCCGAGAGGGCAAAGGCGCGGCTGTAGTTCCCCACCTCATACTCCCTGTGGCTGAGCCGGTACCCCTCCGGGTGGCCAGGCTCCACCCGGCCCTCGATGGTGAGGATGTTCTTCTCCAGGGTGATGTCCACCGAGCTCTCATCGACTCCCGGCATGTCGGCAACCACGACGATCGCGTCCGCGGTCTCGAAGATGTCGGCGCGCGGTTTAAACACCTTGTTGGCGGCACTCCGTCGCTCCATAACCTCACCGGTTTGGACATCCGCCTGCTGCAAGGTTTTGGTGTCGTCAGCCATATCGTCAACCTTTCTCAAAAAAGTCCTTCGGTCTACGCCAATTGCACCGCGATCCGCTTCGGCCGGTCCTCCTCGGCACGCGGTAACACGATCTGGAGAACGCCCTTGGAGACCCGTGCCGCGACATCCTTTTGTGCGACCACGAACGGCAGCCGAAGGGTGCGCGTGAAGTCGCCGAAACCGCGCTCTCTGCGGTGATAGCGTTCGCCCTCTTGCAGCTCCTCGGGACGCCGAGTGCCCTTCACGGTGACGGTGTCGTGGACCACAGAAACCTCGATATCGGCTGGATCCACGCCGGGGATCTCCGCCGTACAGACGGCGCTCTCCTCGTTCGCCCAGACGTTGATCGGCGGATAGTCATGGACGTTCGCCGTGCGTGCGCCGGAGAACGCCCTGTTCAAGTCCTCCTGGAGCTTGTTGAGCTCCTGCCACGGGTTCCATGGGTTCCCTAAGTCTTGCCAGATCATCTCTTCCTCCTTACCTGACGGTAATGCTGACTGTGTGTCGTGTGGGTGGTCGGTAATGCGCTGCGTGAAGCGCGCTCTCTACCCTCAACAAAGCACGCCGTGGCCCGCTGTCAAGGGGGGCTGTTTTTCCGCCACCCATTCGGCATCGATCGTGGCGGCGATTTAGCGACCGAAGCGATCGAGAAACAGGCCATGCCGCAGGCCCCAGGCGATGGGGCGGATCGGTCGCCGGAAGCGCTCCAAAACCGCCTCCACCAGGCCACAGCCGGCGACGATCACGTCCGCCCGCCGCGGGTCGAGCCCGATGAAGGCGCGCCGCCCATCCGTGGGCGTGGTGCGCACACGCGCGGTCACCGGCGCGAGGTCCGTCGCGTCGAACGAGCGCAGGCCATTGCCGCCGTGGATCAGGCGGGACAGGTGGATGACCGTACCGCCGATGCCGATCAGGGGGGTGCCTTCATCGGGCACCCGCACCTGCCGCAAGGCGTCGCACATGTGCTCCTTCATCGCCGTCCACTCGGCCGTGGTCGGTGGATCGGTACGGAGAAACCGCTCCAGCATGCGCCGGGAGCCGATGTCGAGACTCACCGTGTGATCGCATGCGACACGGCGCCCGAAGATGAGCTCGGTGCTGCCTCCCCCGAAGTCGATGGCCACAAAGCCGGCGTCGCCGGCTGGGCCGAGGGCGCACGCCGCGGCGAGGAAGGAGAGTCTCGCCTCCTCCGCCCCGCCGATGACCTCCAGCGCGATGCCCGATGCACGCCGCACGCGCGTTACGAAGACGTCCCGATCGGCGGCATCGCGCAGGGCGCTGGTGCCAACCGCGGCGATCGCCTCGGCGTGATGGCGGCGGCAGTCGCGGGCGAAGTCGATGAGGAGCGCGACTACCGAATCCACCACAGCCGGACGCAGCCATCCATGCTCGTCGACGCCGCGCCCGAGCCCCACCACCTCGACGCGTTCGTGGATTACCCGCAGACCGTCACCCTCGGCCTCGGCAATGAGCAGCCGGCACGAGTTGGTGCCCAGGTCGATGGCCGCGTTAGCCCGCATTCTCACCAGGGATCGTCGCGCGAGCGTGCAAACGCGCGTAGATCCTGGTCGGCCCGCGGTAGGAGCCGATTTGATCGGCGACCCAATGGGAGCAGGTCGCCGAAGGGATGCGGCTCCTACCGCGGACGAGGACCCGGCCAGGAGATGCGGGCGGTTGCGCGGTCGCAGCAGATTCATGGTGAGAAATGCGGGCTAGGCATGGGAGACGACCGGTGAAATGCGGCTGAATCGAATGAACCGGCTCGGCCGCCGCGCGTCAGTCTATCGTTTGCCGCGCTTGCGCGCCTTGCGCGCCGCCTTGCGTTTGCTCTTCTGTTTGGTGCGATCGACCTTGGGGGAACGCCGCGGGCCGGGCTGGCCGGGGAAGCCCGCCGGCAGGCCACCCGCCCCCGGCAGCCCCATCGGTCCCAATCCTGCGCCGCCGGCCAGGGCCGCGGGGTCCATGTTGCGGAGTTGGGCCAGTTGCGCGGCCCGTTTCATCCCCGGGATACGCGCCATCAGTCCCCCACCCGCCTGCTCACCGAGCAACCCCATGAGGTTGCGCATCATCTGATATTTATTCAGCAACTCCTTGAGCTCTTTCGGAGAGCTCCCTGAACCCTTGCATATCCGCCGGCGCCGGCTCGAGTCCCGCTCCACCAGGCTCGGGCGCCGCCGCTCCTCCCGGGTCATCGATTGGATGAGGGTCTTGGCCTTGCGGAACTCGCTGTCGTCGATTGGCCCTTCCGGCAGTCCGCCCTCCTGGAAGAAGGGCAGCTTGGCGACCAGGTCGCCCAGCGGGCCCATCTTCTGCAGGGTCTGGATCTGGTCGAGGAACATCTCGAAGTCGAACTCGCCCTGGAGGGCGCGGCGGGCGTCCTCCTCCGCCTTCGCCTCGTCCTCGATGACGCGCGAAAAGTCGTCCATCAACCCCTCGACATCCCCCATGCCGAGGATGCGCGATGCGATGGCGTCGGGCCGGAACGGCTCCAGCCGGTCCAACCCTTCCCCCATGCCGACGAACTTGATCGGCACGCCGGTCACCTCGCGCACCGAGAGGGCGGCGCCGCCCCGAGCGTCGCCATCCATCTTGGTGAGGATGGCGCCGGTCAGCTCCAGGCGCTCGTGGAAGGCGGTGGCGGTGGTGACCGCCTCCTGACCGATCATCGCATCGCAGATCAGGAGGGTCTCGTTGGGCTTGGTGCGGCCGGCGATCTTCTCCAACTCGCGCATCAACGGCTCGTCCACCACCAGCCGGCCGGCGGTATCGAGGAGCACCACGTCATGCCCGTTGGCGCGCGCATGACCGACGCCACGGGTGCAGATGCCGGGGGCGTCCGCGCTGTCCTCGCTGAACACCGGGATCGCCAGCCGCTCGCCGAGGAGCTTGAGCTGGTCGATGGCGGCGGGGCGATAGATGTCGGCGGCCACGAGCAGTGGCCTGTGCCCCGCCTCTTTCAGGTTGCGCGCCAGCTTGGCGGCGGTGGTGGTCTTGCCGGACCCCTGTAATCCCACTAGGAGGATGACGGCCGGCACCTTCCCCCCCAGGTTGAGACTGGGATCGCCACCGCCCATCAGCTCGGTGAGCTCCTCCTGGCAGATGCGCGTGAAGTGGTCACCCGCGCTCACCCGCACCTGCGCCTCCCCGCCGCCGGCCTTGAGCTTCACCACCTGACCGAGGGTCTTCTCCTTCACCCGGGCGAGGAACCGTTTGGCGACATCGAGCGAGACGTCGCCTTCGAGAAGCGCCCGGCGCAGGTCGCGCAGGGCAGTATCGATGTTCGCCTCGGTCAGCGCGGTCTCGCCCCGCAGGCGCTGGCGGGCGGCACGAAAACCTTTGGTGAGGACCTCAAGCATGGCGGCAGAAGGGGTGTGGGAGAGAGCGGATATACCAGATTTGACGCGGCCCGCGGAGTCGCCTGACAAAGTTTTTCTGCCTCTCCCCGTTGCTCAAAAAAGGCGTCGTATGGGTGCGAAGTACGTAGCGGTACGTGGAAATGTCAGGATTTTCAGCGGTTTAATTCTGACCTCGTGCGCGCCGATACGCTTCGACAGACCCCGGCGTCGCGCTGCATCCGCGCCGGAGCGTCCAGCTTCCAGTCCCCGATGCGCCGCCTCCCGCCCGCCCCACGCCTGCTCCTCCTGCTCCTCGCCCAGCCCGGCGTGACCCTGGTGATGTTCAGCCTATTCACCGCCTGGATGGGGTGGCTGGCGTGGCAGGTGGAGTTCGACGGCTCCACCCAGCGCATCCTCGTCCAGACGCCCGAACAGCAGGCATACCAGGCGCGGATGCAAGACATCTTCGGGGGAGACCACACGGTCTTCATTGGCCTGCACCCGCCAAGCGGGGATCTCTTTCAACCCTCGGTACTCCACAAGATCGACCGGCTCAGTCACGAGTTGGAGGCCCTCCCCGGGGTAACGAAGGTCACCAGCCTGACCCAGGTGGGCGTGATCCGCGGAAGCCCGGAAGGGCTGGAGGTTCGCTTTCTTGTGGCGGAGATTCCGGACGACGACACCGCCCTTGCAGAGGTGCGCCGCGAGGCCCTGGACAACCGCCTGTTGCGCTCCAACCTGATCTCCACCGACGGCCGGTACACCGCCTTGGTGGTGGACCTCGACCCCTCCCCCGGCGGTCTCGTCATCCGCCACGCCACCCTCAATGCGGTGCGTACCATCGCGTATCACGCCCGCGGGCCAGAAGAGATCGTGGTGGCTGGCGCGCCCATGGTGGGCCACGCCTTTCGCGAGCTCATGGCACAGGACCTCCTGCGTTTGGTGCCGTGTACCGTGGTGCTGGTGGGAGTGACCCTGTGGCTCCTGTTCCGGCGGGTGCACGCCGTCGTGCTGCCCCTCGTGGCCGTGACGGCGAGCATGGTCTGGACCCTCGGCCTGATGCGCCTGCTGCACGTGCCGATGTCGATGGTGACGACGGCGTTGCCCCCCGTGCTGATCGCGGTCGGCGTCGCCTACGGCGTCCATGTGGTGGCGGCGTACTGGGGTCAGCTCCGCAGCGGCAGCCGCGAGCGCGGGTTGAGCCGCCGGACCCTGACCCGGGTGGCGTGGCCGGTGGCACTGTCCGCCTTCACCACCATCTCCGGCTTCGGCTCGATCTCATTGAGCGAGGTGCGCACCCTGCAGGAGTTCGGCTTCTTCTCCATGGCGGGGGTACTGTTCTGCATGATTGCCGCGGTGACCGTGGTGCCCATCGCCCTGCGGCTCTTCCCCGTGGAGGATTGGGAAGAACGCCGTCGGAAACGCCGTCCGTGGCCCCTGGAGCGGTGGCTGCGGCGCGTGGGCGATCTCACCGATCGCGAGCGGCTCGGAATCACGGCAGCGGCCGCGCTGATCTTCGGGCTGTCGATCGCGGGCATCCTGCGCATCGAGGCGGACACCGACTACCTCGGCTACATCGCCCCGCGGGAGCCGATCCGCCAGGCGGTGGACTTCTTCAACGACCACCTCGCCGGCGCCAACACCTTCACCGTGGTCTTTGAAGGCGCGGGTGAAAACCGGTTCCAGGAGCCGGACGCCCTCGCCTTCCTCAGCGGGTTGCAGGCATTCATCGCCAGCCAACCGGGCATCGACACCACCACCTCCCTGGCCGACTACGTCAAGGTGATGAACCGCGCGTTGCACGACGACGCGCCGCAGGCCGAGCGCCTCCCCGACACCGCCGCGGAGATCGGACAGCTCCTGCTGCTGTTCTCCCTGGGCGAGGAGACCGGTCTCCTCAACCCCTACGTCAACTACGACTTCTCCGCGGCGCGTCTCACCTATCGCGGCCACCTGACCAGCTCGCGCTCGCAGGTGGCCCTCGTCAAGCGCATCGACGCCTACTGCCGGCAACACCTGCCGTCCGGGATCACGGCGCGGCAGACCGGCTCGGCTTACTACCTGGCGCAGAGCTCCATGGGCATCGTGCGCTCGCAGCTCCGCAGCCTCGGCGTCTCCGCCCTGATCATCGGCACCATCATGCTGGCCCTGTTTCGCTCGCCGGCGATGACGGTCCTGGTCATGGTCCCCAACATCCTGCCCATCGCCATGATCCTCGCCATGATGGGGTGGCTGGGGATCCCCCTGTCGACCGGAACGGCGGTCATCGCCAGCATCTCGCTGGGGATTGCCGTCGACGACACGATCCACCTGGTCCTGCGTTACTACCACGAGCTGCTCCACGGCGGCCACTGGCGATCGGGCGACGGCGCCACGGGCCGGGGTGATCGCCTCGCCGCCCAGCGGGAAGCGATGCGCGTCGCGCTGCTGGAGACGGGCCGGCCGATCTTCTACAGCTCCGCCACCCTGGTGGTGGGCTTCGCGGTGCTCACCGCGTCGTCGTTCACACCGATCCTGATGCTCGGGCTGCTCACCGCCGCGACCATGGTGTTCTGTCTCTTCGGGGACCTACTCCTGCTGCCGGCGATCCTGACCCTGGTTCCGGTCTCGCGGCGCCTCCTGGCCCGCGCCGTGGCCGACACGCCCGAGGCGCCGCCGGTGATCGCGGGCGAGCCCGTAGCCATCCCCGCACGCCCATGGCGGTGGGTGAGTCGCAGGCCGGCGCTCCCGACCCCCTTCGGCCTCGCACCGCGACCCATCGTCGTACACCGGCGTCCGGAACCGACGCCGCTGGTCGTCGCCGACACCACCATCGAGGCGCCCGGGGTGTTGGTCGATACCGGCCGCCCCGCCTGATCGCAGCCGCCGGCGCCGCCGCGGCCGTGGGGAAGCGAAGGCGATTAGTCGGGCTCTGGGCCCTCCTCGTTGAGGTTCTTGAAGAAGTCCTCCGGCCGCATCCGCTTGAGCTCCTCCTTGAACTCCTCGAGGTCCTCCTCGGTGATCGGCTTCATCACCGCCACCCCTTTGTCCAGCACCCGGTCGTGGACGTAGATCGGTGCCCCGGCGCGGACCGCCAGGGCCATCGAGTCGGACGGCCGGGCATCGATGGAGATGTTCTGCCCCTGGAACGTCGCTTCGATCACCGCGTAGTAGGTGTTATCCACCAGGTCGTTGACCACCACCCGCTCGATCTCCATACCCAGCACCCGGGAGATGTTGGTCATCAGGTCGTGGGTCATGGGCCGCGGCAGCTCCTCACCCTGGAGGTGGAGAAGAATCGCATTGCCTTCGTAGATGCCGATCCAGATCGGGACCAGACGCCCCCCCCCCACCTCCTCGAGGAAGACGACGTACTGGCCCGAGTTGGGGACCATCATCAGGGAGAGGATGCGGAACTCGTTGTAGCCTTCCATTGGCTTGGGCTCCATGGGCAAATCCGGATCAAAAACGCTGATACCCACCGTAGGCGATCCAGGCGGCCACCGCCACCATGGCGCCGCCGAACCCCTTCTTCGCCTTCTCCAACCACGGGCCGGAGGCCGGCAGATTGGTCACCAGGCCGGTGAAGAGCCCGACGATCATCAACAGGGTGCCCAAACCCAGGGCAAAGACAAACAGTAACGCAACGCCTAAGGGGACGTTCTGCTGGCTGGCGACGTAGACCAGCACCGCCCCGAGCACCGGCGCGGTGCACGGCGCCGCCACCAGTCCAGCGGCGAGCCCCATCACCACCGCGCCGAGGTAGCCGCGCCGCGCCTGGCCCGAGCCGGTGGTGAGAAAGCGCGGCAGGGGGAGGTGAACCAGGTCCATCATCGCCAGCCCGAATAAGGCGATCACCGCCGCCACGCCGATGTAAACCCACGGATTATTGGCAAACGTCCCGAAAGTGGCACCGGTCAAGGCGGCCGCCGCCCCGAGGGCCGAATAGGTGACGGCGATCCCCAGAACGTAGAGCGCCACCAGCGTTACTGTCCTCAGGCGGGAGCTTCCCACCTGCCCCCCCATGAACCCGACGGTGATCGGGATCATCGGGTAGACGCAGGGCGTGAAGCTGGTCAACACCCCGCCCAGATAGACGAATGCGAACGCCAGACCCGACGAGGTCTGCAACGCAGTCTGAAACTGCTGGGTGATGTGGTCCATGGTGGGCGACCGGGGCCGAATGTGAAGCGGCGATCATATCGACCCCATGACCCGAAAGCATACCAGAGCCACCACGGGCCCTTTTCTGGTAGCCTCGCCGCCATTCGAGAAGAGACTGGAGGTAGGGTCATGGTGAAATTTCGTTCCGTCTGGCTGCTTGTCTTGCTCGCTGTCCCCGTTCCCGGCCCGGCGGCCGCGACCGAAGACGTCGATGTGGGTGGTGTCGAGGATGCGGTGCGTATCGCCCGCCACGTGGCCTGTAGCGGCGTCGTCGACCGGGAACCAGTCGACGCTGCAACGACGTTCACCGCGACGCCGGGAGAACGCCTCTATCTGTGGTGCGAGGTGGCCACCAAGGTGGTACCCACCACCATCACCCACCGCTACTTCCGAGGCGAGCGCCTGATCCAGGAGGTAACCCTGGCCGTGGGTGACCACCGCTGGCGGACCTGGAGCTACCACACCTTGGTCGCGACCGACCCCGGGGAGTGGCGCATCGAAGTAGTAGACGAGGGGGGCCGCCAACTGGCTGAGGACAGGGTGACCGTGGCCGCGCCGCCGGCGCCCTGAGTCTCGTTTCGCCCCTATTCTGTACTGCGCCGGACCGTGAGCGCCTGTCCATGGTGGAACGCGGGAACCCAGGAAACCAGGAAGAGGGTCTTCAGAAGGGTGGTTCTCCTGGTTTCCTGGGTTCCCGCGTGAATCGCCCTCCGGCGGGCCGATGATCATGGGCCGCGCGGAGGCGGTTGGCATTGACCTCGGCCGGTGCCAACCTTGCACTCAGCGGGTAACGCCCCCTTTCTCGCGCATAATCGGGGTCCGTATGGACCCCAAGGAGATCTTCATGAAAACGCGTTTCGCACCGCTCGCCGCACTCGGCCTCGTGGCATCGCTGGCCATCGCGCCGCTGGCCGCGGCGGCGGGAGAAGACACGACCCCGACCACCCTCAAGGGTGAGGTGATCGACACCGCCTGCTACCTCGAAAAAGGCGCCCGGGGCGATAAGCACCGGCAATGCGCCCTCAACTGCCTGTCCAGCGGCATTCCCCCCAGCCTGCTCACCGATGACGGCAAGCTCTACCTCCTGTTGCCGCCGCACGGGCCGCGCGACGCCTACGACAAGGTGAAGGGGATGGCCGCCGAAATGGTGACCGTGAAGGGTAGGCTGATGTCGAGCGGCGGGATGGAGGCATTGGAGGTCACGGCCGTCGAGTAGCGCGCCGCGGGTCGATGGGTCGCCGCACGGCATCCGTGATCCTGCTCTTCGTTGCCGGTGCGGCGGCCCTCGCGGGTGCCTACTGGGCGGAGCGCCGGCCGCCACCCGAGGTGCAGGGTGCCCGTCTCGCGCAACGCCTGGGCTGTTTCGCGTGCCACGACCCGCGGGGCGGGGCGGGCACGCCCAACCCCGGTGCTGCGGAGGGGCGCGTGCCGGGATGGGGCGGTGGCAACGCCATGATGTACATACTCGCCCCGGACGACTTCGATGCGTGGGTCCTCGACGGTGCCCCGCGCCGCCTCCTGGACAGTCCTGCCTATCAGCGCAAGCGCGCCGCCCAGGCGTTGCAGATGCCGGCCTATCGCGGGCGACTGAGCACCGGGCAACTATCCGACCTGCGACGCCTCTTCGCGGCCGTGGCCGGGCTGACGGCACCCGAGGCCGGCGATGCGCTCCGTGGCTACGAGCTGGCCGAGGCCAAGGGGTGCTTCGGCTGCCACGGCCCGGCCGGCCTGGGCGGGGTCAATAACCCTGGGTCGTTCGCCGGATACATCCCGGGCTGGCGCGGCCGCGGTCACGCGGCGCTGGTGAAGGACCGCGCCGAGCTCCGCGAATGGATCCACGAGGGCGTGTCGCAACGCGCCGCGCGCCACCCGGTGATCGGCTTCTTCCTGCGCCGCCAGCAGCTCCAGATGCCGTCCTTCGGCGACCACCTGACGGCGGACGAGCTGAGCGCCATCATCGCCTACATCGAGTGGCTCAACCGACCCGAGCCGCCCGGATAGCGGGTGGCATCAGGGGGCAATCCCGCCGTGTAAAGGCAGGGGGTAACCTCTCCACCACTACCCAACCTCAACGGCGCCGCAACGATTATTGACGGTGGCTGGGCAACATCTCCTTGCTGACCAGGGCAGCGGGCACGGGGCCGACCATCGCGTCGCCCGAGAAGGCGTAGAGGAAGTAGGTCTGGGCCCGATGCGGTAGCAGCGAGCTGCTCAGGAGGTCGAGGGCGAAATGGCCCGTCACGATGGGATTCGCCGGGTCGATCGGGTCCCAGCTCGGCACGTCGAGACGCAACAACGT
>DASWHD010000231.1:0-4598 GCA_036393335.1 bacterium
CATCGTCACAACTCCTTCCGTCCCCGCCCGGGAGAGGTGACCCACACCCGTCCGGTATCGATCTCCAGCGCCATGGTGCGACTCACGCTCTCGCCCACGTCCTCGCCGGCGATGGTCATGCCATTCTTCCACAGCAACCGGCGGGCGAGCAGGAAGTTGCGTTTGCCGATGTTGAACACCCCACCGGTGTCGATCAGCGAAGCGCCCCCCGCGATCTTCACGATGATGCGGCTCTTCACCGCCCCGAGGGCGTAGGCGGCGTGGAACAGGCGCGGGATGCCGGTCTCGCCGAACATCAGGGGGCAGGCCGCGGCCTTCTCTGGGTGTTGGTCCGCCTCCGGGAGCATGTAGTGGAGGAGACCACCCACCCTGGCGACCGGGTCGTAGATAGCGACACCGATGCAGGAGCCCAGGCCGTGGGTGATGAGCACCGTGCCCGGCTCCCGGAAAAGCTGCATCTCGCCGATCCCGACGGCGATCTTTTCGGCGGTGCGGATCAACTACGACCTCGGGAGTGGATCGCCCACCGCGCGCCGATGGATGCCAGGGCCCACCCGCGCGCGGACCAGCTCAAGTTTCCCGTCGGGGACCGCGTTGCCGGCGCGCTGGTACGCCCCGCTACGCAGGGTCGCGAACCGTGCGCGGCTCAACTCGATGGGCGGCGTGAGGACGGTCATGGTGGCAGCGGGCATCCCGCACCGGCGCCGGCGTCATCGCCAAGGCGGAAGGTTTCTCGCAAGGAGTCGTGGCAAGCAGAGGAAAAAGTCTGCGGCGCGTGGCCCTAGTGTGGGTGGGACATTGCCCGTCTCCGGCTCTCCCACACGGTCCTCCTTTCGTCGCGAGCGAGCGGTGACTTAATCGCCATCCGTGTGGCGCGCACGAGGCGGGCCCATCGCTGCCCGGTGCCCTGATGGGGGGCAGCGCCGTGGGCGAGGTGCCGGCACCGGGCATGGCGCCGGCGCGATAGCGGCCGCCGCGGGTTGGCGCGTGCGCCGCAGAGCGCGTGGAGGTCTGCTGCGAGAGTCGGATTAGATGACGGTGCCGCGCTCCAGCACGGCCCCCTTGGGGATGATCACGATGCCGTCGCGGATGAAGAAGTTCGGGCCATCGGTATCGGGCCGCTGTGAGGCGTCGTGGATCGTCACGTCGTCGCCGATGCGCACGTTCTTGTCGAGGATGGCGCGGGTGATGTGGCAGTGGCGGCCGATCCCCAGGAGGGGCGGGCCCGCGGCCGGGTTCTCACCCACGGTCTGGTTCTCGTAGAAGTCGGCGCCGTTGACGATGGTGTCGCGCAGGGTGGTCCCGGCCCGGACGATGGAGCGCAGTCCCAGCAATGAGTGGGTGATGTTGCACCCGTCGTAGAGGACACACCCGTCCGCCACCGTCGAGTGGTCGATGCGTGCCCCCATGCAGCGGCTCGCCGGCAGAAAGCGGCCTCGGCTGAAGATCCGCGTCGCGCCGGTGCCATAGAAGAGGAACGGCGCATGGGGCTGCTCGCTGAGCATGAGGTGGGTACGGAAGTAGGCGGACATGGTCCCCACGTCCTCCCAGAAGCCACCGAAGTAGTGCGCCGCGACCCGGCGGTGGAGGATGGCGTCGGGGATCAGGTCGCGGCCGAAGTCGACGTGGTCGGTCTCGCGCAGGAGCCGGGTGAGCACCTCGCGCCGGAACAGGTAGATCCCCATGGACGCGAGGTACGGGCGGCCGGCGTCGGTGGCACCGAGGCGCTTGAGCACGGTGGCCGGGGCCCGCAGGGCGTCGAGGAGCTCGGCGCTCTGCGGCTTTTCTTGAAACTCGCACACCATCCCGCGGTCGTCGATTTGCAGGATGCCCAACTGCGGTGCGGCCTCGCGGCTGGCGGGAAGGGCCGCCACCGTGATGTCGGCCTCCTGGTCGAGGTGGGTCTGGAGCATCTCGCGGTAGTTCATCTTGTAGAGATGGTCACCCGCGAGGATGAGGATGTGCTCGCATCCCGGTTGTTCGAGGGTATCGAGCTGCTTGCGTACCGCGTCGGCGGTGCCCTGGTACCAGTCCAGGTTGGTCACCCCCTGCTCCGCGGCGAGGATGTCCACGAATCCGCCGCCGAAGTCATCGAGACGGTAGGTCCGGGCGATGTGGCTGTGGAGGGAGACGGAGAGGAACTGGGTGAGGACGTAGATCCGCCGGATGCCGGAGTTGAGGCAGTTGCTGATCGGGATGTCGATCAGCCGGTACTTGCCGCCGATCGGCACGGCCGGCTTGCAGCGGTGCATGGTGAGGGGGAAGAGGCGGGTACCACGGCCGCCGCCGAGGATGATGGACAGGACGGAGTTCATGGGGGCTCGCTATGCTCGTAGGGGCTAGGGGTTAGGGGCTAGCCCGCATTTCTCACCACGGATTGTCGCGAGACCGTGCAAACGCGCGTAGATCCTGGCCGGCCCGCAAGTCCGAGCCCGCAGGCAGGCTTGCGGCCTGTTGAGGACTCGGACGAGGACACGGCCAGGAGATCCGGGCGGTTGTGCGGTCGCAGCAAATTTGTGGAGAGAAATGCGGGCTAGGGATGGTGCCGGCCTTCGGCCGGCGATCATCTCTTTCCTGGGGGGTTCGGGTCGACTATTCATCCAGCCCGAAGGGCTGTCCTCCCCTAGCCCCTAATCCCTAGCCTCTAACCCCTTGCCGGGGCAAGGCACAAAAAAAGGGGAGCCGCAAGCGGCTCCCCTGTGCGGCGACGGTGATGAACCGTCCGCCTTACCACTTCACAAAGAGGATGATCAGGGCCACGACCAGCGAGTAGATCGCGAGGGACTCGATGAGGGCGAGACCGACGATCATCGCCGTGAAGATGTTGCCGTAGGCCCCCGGGTTGCGCGCGATGCCCTGGGTGGCGCCGTTCACGGCATTGCCCTGGCCGATGCCGGTGCCGAGGACCGCGATGCCGATGGCGAGCCCGGCGGCGATCACCGAGAAGTTGTGGAAGTTGCCGGCCGCCTCCTCGGCGGCCATCGCGGGCGCGGAGAACAGCACCGCGAGCACGAGCACTGCAAGCGAGAGCACGGTCTTCATGGAGACCTCCTATGGGTGTGCCGGCAACCACACTCCCCGGCCCGATGCCCCTTCTAGATCTTCTTCCCCGATTGCGAAGGTGGGAGGGTGGGCGACGGCGTTGTTCAACCGGGTTTGGGTAGGAGGCGGTCGTACCGGCGATCGCGTCTCGCAGAAGGGGCGACTCCTTGCCCAACGATCGCCGAAGGGATTCGGCTCCTACCGGTGTGAGCGGTGTGGCGAGGGGCCGGGATCAATGGGCGTGCTCGACGGCGCCCTGGATGTAGATCAGGGTGAGGACCACGAAGATGAAGGCCTGGAGGAAGCTGGTGAAGACGGCCAGCAACATGATGGGCACCGGGATCAGGTACGGTACCAGGCCCAAGAGCACCGCCAGCAGGATGTCCTCCCCGCGGATGTTGCCAAACAGTCGCAATGACAGGGACAGCATGCGGGCCAGATGGCTGATGATCTCGATGGGCAACATGAGGGGGGCGAGCCACCACAGGGGGCCGGTGAAGTGCTTGATGTAGCCCGGGCCGTGGGTGCGGATCCCGATAAACTCGCTATACATCACCGCCACCACCGCCAGGGCGACGGTGGTGTTGAGGTTGGCGGTGGGTGACTCGAAGCCGGGGATCAGCCCGAGCAAATTGCCCGTGACGATGAACAGGCCAAAGGTGGCGATCAGGGGGAAGAACCGCAGGGCCTCCTCGCCGAGCATGCCTTTGGTAAAGCCAAGGATCGCCTCCAGGATCACCTCGTAGAGGTGGGCGACCCCGCGCGGGATGACGGCCATGGTACGGCCGGCGACGATCCCGCTGATGACTAGGATCGCCATCACCACCCACGCATAGGTGACATGCGCCGCCACCCCCGGCACCACGAAGAGCAGGGGCGGGTGGCCGAGGCCGCCCTCGGACGCGGCCGCCGGCGCCGCGAAGCCCATGAAGCCGATGGCGATGAGCGTACCTCTAGCCAGCATCGTTTCGCTCCTCCGATTGTGGGTACCGACCGCGCAGGTAGAACCCGATGTGTAGGACGAGGGCGAGGGTGAAGCCCGCCGCCAGGGGCAGCACGCCGAGACGCAGGCGCGCGGCGAGCCAGACGAAGGCCGCGATCACCGCCGCGTACTTCAGGAAATAGAAGATCTGGAACCAGGCGGTGCGGCCGCGTGCCGGGTCCAGCAGGTAGCGGCCGAATCGGTCGGTGAGGTGCAGGTTGGCGCTCTCCAAGGCCATGCCCGCCGCGAGGGCGATGGCGGCGCCGGCGCCGGCGACGGTGTAGGTGAGGGCCGCGGCCGTCACCAGGATGAGGAGGGTCAGGAAGAGCATTATTCCTGGCCGCCCTTCTTCGCGAGGTCGATCTCGCGGCGCAGGAGACGGTACATGTTGCGGAAGCCGGCGAGCACCCCTACGACGATGAAAAACGTCAGGAACCAAGGCGCGGTTCCCAGCCACCGGTCCAGGTAGTAACCGACCGCCACGCCGAGGGCGAGCGCCACCAGGAGGTAGAGCCCCATGGCCGAGAGCTCGAGGCGGCGCAGGTTGTTGCGCGAAAGGACGGGTGGCGGGCTA
>DASWHD010000232.1:0-20522 GCA_036393335.1 bacterium
GATCGTAGCGAGACTGTGCAAACGCACGTAGATCCTGGCCGGCCCGCAAGTCCGAGCCCGCAGGCATACTTGCAGTATGTCGAGGACTCGGACGAGGACCCGGCTAGGAGATGCGGGCGGTTGCGCGGGCGCAGCAGATTCGTGGTGAGAAATGCGGGCTAGGCGATGAACGACGCGGCGTGGCGATCCGAGCTGGCAGATCTCAAGTCGGCGGGACTGTACCGTAGCCTGCGCCGGGTGGACTCCATCCAGGGGCCGGTGATCGAGGTCGATGGCCGGCGCATGTTGCAATTCGCATCGAACAACTACCTCGACCTTGCCTCCCATCCCCGCCTGATCTCCGCCGCCCAGGAGGCGGCCCACTACTTCGGCACCTCGGCGGCCGCCTCCGCCCTGGTGTGCGGCCACATGGGTGTGCATGCCGACCTCGAGGCAGCGCTCGTGGAGCTCAAGGGGGCGGAGGCGGCGCTGGTCCTGGGGTCTGGTTACCTCGCCAATCAGGCGCTGCTCACCACTTTGGTGGGCGCAGGCGATGTCATCTTCTCCGACGCCCTTAACCATGCCTCTATCATCGATGGCTGCCGCCTCTCCCGCGCAGCGGTGCACGTGTATCCACACCGCGACGTCGCGGCGCTGGAACGACTGTTACAGGAGACGGCGTGTGCCAGGCGACTGATTGTGACCGATGGCCTCTTCTCCATGGACGGCGATGTTGCACCCCTGGACCGGATCTGCCGGCTCGCCGACACCTACGACGCCACGGTGGTCGTAGATGACGCCCACGCCACGGGGGTCCTCGGCGCGGGTGGACGTGGCACCCTGGCCCACTTCGGGCTGGGTGGCGATCGGTCCATCACCATGGGGACCCTGGGCAAGGCCCTCGGCAGCTACGGCGCCTTCATCACCGGTCCGCGCACGGCCATCGAACTGGTGATCAACCGAGCCCGCAGCTTCATCTACGCCACGGCCCTGCCACCGCCGGTGGTGGTCGCCGCACGAGTGGCGGTGCAGATGGTGGCCACCGACCCTACACGGGTCGAGCGGCTGCACGAGCGCGTAGCCTACCTGCGAGCGGGTCTGCGCCATCTCGGCATCCCGCTGCCTGCCGACGCCACGCCGATCATCCCCCTGGTCGTCGGTGATTCCGAGGCGGCGACGGCCCTCAGCGAGGCGTTGCTGGAAGACCAGGTCTGGGTCCCCGCCATCCGCCCCCCCACCGTCCCCGCCGGTGCCAGCCGTCTCCGCCTGAGCATCACAGCCGGGCACAGTGAGGGACAGATCGACTACCTCCTCGCCTGTCTCGCCCGGCACGGTGTAGCCGAGCGGTGTATGCGTTGACCTGTGCGGCGCTGCGATCACCGGGCCGAGAAGAGGTCGAGGAGGCACTCGGTGAGGTAGCGGCCGTCACCGCCCTCCGATACCCAGTGGGTCACTCCGGCGGGTAGGAACGGGACGTCACCTCGCTGCCCCGCCACCATGCACAGGGGGGTGTTCGGAAATGCCTCGATCAGATCGGCCGCCAGCAAAGGGCTAGACAACACCGCCGCCGGCGCGGACGGCCGGATCAGGGCAGAAAACGCCTCGGTGCTGTTCGTCGCCCGCTCGCTGAAAATCCCGTGCTCTGCCAGCCCATCGCACCACGCATCCGGCAACTGCGCGTCACAGCCGGCCACCAGCAACGTACGCCCCGCGAACAGCTCCGCGAGGCGTTCGGTGGCGTTGAGCGGTGTCAGAGACGCGGTCTCCACCGGCCCGGTGCCGGCAACCTGATCGAGTAGGTAGCCCGCGCTGAGGATCGGACGCACCCGGCCGTCTCCGAGGATGGTCGCCCCAGAGTAGAGCGAGAGATCCTTGAGGAGGGGATGAGGCGGCTTCACGAAGACCTCCTCGTGATCGATGATCTCGTCCACGAGGAGGGCGGCACACCGGTCCAGGACCCGCAATACGAGAATCGGCCGATCGACCCAACCGGAGGACCACTCCTGGGGGAGGCGTAACAGTCCGTCGAGCCGCCGCAAGGGCACCGTGCGATCCGCAAGCGTGAGAAACCACCCCTCGCGGCAAAGCACCACTTCGGCACCGCACCCACCGCGGGCCATGTCGATGGTGTCCATCAGGAAGACGAACTCCTGGCCACCGGCCCGGATCCGCATCGCTTGCGCGATGTCGAGCGAGGATGGCAGGGAGAGGGTGATAGTGGTGCCCTGCCCCATCTCCGTCCGTACGTCGATGTGGCCCTTGAGCTCTTCGATGGTGGTCTTTACTACGTCCATGCCGACGCCGCGCCCGGAGACGGCGGTGACCTCCTTGGCCGTGGAGAAGCTCGGCCGGAAGATCATTTGCAGCCACTGGTGGTCGGTAAAGGTCGTCGCCTCCTCCGCCGTCACCACTCCCGACTCGAGAGCCTTCTCCCGGATCCGCTCGAGGTTGATTCCGCCACCGTCGTCCGCGACCTCAATGACCACCCGCCCACATTCGGTGCTCGCGGCCAGCGAGATGACGCCTGCCGCCTCCTTCCCCGCCGCCCGTCGCCGATCGGGCATCTCGATGCCATGGGAGACGGCGTTGCGAATGATGTGCAGCAATGGATCCACCACCTTCTCCGCGACGCCGCGGTCGATCTCGGTCTGCTCTCCGCGCCGCATCAAACGCACCTCTTTGCCCTCGACCGAGGCCGCATCGCGCACGATGCGCGGTACCCGCTCGAAGATCGTAGTGATCGGTACCATGCGTACCTGGGTGACTAGATTCTTCAGAGCCACCGTATGTTTGGCCAGCGAGTTCGATTGCTGGGTCACCGACTGGATGGCAGTGGTCAAGGCGCCGGTCAGCCGCTCCAGTTCTCCGCGCACCGGCAAGATCTCCTCGCTGATGCGGTGCTGGATAAGATCGAGCGGGGAATCGTCTTTATCCTTGCGGGACGCGTCGTTGCGCGCCGCAAGGTGAGAGAGGTCACGCTCCAGACGAACTGCTTCGTTGCCAAATAGAAAGGTGAGCTGCTCGAACTCACGGTGAATCACCTCCAGGGTGCGCATGTTCTCCTGCAGGATGTTCTTGCTGATGATCAGCTCACCGACGCCGTTGATGAGGCCATTGAGCTTCGCCGTGTCGACCCGGATGGTCTGTAGCTTCTCACCACCGGTGCCGCGGGCACGGCTTTCTCCTTTCGGTCCTATCGCCGGCATCGTTCCGGGTGACGGAGGGCCCGTCGTAACTCCCGCGCCGCGTTGCTCAAATACGTGAAGCCGTGCCTCATAGAGGCTCAGGGCCGCGGCCGCGTCGTTCTCCGGGAGGAGGCAGTCCTGGATCTGATCCACACCATCGAGCAGCAGGGTCACGACCACACCGTCCGCGACGACCTTCCCTTCGGCGATCGCCTCCAGCAGGTCTTCCATGTAATGGGCAATGCGCGACACCTCCCCCAGCTCCATCATCGCCGCCGAGCCCTTCAGCGTATGGGCCGCGCGGAACAGGGGACGCACCAGCTCGGCGCCGCCTCCGGCCTCCTCCAATTGGAGGAGGCCATCGGACAGCTCCTGCAATAACTCTTCCGCCTCCTGCTGGAAGAGATCGAGAACCTGGCTGCGATCGATGCCTGCCATGCTGAGGGGCTGCTAATCAACCCACCGTATGGATTATCGGGCCGAAGGCGATGTCTCGATGCCCACGGGGAGGCTCGCCGTACCATCCCCGAGTGTGGCTCCCGGCGGACTCAATTCGACCGACTCCCCGCCGCGCATCTGTTGCGACGCGGCCATAGGGGCATCGATCTGTAGTCGATTGAGACGCTTGACGCTCTCTTCGGCAATGCGCGTCACCGTGACCATGGCGTCACCCATGGCATTCAGTCCAGTCACGGTGGATGCGGCACGCTCCGTCATCTGCCCCACGGAGCTGCGCAGCCCACCCGTCACCTTGGTCATCTCGATGAGCTTTTCGTGGGCGATGGACGAGCTCTGGCGAGCACCGCGTGCACTCTCTACCAGATCGGTAAGAGAGGCCAGCGCGGCCTCGACCATTACCTTGCTCCCCGCTATTTCGGCGCCACTCCGATCGAGGAGACCCAGGGCATCGTTGCTGTCGTTCACCACGGTCTCCACCATGGACTGAATTTCCCCGGCGCTCTCGGTCACCTTCACCGCCAGCTTGCGGATCTCGTCCGCCACCGCGGCAAAGCCGCGCCCTTGCTCTCCTGCACGTGAGGCCTCTAATGCGGCATTGAGCGACAGGAGATTGGTCTGCCCGGCCATCTCCGTGATGAGCTCGGTCATCTTGCCGATCTCTTGGCTCTGCTGCTCCAGGTCGCGGATCTTATGCGAGACTTGTTTTGCCCCATCGTCCACCTTGCTGTAGATATCCGTCACCACCTGCATCACCGAGCCTTCACCGGTCTCGGTAATCGATGTGAGGAAGGCCAGCGACTCCTGCTCTTGCTCGACGGAGGAGATGACGTCGTTGAGGTGGCGGGCGATCTCGTCCAGATCCTTCCGGAGGCGCTCCAACTGGATCTTCTGTTCGTTCTCCCGCACGGTCACCTCGCGTCCCGTGGCCATCATGTTGCGCGCGCGCTCGCTCACCACGTTCGTGTTCTCGCGCAAGCTATGGAGGAATTCGCGCAGCTCCTGCACGGTGAGGTTGAACACCTCGTAGACGCGCTTCAGCACCACCGACTGGCTGGCCACCTGAACATTGAGGTCACCCGACCGCAGGCACTTGACCGCCTCTTCGAGGTCACGAATCTCTCGCTGGCGCCGGAACTTGTCATCCGCGTCCTTCTCCAGGCGAGCCTTCAGGTTCCAGACGGCGGCGTTGAACACGCCTTCCAGACGACCGATGTCGCCCGCCCCGACCTGCGGCAGCTTCACGTCGAAATGGCCTTGACCGAGCCTCTGGAGCCGCGATGCGAGCATCGCCAGACGCCGCATGGAGGGACCGAGAAGGAGAAACAGAATCATCGCGGAGAGCACGGGAAACACCGCAGCCCACACCGCCTGGCGGATCGCGAACCGCCGCAGATCGGCGTCCAGCTCGGCGCGAGCGCGCGCGAGATGCAACACGAGATCATCGCTGCCCAGGGGGAGAGACAACACCAGCCACTGGTTATTCCGGGGGTTGGGGAGCCAGCCCACACGTCGCTTGTCCGGCACCGGAGCGGCGGCCAAGGCCTGCAGCGCATCGGGTAGCTCGGCCGCGCTCCCTGCGACTACCACGGCGCCTCTCATGGTAAGAAAGGCGCGGTCGACATCGGCCAACGTCTCCCACGGCGCGAGCCACGATGCCGCCGTGCGGGCCTGCCTCAAGGACGCAAGCACGCCCTTGTCGGGGCGGTTCAGATCGAGGAGTCCCGCGAGCGCTTCGTGGGCCTGAACGAATTTCCGTTCCGCCTCACCGCGGTAGCTCTCCACGGACGCGTAGAAGGCCGCCGCGGAAAGCACTGCCGTGAAGACGAACAGCTTGACACTCCACGACAGTCGATTGGATCCCCTGCGCGAGGGAATCTCGACAGACTCTACCGGGAGGGTGCCGGTGCTACTGTGAGAGCTCATACCTTTTTCCGCGAAGTGGAGAAGTCCTCGATTAGCCGATCGAATAGCCGCTCGACCGAGAGGTACCAGATCGTCCGACGTGCCGTGGCCGTCGTTCCCTGGAAGCTCACCGCGGCCACGGGGGTGAGGCAGTGCTCCAGACCGGGGCGGAGTATCTCTGCCTCGGCGGCGCGTAATTCCTGGACCTCGGCGACGTCGTTGACGGCATCGATGCGGAGCCCTAGTTGAGTCCCTTCTCCCTGCACGATCATGGCCGACACGGTGCCGCCGACTGGCCTCGTGCTGCTGGTGAGCCAGGGGGCCAGATCGACTACCGGCAGGATCTCGCCGCGAAAATTGATCACCCCCGCCAGGCCCATCGGGACCTGCGGCAACGGCGTAACCGCCGCCTCTTGCACCACCTCGTAGACCCGCTCGACGTCGATCGCCAAGATCTCCCCGCACAGGGAGAAGAGACACGCCCGGCGGCTCTGCGGACTGGCTTGTCCGGCAGAATCGTGCGTGCGGGTTGGCTCTGATGAGACCACAGGCTCCACCAATGGCTAGGACGTAGTAGCTACCCGACCGCTGGAACGGATCTCCTCCAAGACCTCGTTGAGCTTGGCGTTGATGTGGGCGATCAGCCGCCCTTCCATCGCCGCCAGCTCGGTCGCCAAGAGGGATCGCAGGACGACGACCTGATAATCGGCGTTGGCGTCCGCGGCTGCCTCTGCGTCACGGCTCGGTGGAGGCTCGCTCTCTGCACCACCGCCCTTTTTGAGAAAGCGTTTAACTTCCTCGACCAACTCCTCCGGGCGGAAAGGCTTCGTCAGGTAGTGCTCGATCTTCAAGGTATCGACGAACTGCTCACCGATTGCCTCTCCTTTCGACGACACCAGGACGATGGGGATGGCGGCCGTCTCCGGATCCTCCCGCAGCGCCTTGCACACCTGGAAGCCGTTCATCCCGGGCATGATGAAATCCACGAGAATGATGTCCGGGTGCAGCTCCTTGGCCATCGCCACGCCGGCGGCACCGTCCGCGGAAGTGTGTACCGCGTACCCCGCGTGGGAGAGGATCATCTCCACCAGCCGCAGGATCGTTGGACTGTCGTCGATGCTCAGCACCGTGGCCGCACCTTCCCGCGCCGCGGTCGCCGGCTTGCTTGGAGCGGAGCCCTTGGCAGCGGCTGCACTCTTCGCCCCGTGCGGTGCAACGTCGTCCTCGCCGAGCACCTCGGCAAGCTTCGCCAGCAAGTCGTCTGCCTGAAAGGGCTTGGTACAGTAGTGCTTGACACCCAGTACCTCGACAAACTTGTCACCCACGGCCTCGCCCTTGGAGGAGACGAGGATGATCGGGATATCACGGGTCGCCGGGTTCTCCTGCAAAGCCTTGCACACCTGCAGGCCGTTCATCTCCGGCATGATGAAATCCACCAGGATGACGTCAGGATGCACCTCGATCGCGCGTTCCAACCCCTCGCGGCCATTACGGGCGAGATGCACCTCGTACCCCGCGTTGTGGCAGATCATCTCGATCAGCTTGAGGACGGTGGGACTGTCGTCGATGCTCAGGATTCGGGCAGGGGGCAAGGGCCAAACCCTCCATAAAACGGCGTCGGAGACGACTCTGCGAAAAGACTGGCACGCCTCCCAGTCGTGGCGGAGGCCTTCCCCTGCCCTATCGGCGAGCGGTTGGGGATCTCTTTAGTCATTAGTTATCCCGCATGCGTCATGCGGGACGGGCGGCCGGCCCGCCGGATTTCCCCGGGGCGACAGGGAAACGGGGAGAGCACCACGCCCGGTATCGCCGGCATCGCCCCGCCTGCACCCATGGCTCCAACAGGACGAACGCAGCAGCGGCCGTCATTAGCCCGCATTTCTCACCACGGATCGTAGCGAGACCGTGCATACGCGCGTAGCTCCTGGCCGGCCCGCGGTAGGAGTCGATGCTATCGGCGACCCAATGTGGCAGGTCGCCGAAGGGATTCGGCTCCTACCCCGGACGAGGTGGGCCAGGAGATGCGGCCTCCCTGCCGGCAGGCAGGGCGGTGACGCGGGTACAGTAGATTCGTGGTGAGAAATGCGGGTTAGAAGGCGCGCTACGCCAACATCTCCGGGGCAAAACCCCGCCGCAGGGTGTTCTCGCTGACGGTGCGCGGTAGCAAGAATTGCAGCAGGTAGTCCGGCCCGCCCGCCTGGGACCCCATGCCGGACAGGAAAAATCCACCGAACGGTTGCCGGCCCACGATCGCCCCGGTGATGCCGCGGTTGATGTAGAGGTTCCCCACCTGGAACCGCTCACAGACGTAGGCGACGTGCCGCGGATGGCGGGAAAAGAGGCCACCGGTGAGTGCGTAGTCGGTGGCGAGGGCGATGCTCACTGCCTCCTCGATGTCTGCCGCGCGCAGCACCGACAGCACCGGGCCGAAGATCTCCTCCTGCGCCAAGCGGTGGTGTGACGCGATCTCGGTGAACAGACACGGGGCCACGTAGTATCCCTCTTCCGGCACCTCACCCTGGGTCCATAGCCGCCCTTCGCTGCGGCCGACGTCCCAATAGCCCTGCACCCTTTTCTGTGCGGCGGCATCGATCAGCGGCCCTACACGGCTGCCGGGATCGATCGGGTCTCCGGCCTCCAGGCTCTCGGTCGCCTGTCCCAGCCGCGTCACCAACGCGTCGTGTACGGCACCGACCGCGATCACCCGCGAGCACGCGGAACACTTCTGGCCCTGGTAGCCGAAGGCGGACTGGACGATGGCAAAGACCGCCTCGTCCAGGTCCGCGTCGCGGTCGACGATGATGGCGTTCTTGCCTCCCATCTCGCAGATCACCCGCTTCACGTGGCGCTGGCCTGCGGGGGTCCGGGCCGCCATCTCGTTGATGGCCAGGCCCACCTCCCGCGAGCCGGTAAAGGCGATGGTATGAACCCCCTCATGGCGCACCAGCGCGTCGCCGACCGTGCTTCCGGGCCCGGGCAGGAATTGCAGCACACCCTCCGGTAAACCGGCGGCGCGGAAGGCATCGACCAGCAACCGCCCGATCCGCGGCGTGTTCGAGGCGGGTTTCACCACCACCGTATTGCCCGCCACCAGGGCCGCCGAGGTCATCCCGGTGAAGATCGCCAGGGGAAAGTTCCAGGGAGCGATCACGGCCGCCACGCCACGGCCGATGTAACTGCCACGGTTCTCCTCCCCGGGTGGCGATGGGTAGCGGCGCCACGCGGCAAGCCGCACCATCTCGGTAGCGTAGTACTCGAGAAAATCGATCGCCTCGCACACGTCGGCGTCCGCCTCGCGCCATCCCTTGCCGGCCTCGAAGATCTGCCAGGCGGCCATGGCCATGCGGCGCTCGCGCAGATAGGCCGCGACCCGCCGGAGATAGCCCGCCCGCTCTGCAACCGGCGTCACGGCCCACCCAGGTTGCGCCCGTCCGGCGTGCTCGACCGCGGTCGCCACCTCCTCCGGACCGGCCTGGTGGATCTGCGCCACCACCTGTTCCGGATGGGCCGGGTTGAGGGAGGGACGGATGCGGCCGGTCTCCATGTCACCATGACCCACCACGGGCACCACCGACTGCCCCAACGCCTGGCGCACCTCGTCGATCGCGCGCTGAAACTCCGCGCGTACCTCGGCCCGGCTAAAGTCGAGGGGGGGTTCATTGGAGAAACCGACCTCTGGCTCAGCGACCGCCATCACCGGCCGACTGGCCCGCTGGGGGGTCGACTCATCGAGGTCGGGCACGAAGGTGCGGCGCAGGAATGACGTGTTTGCCGTGTTCTCTAGGAGCCGTCGCACCAGGTAGGCCATCCCCTGCAAGAGATTTCCCACCGGGACGTAGACGCGCACGCGGTTGCCGCGTGCCAGCAGCGCCGTCTGCAACCCCTCGCCCATGCCGTACAGGACCTGAAACTCGAAACGATCGGGACCGAGGCCGAGACCCTCGGCTGTCGCCAGGACCTGGCCCACGGAGCGGGCGTTGTGGCTCGCGATCGCCGGGGCGAGGACGTCCGCGGCAGCGAGCAGCCGTTCCGCCAGCACCGCGAACGCCTGGTCCGTCTCCCCCTTTGCTTCAAACACCGGCACGGGCCAGCCGCGCTGGTGGGCCACGGCAACCTCCGTGTCCCAGTACGCCCCTTTCACCAGGCGCACGGCGATCCTCCCGGGGTGGCGGCGCGCCAGGTCGATCACCCGCCGGAGGTCGGTCTCCGTTGCGCGCAGGTACGCCTGGAGGACACAACCCAACCGCGACCCGCCGCTCTCCTCCACCAGGGCCTGGAAGAGATCGAGGGTGAGGTCCTTGAGCGGGTGGTCCTCCATGTCCAGGTATACCAGGGCATGGCCGGCGGCGGCCTTCGCCAGCAGCGGGCGCAGGCGGTCCACCAGGCGGGCCACGCACCGGTCGGCATCGATGGGGTCGAGGCGTGAGTCGAGGGCGCTGATCTTCACCGAGAGACCGGGATCGCCGCCTGGAACCGCGACCACTCGCTCCAGCAGGGCGTGGTAGCCGGCGAGATGGGCGGCCGCTTCCGCCTCGGAGACCGTACGTTCCCCCAAAAGGTCGACGGTGGCGACCGCTCCGGTCTGGTAAAGCCGGCGCAACACCCGTGGGAGCTGTTCCACCTCCTCTGCCGCGATGAATTGTCGCGCCAGGGTCCGGACGTTGTGGCGCAGGGCTGCGCCCGTCACTGGCGCCGTCCACCGGCCGATGCCGAGGTGCAGTGCGGCCCGCAGGGGGGCCGGCAACCCTAGGGCGCCGTCGGCGAAGTACGCCTCCAGATGGTCTGCCACCTCCGCTCCCCCATCGAGGCTGGGGAGGCAGTCGATGAAACGAAACAGAGCGGTCCGAAAACCAACGTCCCGTAGGGCCCAGTCGATCAAGGAACCGGCCCAGCCCGCCGGGTCAAAGAGGAGGGGGCGATGTTGCCGCAATGCCTCGGCCAGCTCCGCTCTGAGGACCTCCGCGCGGCTGGTGAGGGGGGTGGAATCCACGTTCCCAATGTAGCGCGCCGCCCTCTACTCGGCGCCGGGCCGACGCGACACCGCCACACCCCGTCTCAAGATGAGACGCCAGGTGCCCTTGGCCGAGGGCCCGCCAAGGGCTCCCTCATGCAACCCGCGAAATCTAAAGCATTTTATTAAGTTATTATTGATTTGCTGTTGACGGCACGACAGTTGCTATGACCGTGACAGGCTTCCCTTCATCTGCCATGAACCGTCTCATCCTGTTTAACCACCTGCTTCTCTTCTTGTTCTTGGCCGCCCCCGTGAGCGCGGCCGACAACGTCGATCACAGCGGTAACTCGGCCCACGGACCCATGTGCGGGGCGGACTGCCGTGGCGGCCAGGGTCTTGGCCACAGCGCCACCTCACCCGTGCAGTACGGCAGCCAGCCCGCCAGCAGCTTCGGCACCGGCGCGAGCGACGGCATGAATCCCGACCGCTGCCGCATGCCATGCCGCTACACCAGCTCATGCTGCTTCCATCGGGTCCGGACCACGGAAAGGACAACCCCGGAGCGTCCGAGCTACCGGCCCGAACCTCCCGCATAGTGCACTGGTTTTGCTAATGTAACTTTGTCTCCCTTTCACTTGCTCCTCTCCTCCTCCCAGCAGGGAAGGGAGACAGTCCCGGACCGACGGCAGTTGGTCCGGGATGTTTTTTTTGGGGCATTTGGTGTCACCCTCCCGCGCCCCCGCCGGTGGGCCACGCCTATGAACCCCTCAATCCGCGTCGCCGAGGCTCGCGACATCGAGGCGATCCTCGTCCTCCTCGCCGAGGAAGACCCGGGAGGCTTTCTCCTCCCGCTTCCGGCTGCAGAGCTGACGCGATTCATTGGCGACTTCGTGGTGGCGACGGACGGTGACCGGGTGGTGGGCGTGGGGCGGCTGAAGCGGTTCACCGACTCCCTCGCCGAGGTACGAACCCTGAAGGTCGCCTCTGACCACCGCAATCAGGAATTGGGGCGGGGCATCGTTCGCGCTCTGCTCCAGCGTGCGCGGAGCGCCGGGCTGCGCCACATCTTCGTGCTCACCGCACGCACCGATTTCTTCGAGCGCCTCGGTTTCGTCACCATCGGTAAAGAGGCACTGCCCATGAAAATCTGGAGCGACTGCCTCGTTTGCTACAAACGCGACGCCTGCGACGAGACGGCTATGTGGACCACCCTATGACGCCCCGTCCTACCCGTGGATCATAGCGACAGTCGAGAATGAGGATGCATAGTGACGCCGGCAGGAGAACTTTCTCGGGGTCGACGCCGCACCGCCACCATCCACCGCAACCATAATCGAGGCATACGACTCATGGCTCGTGACAATGAATCCATCGGCAAGGCCATTGGCCGCATTCCCAGCGGCCTGTTTATCGTCACCGTACGCAGCCCCCAAGGAGAGGAGACGGCGTTCCTCGCTTCGTGGGTGCAGCAGGTGGCCTTCGAGCCGCCGCTGGTTTCCGTCGCGATCAAGAAGGGACGGCCGGCCGAGGAGCTTCTCGGCGACGCTGGCAGCTTCGCCGTCAACGTGATCGGCCAGGACAACAAAGGGCTGATCGGCCGCTACGCCAAGGGCATCGCGCCGGGCATCGCGCCGTTTACGGACGAGGCGGTACAGCGGGCCGCCACGGGTGCGGCCATCCTCCCGCAGGCCGCCGCCTACCTGGACTGCCGCCTCCACACCCGGACCGACCTGGGAGATCACGTCCTGTGCATCGGGGAGGTGGTCGCCGGCGATGTCCTGGCCGGCGATGAGCCCATGGTTCACTTGCGCCGCTCGGGTTTCGATTACTAACCCGGGGGCTGCACCGGATGGGACGCCAGGTGGCCTTGGCGCCTTGCACTACTGGCGGACGTGGATCATCAGGTAGAGGCCGAGGATGGCAAAAAAGAGGTTGCCTGACCATGCGGCGAACAGTGGTGGGAGCTTGCCCGCGTGGCCGAGAGAGAGGCCGATCTGCATGACGAACCAGTACGCGATGGCAAGGCCGAGACCGATCGCCAGCGATCGCCCGATACCGCCGCTGCGCGGGTTGTGCACCCCGTAGGGGATGGCGAGAAGGATGAGGACCAGCACCGAGAACGGCATGGCAAGCTTGGCATGAAGATCGGAGCGCAAGGCAGACACCTCGCCTCCCTCCGCGCGCAGGCGGCGGATGTAACGCCGCAGCTCCACGGCATTCATGTCCGCGGGCCGTTTCTTCACCCGGTGGAATGACTCCAGGGTTTCGGGGAGCTGCACTTGCTCCGCGGCGACCTGAGACACCTCCACCTCCCCGCTGGCGGCCAGGCGGTACTCGACGACATCGGTCAGCAGCCAGCCGTCCGCACGCCACTCCATCTTCCCCACATCGATGCGCTTGGTGAGCCGGTACGCCGGATCGAACTCGAAGATGCTGACGTCGAGCAAGGCCCGACGCGCGGGCTCGAATTGTTGCGCGTAGTACATACGTCCTTCCTTGCCACGCAGCCAGATGTTGCTCCGCTGCAGGTCTTCGGACGGCATGTCCTTCTTGATGTTGGTCGCCTTGATCCGATCGGCCGTGGCGTGCAGGGGCGGGATGACCATCTCGCCGAAGAGGAAGGTGAGCACCGTCAGCAAGATCCCCATCTGCAGCAGAGGTAGGACCGTGCGATACAGGCTCACGCCCCCGGCTCGCATCGCGATCACCTCCGAGTCACGCGCCAGGGCTCCCAGGCCGAGGACCGCCGCCACCAGGGAGATCATCGGCAGGACACGGAAACCGATCACCGGCAGGTTGGCCGCGAAATAGGCAGCGGCGGCGAATATCCCGACGTCGTTCTCGATGATGTCGTCGATCTGCTCGAACAGGTCGACGATGAAGATGATCGCCAGCATCGCCCCCGCGGTGAGGCGGAAGAAACGCCAGTACCCGCGCAGCACGTAGCGATCGAGAATGTGCACGTCGGATCAACCTGCGGCGGTTCCGCGTCCCGGCAGGCGAGTCAAGCGCTGCGCAAGCCGCAGCACCGCCTCGAACCCCCACCCGACCCGCGCCGGGGTATCGTAGGTGGTGCGCACCAGCAGGAAACCGGCTGCGGTGGCATACAAGAGGTTGGGCACCCACACCGCCAGGAACGTTGGCAAAGCCGAGGAGAGGGCGAGGTTCTCCCCCCCGGCCATCAACATGTAGTAGATCAGGATCACGCCGATCGCCGTAGCGAAGCCTGCCGACTTGCCGCTGCGCCGCGACCGGACCCCCAGGGGCACGCCGATGGTGGCGAACAAAAAGCAGGTCACCGGCAGGGCGTATCGCCGCTGCACCTCGACGGCGATCGGCAGCGCCGTCTCCGGGTCGTGGGCCTTCTCGGCCGCCTGCCCGAGCTCGCGCATCGACATGTCCCGCACCCGCTTGCGGAACCGCTTCGAGTTGGGATCCACGACCGGCAGCTCGAGCTGGAGGTCGTAGTCCTTGAACTGGAGAAGGCGAAACCGCTCTCTTCCCTGGGCGACCTGCTGGATCGCCCCGTCTTCGAGGTGCAAGAGCAGGCGAAAGCTCCCAGGATCCTGCCGGATCGTGCCACGGCTGGCGGTGATGGTCTGCAGCCGATCCTTGGTACGCTCGTCGTGGATGACGATTCCCTCCAGGTAGTTTCCCGTCACGTCGGTGTTGTGGATGAAGATGGTCAACCCCTCGAAGTCGTTGTTGAACACCTGCTCCTGGATCCCCCCGCCGATCCCTTCCCGGACGATCTCGTACAGCAGCCGGCGCAGCGCCTGGTTGCCCTGGGGCACCAGGTAGGCGGTCGTGTAGGCCGTGGCGACGAACGCCACCGCGGCGAACACATTCACCGGCGCCAGCATGCGATAGAGGCTCACCCCTGCGGCGCGCAGGGCGATGATCTCCGAGTCCGCCGACATCTTGCCGAACGCCACCAGGGTCGCCAGGAGCACCGCCATCGGGAGGGTGAAGACCGCCAGCGACGGCAAGGTATAAACCAGCACCTTGAAGATCTGCCACGCCCCGACCCCCTGCACCAAGATCAGGTCGGCGAGCTGCACCAACTGATTCATCAGGAAGATGAACGTGAAGATCGCCATCCCGAGCAGGAATGGCCCGACCATCTCGGAGATGATGTAGCGATCGAGGATCTTCGGCATCGCAGTCTTACCGGTAGCGGCCCACCGCCGGCACGGAGCGCCGTGCGGCGCAATAGTAGGCCCCTGGCCGGAAGCGCCGTAAGGTAGTATTTCCCCTTCCTGCAATCTCGATCCCATGCCGAACCCTGTCCCTTCCTGGCAAGAGCGCTGCGGCTGGCTACCCCCCGCCGGCGCCACCGTGCTCGTCGCCCTCTCCGGCGGCGTCGACTCGGCGGTCACCGCCGCTCTCCTGCACCAGGCCGGCTACCGGGTGGTGGCGGCCACCATGAAGACCTGGGACGAGTACCGTGACCGTGGCGAGGTCGACCCGCGTCGCGCCGAGCGCGGCTGCTGCTCCATGGCCGCAGTGGACGACTGCCTGCGCATCACCGAGCACCTCGGCATCCCCTACCACCTGTACGATTTTCAGGAAGAGTTCCGCACCGCGGTGATCGACCGCTTCGTGCGCGACTACGCCGCCGGGCGCACTCCGAGCCCGTGCGTGCCGTGCAACGGCGTGCTCAAGTTCGGCCACCTCCTGGAGGAGGCCGACCGTCTCGGCTGCGCCTACATTGCCACCGGCCACTACGCGCGGCGCACCGAGGTCGACGGCGCGGCGGCCCTGCTGCGCGGGGTCGACGCGGAGCGGGACCAGGCCTACTTCCTCGCCACCCTCCCGCGGCCGGCCCTAGCGCGCGCCGTTTTCCCCCTCGGCGGCCTGTGGAAGCGCGAGACCCGCACCCTGGCCGCGGCCTTCGGCCTGCCTGTGGCGGCCAAGGCGGAGAGCCGCGAGATCTGCTTCGTGGACGACGATTACCGTGCCTTCCTCGCGCGTACCGGTGCCGGCGGCGGTCTTCCCGGCAACCTCGTCGACCTGGACGGCCACCGCCTCGGGGGCCACGCGGGCATCCGCAACTACACCATCGGCCAGCGCCGCGGCCTGGGCATCGCCACGGGCCTGCCGCGCTACGTGATCGAGCTGCGGGCCGCCGCGAATGAGGTGGTGGTGGGCGGCGAGGCCGACCTCTACCGCCGGGAGGTGGCGGTCGGCGACCTCAATTGGCTCGCCGAGCCGCCCCGCGACGGCCGGGTGACCGCCCAGATCCGCTCCACCCACCGCGCCGCCCCGGCCAACCTCACCGTCGCCCCGGGCGGCGACCTGTGCCTCCGCTTCGCCGAGCCGGTGCGCGCCCCGGCCCCGGGCCAGGCCGTCGCCCTGTTCACCGGCGACCGGCTGCTGGGCGGCGGCACCCTGGAGCGGGTGATCGACTGAGGCGTGCGGCTCCGTCGGCGCGGCACAGGCAGAAAGTGCCGCAGTCGGCTGCCCGGCCGGCCCACGGTCGCTCCATGGACCGCCTGCACCGCTCTCTCCAGGTTCAGGACGAAGACGTCCCGCACCATCCACTCGCCGAGCTTATTGGCGTCACCCTCAGTCGCCTCGGCAATCGCCCGCAGGCAGCGCCGCACGACAGCCATCTTCGCCAGCACCACGTCCCGGTCGTAACGCACCGCCAGACTCACGGTGGACCTCTCATGACCCCGCGCCGGGCCAGCACTTCCTCCGCCGCGGCACGCTCGCGCTTGAAGTCCTCGTATTGGGTCGGCACTCGCAGCCGGAACTCGGCCCATGCGCGGCTCTCCCCGCCCCAGATCACCGCCCCGGTCTGGATGACCTGCCAGTTGACGATGGGATCGGAGCGCGAGAGATCGAGGAGGTCGACCCGCCGCCCAAGGGCGTCGTCCAACTCCGCCACGCGATCGAGCTGGCACCAACGGACCGCCGCATCGCCCTGGATCTCCCGTGGCAGATACGCGATGTCCACGTCGCTATGCGCCGTCAACCGCCCCTGAACCGCGGAGCCAAAGAGCACGATGCAGGCCGCATGCGGCCCCAAAATCTCAACGACGCATTGAGCCAGTGGTCCGATCTCTTCCTGCGGTTTCGCCATCGCCTCGCCTTTGGAGGCTCACGCCACCTGTAGCCCCAGCCTACTCGCCACCGCTTTCGGTCGCCACCCGTGGGGTACCGGCTTGGCCTCGCCTCCGATCGCGCAGCTCCAGCACCGTCCACGCGACGAGGAGCGGGGCAAGCCACCAATCACCGATCCAACCGTAGACCGTCCGGCCGAGGTCTCGGATCGGCAGGGTGCCGACGAGAGTGGCGCGCCGGAACTGCGGGATCTCCTGGAAGATCGCGCCGTCGGGACCGATCAGGGCGGTGATGCCGTTGTTGGCACAGCGCGCCATGGGGAGGTGGTGCTCCGCACAGCGGGTGGCGGCGATGTACAGGTGCTGGCGCGGCGCCACCGAGGTGCCGAACCAGGCGTCGTTGGTAATCCCCACCAGCCACTCCGCACCGTGCCGGGCGAAGGTACGGATCAGCTCCGGATAGCTCACCTCGAAGCAGATGGCGCAGCCGGCGCGCCGCCCGGCCACGGTCAGCGGCTGCGGGGCGTTGCCGGGCCGGAAGTCGCCAATCTCCGCGGTGATGGAGCGCACGAAGGTGAGGAGGGGCCCGAGGGGGACGTATTCGCCGAACGGCACCAGGTAGGTCTTGTCGTAGCGCTCGCGCTTATGCCCCTGGCTGCTCATCACGAAGGCGCTGTTGCGATAAACGCCGTCCTCGGCCTGGTAGAGGCCGCCCAAGAGGAGATCGATGCCGTGTTTCTTGGCGGCCCGCTCCAGCATGGCCTCGGGCACCGGGTTCGCTTGCAGCAGGTAGGGCAGGGCCGCCTCGGGCCAGATGACCGCCCGGGCGTCGCCGATCGTCTCCCGCTTCGTGGCATCCATGAAGACGTAGAAGATCTCCCGGCGCTTCGCCGGATCCCACTTCTCGCCCTCCGGGATGTTCCCCTGGATCAGGGCGACCGGCAGCCGCTCCACCACGGGCGCCGCCGCGATCGAGGCCAGTCGGTACTGGCCATAGGCGGCGCACAGGACCACCACCACCACGGCGGCGAGGAGCTGCGGATCGATGGCATACGGCCGTATGCCGCTCGCCAGGCGGCGCACCGTGGCCGCCAGGGCCGCGTTCACCGCCACGATGATGCACGACAGTCCATAGACGCCGATCAGGTCCACCACCTGGAGGATCGCCGGCGTGGTGGCCTGGGTATAGCCGAGGTGCGCCCAACCGAAGCCGCCAAACAGGTGGCTGCGCACCCACTCCAGGCCGGCCCACACCACGCCGAGCCACAGGGGCGCCAGCCACCGGGAGCGACGTAGGATGCCGCTCGCCAGCCACCCCCACACCGCGACGAACAGCCCCATGTAGAGCGCCAGGAGCAGGGTGACGCCGCCGCTCAGCCACGACGGCAGGTGGCCGTACAGCTCCATGGTCGCACCGACCCAGTAGACGCTCAGGAGGTAGTAGAGGGCGCCGCTGCCCCACCCCGCCACGAAGGCACGCCACCCGGTCACCTCGCCCAGCACCAGAAGCAACGGCACCAGCGCCGCCCACGCCGCACCCGGATACGGCCGCGGCGGCAGGGCCGCTGCGAGCAGCAGGCCACTCGCGACGGCGAGTACGACGCCCCAGCCGCCCCGTCCCAACCGCCGGGTCAACGGGGGTCGTCCGCCTTCGCCGCCTGCCATCGCTCCTCCCACTCCGCCGGGGTCAGGGTATCGAGGGCGACCCCGTCGGCCCGGGCGCGGCACTCCAGCCGATCGAAGCGGCCGGCGAACTTGGCGTTGGCGCGTCGCAGGGCCTGTTCCGCATCGAGCCCCAGATGGCGTCCCGCGTTCACCAGGGTGAAGAGGAGGTCGCCGAACTCCAGCTCCCGGCGGCCGGGGTCGCTCTCCGCCTCCACCTCCCGTAACTCCTCGTGGACCTTGTCCAACACCCCGTCCAGGTCCGGCCAGTCGAAGCCGACCCGCACTACCCGCTCCGAGACCTGAAAGGCGCGCATCAGCGACGGCAGGCTCTTGGGGATGCCGTCGAACCGTCCCTTCTCCCGCCGCGCGCTAGCCTCCTCTCCCTCTACCGCCGCCTTGGCCGCCCGCTCCGCCGCCTTGATCCGCTCCCAGTTGCGCAGCACCTCCTCCGGGTCTTGCGCCGTTGCGTCGCCGAAGACGTGGGGGTGACGGCGGATCAGCTTGGCGCAGATCGCCTGCACCACGTCGTCGATGGCGAACCGCCCGTCCTCGGCCCCGAGCTGCGCGAGGAAGACTACCTGCAGGAGCAGATCCCCCAGCTCCTCCGCCAGCTCCCGGTGGTCCTGTCCGTCGATGGCGTCCACCACCTCGTACGCCTCCTCGATCACGTACGAGCGCAGGGACTGGTAGCTCTGCTCCCGGTCCCACGGACACCCCCCCGGCGCCCGCAGCCGCGCCATGATCGCCACGAGATCGGCAAACGTGTATCGCTTGGGCTCAGCCATGACGGGGACCCCGCTCCGCGCCTGCGCGAGACGGGAGGACGCATCCTAGGGACGCGACCCGGATGAGGAAAGAGGCCGCACGGCGGCCGGCAACGCAAAGATCGCGTAACGGACCGTTCTGCTCGCGAGCTCAGGCGTACGGTGGGCGTCGGCGTTTCAGGCAGCCCGCCGCACTACTCGACCTGTCGCACCGTCTGTGCGCCGCCATCGGCGAGGATGCGTTCCACCCGTCCCCGCCACGCGTCGCGGAAGCGTTGCTGTACCGAGACATCTGCCGTCCCTGAGAGCACGGCCTGGAGATCCGGTCCCATGGTGGGTGCGGGCGGGATCGCGGAAGGGTCGTAGCGGAGGGTGACGCGCGCGCCGGTGGCGCTGCGCTCGAACGTGACGCCGGCGACGAAAGCCGCGCCGTCCCCGGCAAAGGCCATCAGCCCCTTGCGTACGTGCTGGCCGCCCAACCCCTGGAAGCCGTTCTCGGGCGCGGCGCCGGTGAGCAGCGTGAGGACCTGGCTGATCGGTCCATTGACGCCCGCGTCCGGCTGGCCGTGGAGGGTCACCCGGAGATCACCGCGCTGCGGCAGCTCGTCGCCATACAGCAGCTCCAATGCTCGGCGTGCCATGAGAAAGGCCCCCGCCACCGTCGGGCAGGCGTGTCCCGCGAGCTTCACCGCATCGTCGAAGCGGTACGTGTACACCCCATCCCCTGCGCCCAGCACCTCCCCGAGGGGATCGTAGAGGCGCACCACCGGACTATCCGGAAACATCAGCGGCTCCGCATCGGCCATGACTTTCTCCTGGGAGAAGAACTGCTTAGCCGCGGATTACGCAGATTTTCGCAGAGGGTGGGTGCAACGAGGCCCTTGCCGAGCCAAGCACGCAGATCGGTTCACGCCACAGATTGTACGGGCCTTGACCGAGGTATGACCAGAGTTATACTGGGCCACATGAAGACCGCGATCTCTATCCCGGATCCCCTATTTGCCGCCGCCGAGGATCTCGCGCGGCGGATGGGCCTCAGTCGTAGCGAGCTGTTCCAGCGCGCGGTGAAGGATTTCCTCGAAGAACACAAGGACGCGGTGGTGACTGAGGCCCTCGACGAGGTGTATGGCAAGGAAGATGCCGGACGCCTGGATGCCGTGCTGGAGCAGCTCGAGATCGCCTCCCTTCCCCGGGAAGAGTGGGAGTGAAACGGGGCGCGATCTGGTGGGCCTCGCTTCCCGTGCCCCAGGGCTCGGGGCCGGGGTATCGCCGCCCCGTCCTGGTCATTCAGTCAGACGCCTTCAACCGCAGCCGCATCCAGACGGTGATCGTCGCCGCGATCACCTCCAACCTCCGCCTCGCTGCGGCTCCGGGTAACGTCCTCCTGCGCAAACGCAAGACCGCCCTCCCCCGCGACTCGGTCATCAACGTCTCCCAACTCCTCACCCTGGATCGAGCCTTCCTCACGGAGAAGGCCGGCCGACTGACGGACAAGGAGCTGGCCCAGGTCGAAGACGGCATGCGCCTGGTCCTGGGGTTGTGACGC
>DASWHD010000233.1:0-6311 GCA_036393335.1 bacterium
GGTCACCGAGGGGGAGGACAAACCCCTGAAATATCCCGACATGTTCGCCGCCGCCGATCTCATGGTGGTGAACAAGGTCGACCTCCTGCCCTACGTGGAGTTCGATGTGGCGCGTTGCGTCGCGTACGCCCGGCGCTGCAATCACGCCATCGAGGTCTTGCAGCTCTCCGCCACCACCGGCGCGGGGATGGACGGCTGGCTCGCGTGGCTCGCCCGGGAACGTCGCACCGTGCTCGCCGCGCACAAGGCGGCCTTGCAGGACAAGCTCTCCACCCTCGACGCCGAGCTCGGCTGAGAGCGCCAAGGAGGTCGGGTTTCACTGCCGAGACACGGGGCGGGATCAGCCGCGGCTGAACAGGGCCTCTTCCGGGTCGCGCCAGTGGCCGTGGATGCGGATGCGGCTGAGGCTCTTGACCAGGGTCCCGACCGGGTGGAGGAGGGGCAGCTCGCCGAGCCTGGCGCCCGCGGCCAGGACCACGCTGGCATCGATCCGCCCAGTGGCGAGGTCGATGCGGCTGCCGGGCTCGATGGCCATCTCCGGCAGGCCGCTGGCCATGCGGCCGCGGGTGACGGTGGCCACCGTGCCGGCCAGCTCGAAGGCGATTTCTGCCTCGGCCGACGCCAGGGGTGCGAGGTCTTCGATGCCGAGGAAGTGAGACAGCTTGCGGGCCAGGCTGACGCCGCGGAGATCGGCCTCCACCATGTGCAGCCGGCCATCTCCCAGCCAACCGTGGTCGGCCCCCCGGTGGAACGCGAGCGCCACTGTGGCGGTGCCATGGGAGAGTTGCTCGCCGGCGGGGAGCAGCGGCCCGATGGCCGTGAGGGGGATGGTCTCCACCGACACCATGCCGCCGGCGGCCCCGGACGCGATCGGCCCATGGAGGGGTCCCAGCTTGATCGCGAAGGAGGAGCCGAGGAGCCGACCGACCGGGCCGTCGATAGCAAGCCCCGAGTCGCTTGACTCAAGGTATGTGGCGATCTCCTGGGCGATCGGCATGTCGCGGTAGTGGATGCGCCATTCGTCGAGGTGGAGCGCCCCGCGGTGCGGAGTGGCGACCGCGCCCGCCAGCGTTACGGGCAGGGTGATGGGGTGCTCGGGCGTTCCCGCCTCCAGGGTGAGCCCACGGATCGCCAGCCGTGCCGCGACCGGTCCGGTCCAGCCGAGCTCCTGGACGGCGACGGTGATGGACGGGAACACGGCGAGGGTCGTGCCGGCGCCATCTCGCACCGTGACCCCGAGCAGGTCGATGGGTGCGACGCCGTGCAGGGCGACGTGGTCGATGGTGACCTCCCCAGGCCAGTAGATCGCCACCTGCCGCTGGATCTGCCAGCGCACCACAGCCGGCGCAAGCCCCCACCCCGCGGCGGCCGCCGCTACGGTAGCCAGGACCGGCAAAAGCCAGCGTTGCCAAGGAGATCGGGATCGGTGTCGAGCCATGCTCGGGGAGGCGAGGGAAGGGCCTGGGGTGCGTCTCCCGGCCCTATGTGCGGCGTGGCCGGCCGGGAGGTTGCCCTGCTATAGAGCCCGCGGCGGGGGAGACGGCGCGCGTTATAATGCCCAGAGACGCCCGTGCCGATGGATCATCAATGAGTCGCGGGTCGGCGTGCGCCCGCTCCGGAGCCCACGTATCGCCGGTAACCGTGCCCGAGCCATGGCTTCGCACCCCTATCTAGTCCTCGCCCCCCACGGCCTGGGTGACCTGCTGGCCGCGCTCCGCAGTCGTGGGCACTCGTTGATCGGACCGCGGCTGGATCAGGGGGCGATCGTCTACGACGCCATCGAGTCGGCCGACGACCTGCCGGTCGGCTGGATCGATGAGCAGCGCCCGGGGAGCTACCGGTTGCGGCAGCGCGACGACGGGGTGTATTTCGCCTACGTGGTCGGACCCCATTCGTGGAAGCGGTTTCTCCATCCCCCGCGCGTCACCCTGTTCCGCCTCGAGCGTTCCGGCGACGGCTTCACGACCCAGGTGCCGTCGCCCCAGCGCCCGCGGTACGCCTTCATCGGCGTGCGCCCCTGCGAGATCGCAGCCATCGCCACTCAGGATCGGATCTTTCTCGATGGCCCGTTCGTCGACGCCGGGTATGCCGCCCGCCGCGACGACCTGTTCGTGGTGGCGGTCGACTGTGCCCGGGCGGCGGAGACCTGTTTCTGTGCCTCGATGGACACCGGCCCGCGGGCGCGACACGGCTTCGACCTGGCCCTCACCGAGGTGGTGGGCGACGACCACCACTTCGTCGTGGAGGTGGGCAGCGCCGCCGGGTGGGAGGTGATGGCGGAGGTGCCCCACCGCGAGGCGAGCGAGGCGGAGGTGGCGGTGGCGCTGGGGATCTCCGCGGCCACGGCCACGGCGATGGTGCGCCACCTCGATACCGACGGGATAAAGGAACGGCTCTACGGCAGTCTCGACCACCCGCAGTGGGACGCCGTCGCCGCCCGCTGTCTGGCGTGCACCAATTGCACCATGGTGTGCCCCACCTGCTTCTGCACCAGCGTGCACGAGGTCTCGGACCTCGACGGTCAGGGCGCAGAGCGCGCACGCGTGTGGGATTCCTGCTTCAACACGGACTTCAGTTACATCCACGGCGGCGCCATCCGCGCGTCGGTGAAGGCGCGCTACCGCCAGTGGCTCACCCACAAGCTGGCGACGTGGATCGATCAATTCGGCACGAGCGGTTGTGTGGGGTGCGGCCGCTGCATCACATGGTGTCCCGTCGGCATCGATCTCACGGCCGAGGTGGCGGCGCTGCGCCGCGCAGCCACCGTGCCGGTTCATGAAGAGAGTTAGCCATGGAGACCCTGCAACCGATCCTTGCCGAGCACCCCTTTTTTGCCGACCTCGATTCCGCCTATCTGGAGCTCTTGGTGGGGTGCGCGAAGAACGTCCGGTTCGACGCCGACACTTACCTGTTTCACGAGGGTGAGGAGGCCAACGATTTTTACCTCATCCGCCACGGCCGGGTGGCGATCGAGGTGGAGGTCGGTCGTGAGCCGTCGGTGGTCGCGACCCTGGAGCCGGGTGGGATCCTCGGTCTGACCTGGCTGATTCCCCCCTACGTGCGCCAGGTAAGCGCCCGGGCCGCCACCCTCACCCGCGCGATCAGCCTCGACGGCGCCTGTCTGCGCCGCAAGTGCGAGGCCGACCACGACCTCGGCTACGAGCTGCTGAAACGGCTCGCCCACGAGACGGAGGAGCGCTTGCACGGCGCCTGGCTACGGGTAGCGGATATCTATGGAAGCGGCACGCGTTGAATCTCCGCTAGCGGCGCTGGCCGAGGCGATGGTGCCCGTGCCCTACCGCGTCCTGCGGCGCACGCGGGAGGCGGCGGGCGTCGTGACGCTGGAGCTGGCGCCGGCGGACGGCGGCGCGGCGCTCAAGTTCGCCCCGGGCCAGTTCACCATGGTCTACCGGTTCGGGGTCGGGGAGATCCCGCTCTCGATCAGCGGCGACCCGAACCAGCCCCACCTCGTGCACACCATCCGCGACGTCGGCACGGTGAGCCACGCCCTGAGCGAGCTGCGCCGCGGCGACGTGGTGGGGGTGCGCGGCCCGTTCGGCAGCCCGTGGCCGGTGGTGATCACCCGCGGCTACGACCTGCTGGTGATCGCCGGTGGCCTGGGGCTGGCGCCGGTGCGGCCGATCCTCTACCACGTGCTCAACGACCGCGCCTCGTATGGCCACGTCAACCTCCTCTGCGGCAGCCGCAGCCTCAAGGATCTGCCTTTCAAGCAGGAATTGGAAAAGTGGCGTGCGCGTCTCGACCTGGACGTGCGCGTGACGGTCGACCGCGCCGATCTGACCTGGCGCGGCCCGGTCGGCGTGGTCACCAAGCTGATCGACAAGGCCACCTTCGCGCCCGATCAGACCGTGGCCTTCGTCTGCGGGCCGGAGGTCATGATGCGCTTCACCGCCCGGGAGCTGACACGGATCGGCGTCGGCGCCGAGCACATCTATCTCTCCATCGAGCGCAACATGCAGTGCGCCATCGGCCTGTGCGGCCATTGCCAGCTCGGTCCCGTCTTCGTCTGCAAGGACGGCCCGGTCTTTCCCCTCTCGGCCATCGAGCCGTGGCTGAAGCGGCGGGAGGTGTAGCGGTGATACCAAGGCCCGGATGCGCGCGGGCAATCAGGCGCCCCGCGGAAAAAACCCCTAAGGAATGCAGGAAGGCAGGAAGGGTGGTTTCACTGCGACCGTGCGTAACTACGCTTCCTGCTTTCCTGCCTTCCTTAGAGGAAGTTCTGTGGCACCGACACCGCGGGTTTGGCGCTACCGTCAGGAGACCCTGTGGCGACGCGTAAACCGAAATTGGCGGTGTGGAAGTTCTCCTCCTGCGACGGCTGCCAGCTCACGCTCCTGGACTGTGAGGACGAGCTGCTCGCCGTGGCCGGGCAGGTGGAGGTCGCGTACTTTCTCGAAGCGTCGCGGGCGACGGTCAAGGGGCCGTACGACCTCTCCCTGGTCGAGGGGTCGATCACCACTCCCGACGAGGCGGAGCGCATCTGCCAGGTGCGCAAGCTTTCCCGGCGGCTGGTGACCATCGGCGCCTGTGCCACGGCGGGCGGCATCCAGGCGTTGCGCAACTTCGCCGACGTGCACGACTTTATCGCCGCCGTCTACGCCCGGCCGCAGTACATCGAGACCTTGGCCACCTCGACCGCCATCGCGGAGCACGTGGAGGTCGACTTCGAGCTGCACGGTTGTCCGATCGACAAACGCCAGATCCTGGAGGTGATCGCCGCCTTCCTGCACGGCCGCACCCCCCAGATCGAGAACGGTTCGGTGTGCATCGAGTGCAAGCGCCGCGGTACCGTCTGCGTGATGGTCGCCGGCGGCACGCCGTGCCTCGGCCCCGTCACCCATGCCGGATGCAACGCCCTCTGCCCGAGCTACAACCGCGGTTGCTACGGCTGCTTCGGTCCCCAGGAGACCACCCATGCCGCGTCCCTCAACCGGCGCTGGAGCGAGCTGGGTGCGACCACCATCGACCTGCGGCGCGTCTACGCCACGTTCAACGCCCACGCCGCCCCGTTTGCCAAAGTGACCCGCCACCTTGAAGCCACGGACGATCAAAGTTGATCAACTCGCCCGCGTCGAGGGCGAGGGCGCCCTGCACGTGCGCATCCGCGACCAGCGGGTGGCGGACGTGCAGCTCCGCATCTTCGAGCCGCCACGTTTCTTCGAGGCCCTGCTGCGCGGCCGCAAGTTCACCGAGGCACCGGATATCACCGCGCGCATCTGCGGCATCTGCCCGGTGGCATACCAGATGAGCGCCGTCCACGCCATGGAGCGGATCGCCGGGGTGAAGGTGGAGGGCGTGCTCCGGGATCTGCGCCGCGTCCTCTATTGCGGCGAGTGGATCGAGAGCCACTGCCTGCACATCTACCTGTTGCACGCCCCCGACTTCCTCGGCTACGAGAGCGCCATCCACATGGCCGCGGACCACGGCGAGACCGTGCGCACCGCCCTGGCGCTGAAGAAGGTCGGCAACGAGGTCGTCGCCCTGTTCGGCGGCCGGGAGATCCACCCGATCAACGTCTGCGTCGGCGGCTTCTACCGCCTGCCCGGCCGGGCGCAGGTGGCCGCCCTGGTGGAGCGCCTGCGCTGGGCGCGGCAGGCGGCGCGCGACACGGTGCTCTGGGCGGGCTCGTTGCCCATGCCCAAGTTTCACGGCGACTACGAGTTCGTCGCCCTGCGCCACCCGACCGAGTACCCGATGAACGAGGGTCGGCTGGTCTCCAGCCGCGGTCTGGACATCGCCGTGGACGAGTTCGAGGAGCACTTCCAGGAGCTGCACGTCCCGCACAGCAACGCCCTCCACTGCCTCCTCAAGGGCCGCGGCCCCTACCTGGTGGGGCCCCTGGCGCGCTACAACCTGAACGCCGATCGCCTGCCGCCGGCGATCCAGGCCCTCGCCGCCCAGGCGGGCCTCGGCGAGCGGGTGACCAACCCCTTCCAGTCGATCGTGGTGCGCGCGGTGGAGACCCTCTATGCGGTGGAGGAGGCGCTGCGCATCCTCGAGGCGTACACGCCGCCCGCGGAGCCGCGCGTTCCCGTCACCCCGCGCGCGGGGGTGGGCCGCGCCTGTACCGAGGCGCCGCGGGGCACCCTGTTCCATCGCTACCAGATCGATGACGAGGGAACCATCGAGACCGCGCGCATCGTCCCCCCCACCTCCCAGAACCAGAAGACCATCGAGAACGACGTCGCCGCATTCGTCGAGCAACACCTGACCCTGGCGGACGACGAGCTGCAATGGCAGTGCGAGCAGGCGATCCGCAACTACGACCCGTGCATCTCGTGCGCGACCCA
>DASWHD010000234.1:0-3563 GCA_036393335.1 bacterium
CCAGGAGGCAGACATGGACCTCACCCGCAGGCAATTCGTGAAATCGGCCGCCGTGGCCACCACCCTGGCCGCCGCCGGCCTCACCCCGGAGATCGGGGTCTCCGAGGCCGAGGCGGCCCTCGCCGACGTGAAGTGGGACAAGATCCCGTGCCGCTTCTGCGGCACCGGCTGCGGCGTCATGGTCGGGGTGAAGGACGGCAAGATCGTCGCCAGCAAGGGCGACCCGGAAGCACCGGTGAACCGCGGCCTCAACTGCATCAAGGGGTATTTCCTGCCCAAGATCCAGTACGGCGCCGACCGCCTCACCCAACCCTTGATGCGCAAGAAGGGCGGGCACTTCGCCAAGAACGGCGACCTCACGCCCGTGTCGTGGGACGAGGCCCTCGACTACATCGCCCAGCGCATGACGGCGGAGATGACCGCCAACGGCGGGCTGGGCAACACCATCGCCATGTTTGGCTCCGGCCAGTGGACCGTGTGGGAGGGCTACGCCGCGGCCAAGTGGTTCAAGGCGGGCCTGCGCTCCAACAACCTCGACCCCAACGCACGCCACTGCATGGCCTCGGCCGTGGTCGGTTTCATGACCAGCTTCGGCATCGACGAGCCTATGGGGTGCTACGACGACATCGAGGCCGCCGACACCTTCGTCCTGTGGGGCGCCAACATGGCGGAGATGCACCCGGTCCTCTACTCGCGCGTGGCGGCGCGCAAGCTCGGCCACCCGGGCTGCAAGCTGTTCAACCTCACCACCTTCTCCAACCGCTCCTCCGAGGTGGCAGACAAGGAGGTGATCTTCGCGCCCCAGACCGACCTGGCCCTGCTCAACTGCATCTCCAAGATCATCATCGACAAGGGGTGGGTGAACGAGCGATTCGTCACCGACCACTGCCAGTTCATGATCGCCGACTTCAACATCGGCTATGGCCTGGATGACCACAAGGAGTACGTGCCCAACCCGCAGAAGGTGGACTTCGAGGCGTTCAAGCAATTCCTCAATGGCAACTACCAGCACCTGACCCGGTTCAACCTGGCGGACAAGGGGGTCGACTACGGCAAGTACCAGTACTACATCGACGACTACTCGCCGCGCGCCGTCGCCAAGCTCACCGGCATACCGGTGGACACGATCTACGAGCTAGCCGCCGAGTACGGCGACCCGCAGCGCAAGGTCACCAGCTTCTGGACCATGGGCTTCAACCAGCACACCCGCGGCTCGTGGGTGAACAACCTGATCTACAACGTCCACCTGCTCACGGGAAAGATCAGCGAGCCAGGCAACTCCCCTTACTCCCTCACCGGCCAACCCTCCGCCTGCGGCACGGCGCGTGAGGTGGGGACCTTCTCCCACCGCCTGCCGGCGGACATGGTGGTGGACAACGAAGACCACCGGAAGATCGCGGAGCGGATCTGGCAGGTCCCCGAAGGCACCATCCCGGCCAAGCCCGGCACCCACGCGGTGAAGATGGTGCGCTACGTCGACTTGGGGAAGATCAACGTCTTCTGGTCGATGTGCGCCAACCCGATGCAGGGCTATGCCAACCTCAACCGCTTCCGTGCCGGAGTGCGCAAACCGCATTGCCTCTACATCCACTCCGATCCGTACCCGAACCGCTCCACGGAGCTGGCGGATATCGTCCTACCCACCGCCATGTGGGCCGAGAAGGAGGGGGCGTACGGCAATGCCGAGCGCCGTACCCAGTTCTGGCGCAAGCAGGTGGACGCCCCGGGGGAGTCCAAATCCGATCTCTGGCAACTCATCGAGGTGGCCAAGCGCACCGGCCACGGCCAGCTATTCGAGCGGTTCTACGGCGTCGCCGACCCGCGCCAGCAGTACCCCCTGCGACCCGGGTGGCCCCACGACGACGCGGCACAGACCGCCCGCTTCAACATCCAGCAGGCGATCTTCGAGGAGTACCGCCTGTTCGGTGACGGCCACGGTCACGACCTGGCGCCCTACGATACCTACCACCAGGTGCGCGGCCTGCGCTGGCCGGTGATCAACGGCAAGGAGACCCAGTGGCGTTTCCGCGAGGGGTACGACCCGATGGTCCCGCCCGGCAAGGGGGTGTACTTCTACGGCAACGCAAAGAACGGGGGCCGGGCGAACATCTGGATCCGTTCCTACGAGCCCGCCGCCGAGGCGCCCGACGCCGATTATCCCCTCTGGCTGTGCACCGGGCGGGTCTTGGAGCACTGGCACTCCGGCACCATGACCAACCGGGTGCCCGAGCTGCACCGCGCCTACCCCCATGCCACCGTCGCCATGCACCCGGAGGACGCAAACAAGCTGGGGATCCAACGCGGCGACAAGGTGCGGGTGACGTCGCGCCGGGGAGAGATCGTCGCCCGCGCCGACATCGGTGGCCGCGCCCAACCGCCTGCGGGCCTGGTGTACGTCCCGTGGTTCGACGAGGACGTGATGATCAACACCGTCACCCTCGACGCCTTCTGCCCCATGAGCCGCGAGACCGACTACAAGAAGTGCGCCGTGAAGGTGGAGAAGGCGTGAAACAATGAGATATGACTCACCACAGAGGCACAAAGGACGCAGAGAGTGCATCGACGTTCGTCCTCCGTGGACTCTGTGTCTCTGTGGTGAGATCGACCTGCGGTGAGTATTGAATTTTCTCCTCGCGCGGAGACGCAGAGACGCCCAGCAGGCTTTGTTGAAACCACAGATGAACACGGATGAGGATCCATTTAGATACCCGACCAAAGGAAGGAATCTGTGTGTATCTGTGCTCATCTGTGGTTCCCCCTTTGCGTCTCTGCGCCTCTGCGCGAGCCCGAAAAGAAGTTACTGAATGAACCCCGAAGAGGAAGCGCGCGTTCCTGAACCCTGCACCGAGGAGGTGGATTGGTGGCGGGTCACCCCGAAGAGCGCACCGACGGCGCGGACGTTGAGCCGGCGCCAGTTCTTCGTGTCGGCCGCCCGGACCGGCGCGGCCGGCGCGGCCCTGTGGGCCGGGGTGGTGCTGCTGCGCGACGCGGCGTGGCGCCTGCGACCACCGGGCGCCGGAGACGAGGACCGGTTCCTCTCCAAGTGCATCCGCTGCGGACTGTGTGCCCAGAACTGTCCCTACGACGTGATCCACCTCGCGGGCCTCACGGCGGGGGTGGCGATGGGGACCCCGGAGCTGGTGGCCCGCACCGGTGCCTGCCAGCTCTGCCCCGACCTGCCGTGCATCACGGCGTGCCCCACCACGGCGCTCGATCCCCGGATCACCGACGTCAAAGAGGTGCGGATGGGCCTGGCGGTGATCGTCGACCGGGAGTCGTGCCTCGCCCTCCAGGGGCTGCGCTGCGAGATCTGCTACCGAGTCTGCCCGCTGCTGGACCGGGCGATCTCCCTGGAGCTGCGCACCAATCCGCGCACTGGCAAGCACGCCTTCTTCGAGCCGGTGGTCCACTCCGACGGCTGTGTCGGCTGCGGCCGCTGCGAGGAGGCGTGTCCCACGGACGAGGCATCGATCAAGGTCCTCTCCCTGGCCACCGCCAAGGGCAAGCTCGGCGAGCACTACCGCCTGGGCTGGAAAGAGGAAAGCGCCTGACGGCGCTTTCGA
>DASWHD010000235.1:0-5092 GCA_036393335.1 bacterium
CGATCTGTAGCATGCCGCGCCCTTCATCCGTGCAAGGTTCCGGGAAGATGAAATCCCCGCAAAGGGCGCTGTCGTCGAGCACCTGCACGCCGTTCGGCAGGTCGCCGCTGGCGACGTCGGCGGCCGCGCCACCCTGCTGGTTGTAGCTGTCGGAGAGCACACCGACCATCACCCCGGCACCGCTGGCGCCAGACGCGGCGCGTGCGACGTCGGAACGCTGGGCCGTATCGCCCTCGCTGGTGACGCTGCCGGCATGGGTCATGGGGATGGAGGCAGACAGCACGCGCAGGCTATCAAGCGCCGCCGCATGGCGGATGGCACCGACCGGCAGCCAGCCGGAGACGACGTCACCGAAGCGCGAGCCCTTGTCCAGGCCGAGCCGGCGCAGGTCCGACAAGAGAAGGTCGCCGTCTCCCGCGGCCCGTGCATCGACCAGGACGCGGCCCTGGGCTATGCGAACCAAGCGACCGCGGGGCCGAAAGGGCGCCGCCGGTGCCGTGCGCTGATGCTCCACGAATTCAAGATAGAGCTTGCCCAGCGCGCCATCGGCCTTCGCGAGGGCGCCGCCCGGCTTCATGGTATGGATTCCCGGCTGGGTATCCGGCAGACGCACCTCATGAGCAGCCGCGGGCGACGCGGTCATCATGACCATAACGGTGACCAGGAGTGTCAGCGGGAACAAGGGGCTGGCTTTCATTGTCATGGAAGGATCCTTCCGATCGACTGAGAGGAGATGGTCTGTTCGGTGTTGATCGCGAGGGCCGCGGTGCGCGCTGGGTCGTGCGGCACACGCAGGGATCTGGAGTCTCTTCCGCGTATGGCGCCATTTCCGAAGCGGCACTGCGATGCGGTTCTCCCCAGCAATCGTGGTGCCCGATCGGGAGAAAACTGGGGCCTGCACCGCGTTCCGGATAACGGGCCCAAGATGATCAAGGAGTTACATCATCCCGGCCCCGGGTCCTTTCACGCTCCGGCCGGCAGACGAGTTGCGCCTATGGGTGATCGTTCGTATTTGAGACGTATGGAGAAGCGCACTGTTGCAGAATGAGACGGTTGCGGTCCTCGCTGGTGCTGCGCGGACGCGGTTGCGGCGCGCATGACTCCCCCCGAAGGAAGGTTCCGCGCCGGGTCACGGCGTGCCGACGATGCGGTACTCCTGATCGCGCAGGGCGGCCTCGAAGCCGGCCGCCGCGATCAGGCGGCCCAGCTCCTGGCGGCCGAGGCGGAAGGTGCAGCCGGCGGCGGAGACCACGTTCTCCTCCAGCATGGTGGAGCCCATGTCGTCGGCGCCGTAGAACAGGGCGAGCTGGCCGATCTTCTCCCCCTGGGTGACCCAGGAGGCCTGGAGGTGGTCGACGTTGTCGAGATAGACGCGGCTCACCGCGAGGATGCGCAGGTAGTCGGTAGCCGAGGTGCGGGTGGCCTCGGGCAGTTCGGTGTGCTCGGGCTGGAACGACCACGGGATGAAGGCCACGAAGCCGCCGCTCTCGTCCTGGAGATCGCGGATCGCCCGCAGGTGGGCGACGATCTCGACGTCCGACTCGACGGTGCCGAACATCATGGTGGCGGAGGTGCGCAGCCCCTGGCGGTGGGCCTCGCGCATCACCGCCAGCCAGCCCTCCGTCGACTCCTTGTACGGGGCGATGATCGAGCGCACCCGGTCGGCGAGGATCTCCGCCCCGGCGCCGGGGATCGAGTCCAGGCCGGCGGCGCGCAGGCGGCGGATCGTCTCGCCGAGGTCGAGGTGCGAGCGGCGCGCGATGTGCTGGATCTCCGAGGCGGAGAGGGCGTGGAGGCGCAGGTCGGGGTAGCGCCCCTTGATGGCGCGGAACAGCTCCTCGAACCACGCGATGTGCAGGTCCGGGTGGTGGCCCCCCTGGAGCAGGAGCTGGTGGCCGCCCTGGGCGCGCAGCTCGTCGATCTTGGCGAAGATCTCGTCGTGCGAGAGAACGTAGCCCTCGGGGTCCCCGGGCAGGCGGTAGAAGGCGCAGAACTTGCAACGGGTGATGCAGACATTGGTGTAGTTGACGTTGCGGTCGATGATGAAGGTCACCCGCCGCGCCGGCACCCGCTGGTAGCGGCGCTGCTCGGCAAGCTGCCCGAGGAGGGGCAGGTCGTCGCAGGCCAGCAGGGCGAGGGCGTCGTCGTCGGAGATCCGCTCGCCGGCCGCGACCGTGGCGGCGATGACGGCAAGCCGCGGCGTGACGGTCTCGGGAATGCTGGACGACATGGCTTAGCCGCAAATGGACGCGAATGAACGCGAATCTGGGTAATGAGAACGAGCGACGGAGCCGGTGATTTTTTTGGAACCACGGATAGACACAGATAGCCACAGATTTCGTGGTTGGGTCGGAATGCCTCGTTCGCTGCCGGCGCCACGTACCCACCGAGTGGCAGTCCATCCGTGTTCATCTGTGTTCATCTGTGGATTCCCCTCGCGTGGTGCCCATACGCGTGAATATGCGGCTCGAATTTGTCTCTCAGTACCGCACCAGCTCCTCGTACACCGTCGAACGCTGCACCGGCGTGCGGCCGGCGGCGCGGATCAGGTCGAGCAGCTCCTGGCGCGACTGGTGGCCGGCGGTGCGGCCGCCGGCCGCGGCGGTGATGCGCTCCTCGGTGACCGTGCCGTCCAGGTCGTTCACCCCGTAGTGCAGGGCGACCTGCGCGAGCTTCGGCCCGTGCATCACCCAGAACGACTTGATGTTGGCGAAGTTGTCCAGGTAGAGGCGGGCGATGGCGAGGGTGCGCAGGTCGTCGAAGCCGGTGGTCATGTGGCCGGCGATGCGGTTGTTCTCGTTGTGGTAGGCCAGCGGAATGAAGACCTGGAAGCCGCCCGTCTCGTCCTGGAGGGTGCGCAGGCGCTCCATGTGGTCGACCCGCTCCGCGACGGTCTCGATGTGGCCGTAGAGCATGGTGGCGTTGGTGCGTAGCCCCAGCTCGTGGGCCGTGCTGTGGATCGCCAGCCACTCGTCGGCGCCGGCCTTCTCCTTGCAGATCTCCCGCCGCACTCGCTCGGCGAAGATCTCCGCGCCGCCGCCGGGCATGGAGCCCATGCCGGCGGCGATCAGCCGTTCCAGACACTCCCGATGCGAGATGCGGGCGAGGCGGCAGAAGAAGGCGATCTCCACCGCGGTGAAGGCCTTCAGGTGGATGGTGGGGTGGGCGGCGCGCAGGGCGGTGAGGAGATCGCAGTAGTAGTCGAGCCCCGCCTCGGGGATCATGCCGCCGACGATGTGGAACTCGGTGATCCCGGCCGCCTCGGCGCCCTCGGTGGAGGCGAGGATCTGGTCGCGGGTGAGGAGGTAGGCGTCGGGTGCGTTCAGGTCGCGGCGGAAGCCGCAGAAGGCGCAGCGGTAGACGCAGGCGTTGGTCGGGTTAATGTGGCGGTTGACGTTGAAGAACACGTCGCGACCGTGGCGCCGCCGGTTCACCCGGTCGGCGAGCCGGCCGATCGCGTTCAGGTCCGGCGACTCGTAGAGGGCGACGCCGTCGGCGAAGGTGAGGCGCTTCTCCGCCGCGACCTTGGCGGCGATCTCCTGTAGCCGTGCGTCACTCGTCCCCATGGCCGCCGACGCTAGCAGCGGCCCTCCCTGTCCTCAAGACGGGCATGGTCGGCTCCAATGTAGGCCGGGTGACCCTCGGCATGGCGGGCAGACCCCGCCCTGATGATATGGAGGGGGACGCCACGCGCGCCCCTCGCCGCCCGGCGCGGGTCCGGGCGGCTTTCACCTCCCGTGGATGGCGGGCTGACGCCCGCCATCAGACCGTAGGTCCGGTACCGCTCGGCGTACCTCCCGGCGCGCAGCAGACCCCGCGCTCAACCTCATCCCGCCTCACAGCGACTCGGCGGAATAATGCACCGCTCCTCCGCCGAGCCGCCCCCGATCTGGGCCATGAGCACAGTTCGGAGACCCAGATCGAGCCCAACGCACGTGGCGGTCAGATGAACAGGGTGACGCCCGAGCGGCACGCCTCGCCCAGGTAGGCGGCGGCGCCACCCACCTCGATGCCGCCGGTCAGCTCCTCCTTTCGGATCCCCATGACGTCCATGGACATGCTGCACGCCATGAGCCGCACGCCGCTCTCCTTGGCCAGGGCCAGGAGCTCATCGCCGCTCATCACGTTCTTGTCCTTCAACATGTGCTTGAGCATGGCGGCGCCCGCCCCGCCCATGTTCATGCGCGAGACGCCCATGTGTTCCGGACCGGTGGGGGTCATCAGGTCGATCATGCGCTCCATCACCGCCTTGCCTTCGTAGACCCGTTTCTCCTTCAGGACGTTCAGCCCCCAGAAGGTGAAATAGCAGGTGACCTCCATCCCCATGGAGGCCGCAGTGGTGGCGATGACCAGCCCGGCGAGCACCTTGTCGAGGTCGCTGGAGAAGATCAACAAGGTGGCCTTGTCGGCCCGGGGTGCCTGCTCGCGCAGGTGGAGGACCTCCTGCTCCAGGTTGGCGATGCGCTCCTCCAGGGGCAGGTCCTGGAGCTTGACCTCTGAGATGTTGCGGGTATCGGTCTTGATAGCCATCGTGTGCTCCTTGCGAGCGCGCTACAGGCTGACGGCGAAGTTCTGGTAGCCGTTGTGCTCTAGCGCCGTATGGATGTCGCGCATGTGGGTCCGCTCCGGGTCGTAGCTCACCCAGAACTCGTGGGTCGCCTTGTGGCCGTTCCCGTGCGGATGAATCATGTCCACCGTGGTGACGCCGTTCAGCGTCTCCAGGTAGGTGGAGACCTTTTCCGCCTCGAGGTCTTTTATGTTGGTGATATCGAAGATGACTTTGACGGCTCCCATGGGAAAATCTCCTTGGTGATCCGCACCGGGTGTGGCCAGCCGGGAATCCGGCCCTCTCGGCCACCCGGGAACGGGATGAACGAGTCTCTCATTCCCGACCAGCGCAAGATGCGTGCCGGCGATCCCGACCGACCGTGGTGGGGCCTTCGTGTGGCAGAAGTCCAGCAGGGTAAAGAGGTTGCCTGCGACGGTCGGATGGAACATTACTCAGCCGGCCGTGAACCCCGGTTCACCGGCAACGACGGGTGTTGTGAACGGCGGCTCGCATGCCCACGGCACCGCGTGACCGCCGCCGCGG
>DASWHD010000236.1:0-17467 GCA_036393335.1 bacterium
GTGCGCTCCAGGGTCGGCCAGTCGGTGATCGGCGGGGTGCAGGTGGCGTGGCGGCAGACGTAGGCGGTGAGGTGGCCGTCCAGCGCCTCGCGCCCCTGGGCGATGGCCCCGAGCACGCCGGCGTCCCCCTCCGGCGGCAGGACACAGACCGCCTTACGCGGCAGGTGGCGCTGAAAGAGGCGGCGGCGCCAGTCGTCCCGCGCCGGGTCGTCGGGATTCCCCACCAGACACACCTCCACCGCCCCGTCGCAGGCGAGCCCCGCCACTGCCAGGAGCGAGGCGTAGGCGAGTGGGTTCTCCGCCGCGGCACCCCCCAGGCGCCGCAGGGTCGCCTCCGCCGCGTCGCGCAGCCGTGCGTCGTCGGTAAACGTGGCGATGCGCAGCAACGCCTCCACCGCCACGGCGCTGCCCGCCGGGATCGACTGGTCGTGGGTCGACTGGGCGCGGTGGATGAGCGCCTCGTGGTCGTCGGCGGTGAAATAGAAGCCGCCCTCTGGCCCGATGGCGAAGTGGTCGACGATCTGCGAGCCCAGCTCCACCGCCCGCTGGAGATGGACCGTACGGCCGGTCGCCTCGAACAGGTCGACGAGGCCCAGGGCCAGATAGGCGTAGTCGTCGAGGTAGGCATCGAGCTTCGCCTGGCCGTCCTTGTAGGTGCGCAGGAGGCGGCCGTCGCGGCGCAGGGTGGTCCACAGGAACTCGGCGCTCTCCGACCCCATGCGCCGCGCCGCCTCGTGGCCGAGGATCGCGTAGGCCCGGGCGCAGGCGGAGATGGCCATGCCGTTCCACGCGGTGATGACCTTGGTGTCCTTGCCTGGCGGCACGCGCCGGGCGCGCACCGCGAACAGGCGCTCGCGGCAGGCGGCGAGGAGGGCGGCGAGGCTCTCGATCGTCTGACCGTAATGCCGCGCCACCTCGTCCAGCGGCTCGGCGACATGGAGGATGTTCTTGCCCTCCCAGTTCCCGCCCGGCCGGACACCGTAGTAGGCGCAGAACGGCGCGGCATCCTCGCCGAGCAGCGTCGCGATCTCCGCCTGCTGCCAGACGTAGAACCGCCCCTCCTCCCCCTCGCTGTCCGCGTCCTGGGTGGCGTAGAAGCCGCCGCCGCTCTGGTACATCTCCCGCTCCAGGTAGCGCAGGCAGTCGGCCACCACCTCGGCGAAGAAGCGATCGCCGCTCGCCTGGTACGCCTCCAGGTAGAGCTGCACGAGCAGGGCGTTGTCGTAGAGCATCTTCTCGAAGTGCGGCACCAGCCACCGCTCGTCCGTGGAGTAGCGGGCGAAGCCGCCGCCCAGGTGATCGTAGATACCGCCGTGCGCCATGTGGCGCAGGGTATCGGTGACCAGATCGAGGTAGCGGCGCTCAACCGTCGCCGCGTATTGCCGCAGGAAGAGGGTGAAGACCCCGGTCTGGGGAAACTTGGGGGCCGAGCCGAGGCCGCCGTGGAGCCGGTCGACGTGGGGCACGATGGCATCGACCGCGCGGGTCACCACCGCCTGATTGAGGGTGCCGGTGGTGGTATGGCCTTCCATCTGGCCGAAGGCCGCCACGATCCGCGCGCCGTTCGCGGCGATCTCCTCCTGGTTCTCCCGGTAGTACTGGGCGACCGACTGGAGCACGCGGCGGAACGACGGCATGCCGTAGCGGTCCTGGCTCGGGAAGTAGGTGCCGCCGAAGAACGGCCGGCCGTCGGCGGTGAGGAACATGGTCAGGGGCCAGCCGCCGCCGCGCCGGCTGATCATCTGCAGGGCGGTCTGGTAGATCTGGTCGAGGTCCGGGCGCTCCTCCCGGTCGACCTTCACGTTCACGAAGTGCTCGTTCATCAGCGCGGCGGTCGCCTCGTCCGCGAACGACTCGTGGGCCATCACGTGGCACCAGTGGCACGCGGAGTAGCCGATGGACACGAGAATCGGCTTGTCCTCGTCGCGGGCGCGCCGCAGGGCCTCCTCACCCCACGGATACCAGTCCACCGGGTTGTGCCGGTGCTGGAGGAGGTAGGGGCTGGTCTCGTGGGCGAGACGGTTGGTGTGGGTGGAATGGCTGGTATGGGGGTCGCTCATGGCGTCTCTCGCCTCTGGATACGGAAAGGTGAATCCCGACGCTGGCAACCCCGGCGTCACTAGTCACCCCGCACGGCCGTCGGCGGGCAGGCGACTCTCTCATCCGCAAGGTAGGAGCCGAATCCCCGCGGCGATCAGGGCCACAGGGCCTGCCGCGCCACAGGCGCGGCTCGCCGGTACAACCGGCTCCTACCGTTCGCCCGACGAAGCGGGCTGCTGCCCCGCGAGATAGTCGCGCAACGCCGCCAGCACCTCGTCCTCCGGCTGGGTTTCGAGACCGAAGTACTGCAACGTCGCGACGTTGGTCGCCCGGCCGAGGCGCGCTTCCTCGGGCAGGCCGTTGGCCTGGAAGAACAGCAGCAGGTTCTGGAGGGTGCGCATGAGGTAGTTGCTCACCTCCAGGTCGTCGAGGGGGAAGACCGCCTCGTAGAACGCGACCAGCGACGAGGTGAGGAGGCGCAGGCGCTCGTCGTCGCCGAAGTCATCGCTGCTGAGCTCGGTACGCACGTGGTAGAAGGCACCGCCGGGCCATTGGCCGTCGCGCCGGCGGAACAGCATCAGCGTCGCCGACCACGGCGCGGGGCGGGTCTCGACCAGGGTGCCGAGCCAGTCGCGGAACACCGTCTGGCGCAGGTAGCGCGTGGGGAACATCTCGTCCCCCTCGTACTTCATCAGCTTGCCGACCCCGCGCTCCAGCCCCTGACACACCAGCTCCGCATGGCGCGGCCCCGCGGCGATCAGCATCCGCTCCAGATAGAGAAACAGGGCGATGGAGAGGAGCGGCCGCGGGATCTCCGTGCGCACCGCCCAGCCGCTCTCGTCTAGGGAGAGGACGATCTCGCCGAGGCGCTCATCGCTCGCCTGCGTCTCCCGCTTCTTGCGCCTGAGCCAATCGAACATCCGCGATGATTAACGCGCCGTCGCGCACAACACGACCCATTTGGCGACGACCGGCGGCGGCAACAAGCCATCTAAGGAAGCCAGGAAGCCAGGAACACAGGAAGAAAATAGTCCCCTCGTTTCCTGCCGTCCTGCATTCCTTAGCGGTGTTTCTCACTCTTCAGAGACGACGCCATTCCTCACTTCAGTTTCGGCAGGCGCTCGAGGGCGGCCTCGATCGCCTCCTGGGGGTACTCGTAGTCCTGGAGCTGGCCGGCGAAGTACTGGTCGTAGGCCGCCATGTCGAAGTGGCCGTGGCCCGAGAGGTTGAAGAACAGCACCTTCGCCTCGCCGGTGTTCTTGCACTCCAGGGCGTCGTCGATCACCGCGCGGATCGCGTGGTTGGATTCGGGGGCCGGGATGATCCCCTCGGCCCGGGCGAAGGTGACCCCCGCCTCGAAGGTGGCGAGCTGGTGCACCGCACGCGCCTCGATCAGCCCCTCGTGGTAGAGCTGCGACACCAGGGCCGAGTCGCCGTGGTAGCGCAGGCCGCCGGCGTGGATCCCGGGCGGCACGAAGTCGTGGCCCAGGGTGTACATGCGCAGCAGGGGCGTGAGGCCCACCGAGTCGCCGAAGTCGTAGGCGTAGTGGCCGCGGGTGAGGGTGGGACACGACGCCGGCTCCACCGCCACCAGGCGCACCTTCTTGCCCGCCGCCTTGTCGGCGAAGAACGGGAAGGCGACGCCGCCGAAGTTGGAGCCGCCGCCGCACGCCGCGTAGATCGCGTCCGGGTAGTCGCCGACCTTGGCGAATTGCCTCTGCGCCTCCAGGCCGATCACCGTCTGGTGGAGCAGCACGTGGTTGAGCACCGAGCCGAGGGAGTAGTTGGTGTCGTGCCGCGACGCCGCCTCCTCCACCGCCTCGGAGATGGCGATGCCCAGGGACCCCGGACACTCCGGGTCCTGCGCCAGAAACTTGCGTCCCGACTCCGTCCGGTCGCTGGGCGAGGCGAGGACCTCCGCCCCCCAGGTTTCGATCATCGAGCGGCGAAACGGCTTCTGGTGGTAGCTCACCTTCACCATGTAGACCCGCACCTCCAGGCCGAAGAGCTGCCCCGCCAGGGAGAGGGCCGAGCCCCATTGGCCCGCGCCGGTCTCGGTGGCGAGGCGATAGATCCCGGCCTGGCGGTTGTAGTACGCCTGGGCCACGGCGGTGTTCGGCTTGTGCGAGCCGGCGGGGCTCACCCCCTCATACTTGTAGTAGATGCGCGCCGGCGTGCCGAGGACCGCCTCCAGGCGGTGGGCGCGAAACAGCGGCGAAGGCCGCCACAGGCCGTAGATGCGCCGCACCTCCGCCGGGATCTCGATCCAGCGCTCGCCGGAGACCTCCTGCTCGATCAGGGCCATGGGAAAGATCGGCATGAGCGCCTCCGGTCCGATCGGCTGGCCGTCCGGGCCGAGCACTGGCTCCGGAGGGTTGGGCATGTCGGCGACCACGTTGTACCAGTGGCTCGGGATCTCCGACTCGTCGAGGAGGATCTTGGTCTCGGTCATCGCGGCCTCGCTTTCGGGGGGCGGGTTGCACTGCTTCTCCTGGCTGCCCGATCGGCTACCTGACGAAGATAGTGATCTTACCGCCCGTCACTCCGCTCCCCCAGGGGAGCGGCGCAACTCTCTCCCACCGTCCCAGCGGGGCGACCCCATGACCGCCCAGCGCCTGCCGTTCTTCTCCGTCGCCGTCTTCATCTTGATCGGTATCGCCCTCACCGGCTTCGCCAAGTAGGGCGGAACGCCTCAGGCGGTTCCGCCTTGGGACGTCATCGCACGATGGCGGATCGCCCTGCGGGCATCGGCGGATCGCCCTTCGGGCATCCGCCCTACGGGGTGGACACCGGAGTGGTGGTGGCGGATCACCCGTCGCGCATCCGGCGGGATGCATCGGTGATCCCTGGATCGGTGATGACGGCCCGGCTCACACGGTGACCACGATCTTGCCGTTCTGCCGGTTGGACTCCATGTAGCGGTGGGCCTCGGCGATCTCTTCAAGGGGAAAGGTGCGGTCGATCACCGGCCGGAAGCGGCCAGCGGCCAGCCGCTCGCGGACGTACGCCGTGGCGCGGGCCAGGGCCTCGGGCTTGCGGACGATCTCGAACAGGGTGTAGCCGCGCACCGTCAGCCCCTTGCGCAGGGCGGCGAAGAGGGGGTACACGGTCGCCTCGGGGTAGAGGGCGCCGTACTCGAAGATCGTCGCACCCGCGGCGCAGGCGTCGGCGAGTCGGGCGAGGAAGGGGCCGGCCACCGGGTCGAAGCACAAAGCGGCGCCCCTGCCCTCGGTGATCTCCAGCACGCGGCCGGCGAGGTCCTCCTCGTCGGTCACCACCACTTGGCTCGCCCCGCCAGCCAGCAGCGCCTGGCGCTTGGCCGCGGTGCGGGTCGTGGCGATAGCCACGGCCCCTGCGTCGCGGCAAATCTCGATCGCCCCGCGGCCGACGCTGCTGCTCGCCGCGGTGATCACCACCGCGTCCCCCGCCTGCAGCTTGCCGTACTCGACGAGGGCACCGTAGGCGGTGATGTACTGCATCCAGATCGCCGCCCCCTCCACGGGTGACAGGTTCTCCGGGTAGTGGGCCGCGGCGTACGCCGGCACCACCGCACTCTCGCCATACACGCCGTACTTGCCGACGGAGAATGCCGGGATGGTGCTCACCCGCTCCCCGACCCGCAGGCCGGTCACCCCGGGCCCCACCGCGTCGATCACCCCGGCCGCCTCGTAGCCGATGCGCGACGGCAGCTCCGGCGCCTCCAGGTATTGCCCCCGGCGGAACATGACCTCCGCGCGGTTGAGGCCAATCGCCTCCACCTTGAGCCGCACCTCCCCCTCCCCCGGCTCCTGCAGCGGCAGGTCCTCGATCCGCAAGACATCGGCATCTCCGGTCTGGTGAAAGCGCACGATCCTGGCCATGGCAGGTCTCCTTTTCTTCGCGGGCGGCGCGACAATACGACGGGTATCGATAGTTATTGCTCCGAGCGCTAAATCAGCGACGTTGCTCTCCCTGACTGACTCCACGCTTTCGCGCCACGGAATCCACGACAAGACACGGTAGGGGTGAACTTCGTGATCCGCAGATGTCGCAGATGTGCACAGATTCCATGGCTCTCGAGCAGAGATGCAGAGAAGTGCCCCCAATCTACCAAGGATATTTCCTGCGCGTCTGTGCGCGAGGTTCTCCTGCGCATCGATCACAGGAGTCCTGCCCATCGGTGTCCATCTGCGTCATCTGCGGATAAAAAACGAGAACGCCGACCCTGTTCCGATTTCCAGCAACCAGTCACTCGCCGGCACCCCTGAGTCATCGATGGATTGCTCCCTGTGATATGTCGGGGAAAGGTCTCGGCCCGTCTTCTTCCCGGGGCCTGTCCGGGGGATGCGGGTTAGCCGCGCACGAGCCGCTGGTAGGCGGCGAGGAGTGCCGGATCGTCGATCGAGCCGTGGTGGTGGACCTGTTGCCAGCGGCTGCCGACGCGCCGGAAGAGGCGGCTGGTGCGGATGGCGAGATCGATGGCCTCCGGCCCGCGGCGCGCCGTGCCGCGCTCCCGGCCCACGACCCACGCCGCGTCCCCCGCCTCGTCGAGGGTGTAGTCGAAGAAGGTGACCTGCACGGAGACCGGACCGGCGAACAGGCGCCGGTAGAGCGCCGCGATCTCCTCCCAGCCGCGGGCGATGCCGCCGATGGGGTTGTAGAGTACGCCGTCGTCGGCCCACACCTCAGCCATCGCCGCGAGGTCGTGGATGTTGAACGCCGCGTAGAACCGGTTGACCGCGGACAGCACCGCGGGGAGGTCGCCCCGGGGCGTACCGTCGAGCTCGGGAAGGTGGGTCATGGCCCTCTCCAGTGAAGGTGTGCCGGTCCGCCCTCGTCCGGTTCGGGGGTTTAACCCGCTCCGTCTCCCTCGCGCGGCGATGGCGCGGCGCGACGCGCGCTCGCCTTTGCCGCGGGCGGCGCCGTGGCACGATCGAGCCCCACATCGTGCCAGGAGGCCGGATCCTCGCGGGGCTCCAAGTGGGTGGATATGGTGGTGTGGGGCAGACGCGCACAGACCTCCGCCTCGATGCGCTCCAGCAGATCGTGCCCTTGCTGCACGGTCCAGGCACCCGGGACCAGGACGTGCACCGAGACGAAGCGGCGTGCCGCCGCACGCCGGGTCCGGAAGGCGTGGTACTCGACACCCTCACGGCGGTAGCGATCGAGCACCTCCAGGACGAGCGCCTGCTCCGCCGCCGGCAAGGCGACGTCCATCAGGCCACGAAACGAGCGGCGCACCAGGTTCATGCCCATGCGCACGATGTTCGCCGCCACCGCCAGGGCGACGGCGGGGTCCAGCCATCCCCACCCGGTGAGCCGGACGGCGCCCACCCCGAGGAGCACCCCGGCGGAGGTCCAGACATCGGTCATCAGGTGGTGGGCGTCGGCCTCCAGGGTGATGGAGTGGTAGCGGCGGCCGGCGGTAAACAGCACCGCCGCCGTGCCCAGGTTGACCAGCGACGCGACCAGCGAAACACCGAGCCCGAGGCCGATGTGCACCAGCGGTCGCGGGTGGAGCAACCGCTCCAAGGCGGTGACCGCGATGGCGAAGGCGGCCAGGAGGATCAGACCGCCTTCCAGGCCACTGGAGAAGTACTCCGCCTTGTCGTGGCCAAAGGCGTGGTCCTCGTCCGCCGGCCGTATCGCCACCGTGAGCGCCACGAGGACAACCACTGCAGCCACCAGGTTGACCAGGGACTCCAGGGCATCCGACAGCAGGCCCACCGAGTCGGTAAGCCAATAGGCGCCGGTCTTCAACCCGATGGTGAGGAGCGCCGCCGCGATGGACAGCCATGCATAGCGCACCAGTGATGGTCGAGCCTCCGACATTACGGCACCGACTTTGCGCGGTTTTCCTGAGTGGCAGGGGGAGGCAGATATGCGAATCTGGCACTCGTCGTGAGAAGGTAACGAAGTGCGAGGATCTCGCCCCCAAAGAGCATTCCGGCGCGTCTCGTCACCGTACCGTGACGATGTCCCTCGCAGCGGCTGATACTAGGGTATCGCTGACCGCCTTGTAACACCGCCGTGTCGCTCCCGTGACATGGATGGGTTAGTCTGCGGCCGCCCTTACGAAGGGGAACGCTTCGTTCTTCCGCCCAATCCTGCCACCGGCATGTCCCGCGCGCGCGAGCAGCACACCATCCTCGTCGTCGACGATGAGCCGGACCTCGTGGACGTGGTGCGCTACAACTTGGAACAGCACCACTTCCGGGTGGTGACCGCGGGCAACGGCAAGGCCGGTCTGGACCTCGCGCGCCGCGAGCATCCCGACCTGATCATCCTCGACGTCATGCTCCCGGACGCCTTCGGCACCGATGTGTGCCGCACCCTGCGGGCGGAGCACGGTACCCGCGACATCCCGATCCTCATGCTCTCCGCCCGCGGCGAGGAGGTCGACCGGGTGGTCGGGCTGGAGCTGGGCGCCGACGACTACGTCACCAAGCCGTTCAGCCCCCGGGAGCTGGTCCTGCGGGTGAATGCGATCTTGCGCCGGGCGGACGTGCCCGAAGGTCAAACCAGTCAACCCCTGCGCACCGGAGCCATCTTCCTCGATGCCGAGACTCACGAGGTGCGGATCCAGGGCGTGCCGGTGGATCTGACCGCCACCGAGTTTCGTCTGTTGGAGACCTTCCTGCGCCAGCCCGGGCGGGTCTTCTCTCGCGACCTCCTCCTCGACCGCGTATGGGGGATCACCGCCGACGTCTACACGCGCACGGTGGACACCCACATCAACCGCCTGCGGGATCGCCTCGGCGACGAGGCGGGGCGCATCGAGACGGTACGCGGGGTCGGTTACCGGTTGCGTGGAGACTGATCCAGATTGCGCGCGGTGCATCGGCCACGCGGGCGTCCCCACCCGATCCGATCGGCCAAGTCCGCGTGGGCGTTCGCGACTCGTCGGCGGTCTGCCCGGCGACCCCGGCCGACCGGCAGGCCGGCGTGTGCCGCGGGTGACACCCGCTCATCCCTACCCCTGGCCGGGGATTTGCGCTAGGAAGGGGAGGTGGAGCTGTACTCCCGCCTGGTCGTCGCCACTCTGCTCCCCGTCGCCGCCGTGGCCGTGGTCTTCGCCCTGTACGTGGGCACCCTCTCGGCCGACGCCACCGCGCGGCAGGCGGTGGGCCCGGCGATCGCATGGGCCGTGACCTGCGGCGGCCTCCTGGCCATGGTGGTTGCGGGCGCCGTCCAGCGGCGCCAGCGGCGCCGGATCGAAGACCTCACCCGGCGCGTCGAGGCCCTGCGTCACGGCAATCCCGAGATGGAAGGCGAGCTGCGCGGCACCCTTGGCTCGTTGTACGTGGCCATTCACCACCTCCACGACGAGGCGGTGGCGCGGCGCGGCGCCCTGGAGATGGAGCGGGAGCGCATGGCGCGGATCCTCGATCGCATGGCCGAAGGCGTGCTGCTCGTGGACGACCTGGGCCGGGTGGCATTCGCCAACCCCGCCTGCCGCCAGCTCTTCGGACGATCTGCCCAGACCGCTGGCCGTTCGGTCGGCGAGGTGACCGGCAGCCACCGCACCCAGGTCGCGGTGTCGCGCGCGGCGACCACCGGGGAGGTCCAGCACGATCAGCTCACCCTCCCGGGACCACCGCGTCGTGCCCTGCAGCTCACCGCCGTACCCATTCCCAGCGACGCCGGCACCGGGGTCGTGATGGTGTTCAACGACGTGACGGAGCTACAACGGGCCATCGAGGTGCGACGCGACTTCGTCGCCAATGCCTCCCATGAGCTGAAGACCCCGGTGAGCGCCATCAAGGGTGCGGCGGAGACCCTGCAAAACGGCGCCCTCACCGACCCGGAGGCGGCACGTCGCTTCGTGGACAACATCCGGCGCAATGCGGAACGTCTGGCGCACCTCACCGAGGACCTCCTTTCCTTGTCACGCCTCGAGGCCCACGCCCTGCCGTTGCAGCGCGAGCCGGTGGACCTGGCCGCCGTGATCCACGAGCTGTGCATGACCCTGCGGCACGCATTCCTCGCGGCCCACCTCGAGCTGCGCTGCCACGCCGCGGAAGGGCTGCCGGCCTGGCATGGCAACCGCCGCGCACTGGAGCAGGTGTTAACCAACCTGATGGACAACGCTCGCGCCTACACCCCCGCGGGCGGTGAGGTCGACGTGGATGCGACCTTCACCCCTAACGGTTTCGCGATCCGCGTCCGAGATACGGGGATCGGTATCGAGGCCCGCCACCTGCCGCGTCTGTTCGAGCGGTTCTACCGCGTCGACCCGGCTAGATCCCGGGCGGCCGGCGGCACGGGGCTCGGCCTCTCCCTGGTAAAACATCTCACCGAGGCCCTTGGGGGTAAGATTCAGGTGGACAGCACCCCTGGCAAAGGTTCTACCTTCACCGTTCAGCTACCCGGAGCATTCGATGAGTGAGCACATCCACCACCGCTACGACGCGGAGCTACGGCAGCTTACGGATCAGGTGCTCGCCATGGGTGACACCACCCGGACGATGATCCACGACGCGGTCGAGGCCCTGCGCAATGCCGACTCGACTGCCGCGCAAGCGGTGGTCGCCCGTGACCACGAGGTCGATGCCCTCGACACGGCGATCGACCAGCAATGCGTCGACCTGATCGCGCGCCGCCAACCCATGGGCAGCGACTTGCGCTATCTCATCGGGGTGATCGAGATGGTCACCGATCTGGAGCGGATCGGTGACGAGGCGAAGAACATCGCGCAGCGGGTGCTGATCCTCAACGAGCTGCCGCGACTCAAGCCCTACATCGATCTGCCGTCGATGGCTGCCACCGTCGAGACGATGCTGCACGATGCCCTCGACTGCCTGGTGCGCCGCGACAGTCAGGGCGCCCTAGCGGTGATCCGCGCCGACGACGTGATCGACGACCTCCACGATCAGGTGCAACGGGAACTCCTCACCTACATGATGGAAGACCCGCATACCATCTCCCGGGCCCTACACCTCGTCTTCATTTCCACACATCTGGAGCGGATCGCCGACCACGCCACCAACATCGCCGAGATCACCTACTTCCTCGTGGAAGGGAAGAACATCCGCCACACGGGTGGCCTGCGCACCGGCGCGCCGGCCGAGACGTAACCGACGGCCACCGGGGAGATAGCGCCGGGGTGGGCCCGCCGGCGCCAGGAGGTCGGCACCGGCGCGAGGGGTTGGCGCGCAAACTGGGTGCTTCGGTGCCATCACGCCACCTGCTGCCGCCAAACAAAAGGGCCACCCCGTTTCCGGGATGGCCCTCGTTGCGGTCGCGGTCGGACGTGCGATTCAGGCGCCGAGCTTGACGACATTCTCCGCGGCCGGCCCCTTCTGGCCCTGGACCATGTCGAACTCCACGGCCTCCCCCTCCGTCAAGGACCGGAAGCCGGTCCCCTGGATGGCGGAGTGATGGACGAAGCAGTCCTTTTCCCCGCCGTCCGGCGTGATGAAGCCGAACCCTTTAGCATCGTTGAACCACTTCACCTTCCCTGTAATACGCATGGGTACTCCTTCTCTGATGGTGTGGGAAACCGAGCTCTTCGGCCCCCACCGACCACCGTGTTGCTGCGCGGCACCGTCACCCCCGCGCGGGGCACCCGCACCGACCGCCGGCTCACCATGGCCCGCGCCTCCGTTTGGGTTACTGTCTCCCTACTCGCCGCACGACCCAAACTGGCCGCCGCCCGTCAAGTATCGCGGGAACGTTAGGGGGGGTCGATTACCCCTGTCAACGACGATCCACTCGCACCGACCGTCACGGCGTCCGCGTAACGCGATTGTGACAAAGACGCGACAGTCGCGACACGACCCGCGGCCATTCTCCGCCCACTGCAACCCCTCTGGAGGATGAAGATGAACCTGCTCAAGACCATCGCCGTGGCGACCCTCACGGTCGCATTATCGATCCCCGCCATCGCGGCCGGCGGGCTCGATCCGAGTCTCCCCGAGTACCGCCCCGTGCAGGGCGTCTCCGGGAATCTCAAGAGCATCGGCTCCGACACCATGAACAACCTCATGGCGCTGTGGGGAGAAGACTTCACCCGCCACTACCCGAACGTGAAGCTGGAGGTGGAGGGCAAGGGCTCGTCCACGGCGCCGCCGGCGCTCACCGCCGCGACCGCCGCCTTTGGCCCCATGTCGCGCCCGATGAAGGCCGAGGAGATCGACGCCTTCGAGGCGCGCTTCGGCTACCCGCCGACCCCCATGCGCACCGCCATGGACGCCCTGGCGGTCTTCGTCCACAAGGACAACCCGATCCAGGGGCTAGCCATGCAACAGGTCGACGCCATCTTCTCCAAGACCCGGCGTGGCGGCCGGGCCGCGGAGATCCGTACCTGGGGTGATCTGGGGCTCACCGGCGAGTGGGCGGACCGGCCGATCTCGCTCTACGGCCGTAACTCGGCGTCCGGGACCTATGGCTACTTCAAGGAGCACGCCCTGTTCAAGGGGGACTACAAGGACTCGGTGAAGGAGCAGCCCGGCTCCTCCTCGGTCGTCCAGGGGGTCGCTTCGGACCGCTACGGCATCGGCTATTCGGGGATCGGCTACAAGACCGCCGACGTCCGCGCCGTGCCGCTGGCCGCCAAGGACGGTGCGCCGTTCATCACGGCCACCATGGACAACGCGTACAGTGGCGAGTATCCCCTGGCGCGGTTCCTCTACCTCTATGTGAACCACGCCCCGGGGAGCCGGCTCGATCCCCTGCGCGCCGAGTTCCTGCGCTTCGTCCTCTCTCGTCCCGGTCAAGAGAGCGTGGTCAAGGACGGCTACATCCCGTTGCCCGCGGCGATGGTGACACACGAGCGAACGGTCGTCGGTCTTCAGTAGAGTCGGCCAGCAGGACGCCACCCCGAGTCCTCCTTTCCCCCAGGGGCCCGGGGAGAGGGGGAATCGCCGTCTCTGGCCCAGTTTGAACGGGCGTCCTCTGCCCACCCGCCAGCACAACTCCCGGAGAGGCGGGCAGCCAGTGATGATCCGGCGTAGTAGGATGCCCGCGGCCCCGACATGACCCCGATCTCCCCTCCCGCACGACATCGCCGCCCGACGCGGCGCCGCGTCCTCGTGATCGACGGCATCGCTCTCCGGACGATCACGGCCGGTGGGCTGATGGTCATCGTGGCGGTCCTCGGCATCCTGGTCTACCTGCTGGCCGTGGTGGCCCCCCTGTTTCGCGCCCCGTATGCGGCGCCGGCCACCACCTCACCCCTGGGTGGCGGCGCGGCGGAACAGCTCCTCGCCATCGGCGTCGATCCCTTCCAGGAGCTGGGGTTTGCCCTGTTCTCCAACGGCACCCTGGCGATCTTCACCCTCGCGGACGGCGCCCTGCTGGCCACGCGCGACCTCGACCTCCCGGCCGCCGTGCGCGCCTTCCAGTACCACCCCGCGGAAGACACCGCGGTCTTCGGCCTGGCCGACGGCCGCGTGGCCACCGCCCACCTCGGGTTCGCGGTCAAGCTGCTGCCGGAGGAGAGACCGCCGGAGGGTCTTTCCCCCCTCGCCCCGAGGAAGAGCCGCCCGTGGCGCGAGGGGGTGGTCACGCGCCTGCCGGAGGGACAGTACCGCGTCACCACCGCGGTGGCGTCCGTGGACGACCTGCTCACCGTCGACCCCGGCGGACAACCGATCACCCTGGTGGACCTGCGGCGCACCGCGGGTGCGATCACCCTGGTCTCCCTCACGGCCGACGGCCGGCTCCGCCTGAGCAACGTCTCCCGGCGCGAGAACTTCCTCACCGGCGAGTTCCGCACGCAGATCGAGGACTCCGACCTGCCCTTTGTGCCGCGCGCCACGCCGCCCCGCTTCCTGCTCGTCGCCGGCGCCGCCGACCAGTGCTACCTGGGATGGCCCGACGGCGAGGTGCAGCGCTTTGCCCTGCGCCAGCGCGACGCCACCGAAGCCGTGGAGGAGGTCGACCTGCTGCCCGAGCCCGGCGTCACCCTCACCGGCCTCACCTTCCTGCTCGGCGAGCAGTCCCTGGTGGCGACGGACGATCGTGGTGGGGTCAACGTGTGGTTCCTGGTGCAGCCGCCGGCTACGGCCCGCGGTCGTGATGGCCACGAGCTGGTTCTCGCCCACGGTCTGGCAACCCAGGCTGCGGCGGTCACCGCCACGGCCATCTCCAGCCGCGACAAGGGACTGGTCACCGGCGGCGCGGACGGCAGCGTCTGGCTGCGCTACGCCACCACCGAGCGTCTCCTCGCCCGATTGCAGGGCTCCGGCCCGGTGCAGGCGCTGGCCATCGCGCCCAAGGGCGACGGCATCCTCGCCGCCGGCCGCGATGGCCGGGTCCACCACTGGCGGATCGATAACCCGCACCCGCAGATCACGTGGCGGGCGGTGTTTTTGCCGGTCTGGTACGAGGGATATCCCGCGCCGGCCCACGTGTGGCAGTCGAGCTCCGGCAGCGACGACTTCGAGGCCAAGCTCGGCTTGGTGCCCCTGATCTTCGGCACTCTCAAGGCGACCCTGTTTGCCATGGGCCTGGCCGTGCCCGTCGCCCTGCTCGCCGCGATCTACACCGCCGAATTCCTGCATCCCGCCACCCGTGCGGTGGTCAAGCCGGTGATCGAGATGATGGCCTCCCTGCCGAGCGTCGTGCTCGGTTTCATCGCCGCCCTGGTCCTGGCGCCGCTGGTGGAAAACTGGGTCGTCTCCTGCCTGCTGATCTTCGCCGGCGTACCGATCGTGGCCCTGGCGTGCGGCTACCTGTGGCAGACCCTGCCGCGGAATGCCCAGGTGCGCATGTCCAACACCGGCCGCCTGGGGTTGACGACCATCGCCATCCTGGCGACCTGTTGGCTGGTGCCAAAATTCGGGCCCGGGGTGGAGCACCTGGTATTCGGCGGCGACTTCCGCGCCTGGCTGGAGCAGCGGACGGGCAGCGGCACCCCCCTCTGGATCGTCCTCCTCTGGCCAGCGGCGCTGCTGATCGGTTTGCCGGCCAAGCGCCGCCTCACCCGCGGCCTGGCCGGCCGCTGGGGCCACCGCCCGGGGCTGGTGGAGCTGAGCGCCGCCGTCCTCTACGCCGCCGGCACGTTGCTGATGGCGGCCGCGGCGGCCGCGGCCTTCACCGGGATGGGCTGGGATCTGCGCGGTCCCCTGCTCGGCACCTACGTCCAGCGCAACACCTTCATCGTCGGCTTCGTCATGGGATTCGCCGTGATCCCGATCATCTACACCCTCGCCGAGGAGGCCCTGTCCGCGGTGCCCGCACACCTGCGCTCCGCCTCCCTGGCATGTGGCGCCACCCCGTGGCAGACGGCGGTGCGCGTGGTGTTACCCACCGCCGCCTCGGGCATCCTCGGCGCCGCCATGGTGGGCCTCGGCCGGGCGGTGGGCGAGACGATGATCGTGGTGATGGCGGCGGGCAATACGCCGCTCCTGGACATCAACCCCTTCAACGGCCTGCGCGCCCTCTCGGCGAACATCGCCGTGGAGCTGCCGGAGGCGGTGCGGAACTCGACCCTGTACCGGATGCTGTTCCTCGCCGCCCTGATCCTGTTCGCCATGACCTTCGTGATCAACACCGTGGCCGAGGTGGTGCGCCTGCACTTCCGGCGCCGCGCGTTTCAGTTGTGAGGGGTCGCTGAGTGGACTCTCCGCCACCACACATGAACGGATCATCGCCGCCCCACCCCTACCGGCCGCCCAGGCGGAGCAGGAACCGTCTGCCGACGGCCGGAGACGGTCACCCCCTTCCCCCGGAAGGGGGCCGCGGGGAGGGCGTCTGAAGGCAGCAGCGTGACCCGCCCACCGGACGTAGCGATCGACCATACGCCCCCACCCCAGCCCTCCCCCGGCGGGGGAGGGATCCGTCTGCAGCGCCGCCGCCGGCTCTATCCGGCCCAGGGCGAGCCTCTCCTGTGGCTGATCGGCGGTGCCCTGGGGGTCGCCATGCTGATGATCGCCAGCCTGTTGCTGCTGGTGGTGGTGCAGGGCGCCCTCACCTTCTGGCCGTGGCCGATCGTCGCGGTCACCACGACCGACGGCCGCCACCTGCTCGGGGAGATGACGCGGACGGAGGTTTATCCCCCCACGGCAGAGACCCTCGCGAGCCTGCCCGCTGCGGCGCGCCAGGTGATCCTCGCCGCCGGTGGCCTCGCCCACCGCCGCCTGATCCATACCGGCAACTTCGACCTCACCGGCACGGACTTCGTGTGGGTGGCGGACCACGAAGTCGCCAGCGAGCGCCGGCCGGAGGACGCGCTGCTGATGGAACGCATGGAGTGGGGGCCGTTCGTCGGCTCCCTGACTTCCATCCACGCGGAGGGCGAGCCGGAGATGACCGGCAGCGCCGCGTGGCAACGCTTCCAAGAGCTTCACCCGCAACGACGCGCGGCGGCACGCACCATCCGGCGTCTCACCGAACGGGACCTCGGAGACGTGAACCGAGCCCTGGAGAGGGTGCGCCTCGATCTGCGCGCCGTCGCCCTGCGCCACGGCGAGGACTCGCCAGCCTACCGGGAGGCAGCGGCACGGGCCGCGGCCGAGGATGAGCGGCTGCACGTGCGCTACGAGGAAATCCGCGCCGAGATCAACCGCCTCCAGGAAGAGGGCCGGCGTTACACCGTGCGCCTCACCACGGTCGACGACCGCAGCAAGGAGATCCCCATCGATCAGGTGGTGCGCGCGGTCGCCGCGAACCGGATGGATCTGGCCGCCAAGCTCCGGGTCTACGCCGGCCGCTGGTGGGAGTTCCTGTCGGCGGAGCCGCGCGAGGCGAACACCGAGGGCGGCGTCTTCCCGGCGATCTTCGGCACCGCCGCCATGACCCTCCTGATGTCGGTGGTGGTCGGCCCCTTCGGCGTGGTGGCGGCGGTCTATCTACGCGAGTACGCCCGCCAGGGGGTGATCATCTCCCTGGTACGCATCGCCGTGAACAACCTGGCCGGAGTGCCGTCGATCGTCTTCGGCGTCTTCGGCCTCGGCTTCTTCTGCTACCTGATCGGCGGCACCATCGACCAGCTATTCTTCGCCGCGCGCCTGCCGAGCCCCACCTTCGGCACCGGCGGCATCCTGTGGGCCTCCCTGACCCTCGCTCTCCTCACCCTGCCCGTGGTGATCGTCGCCACCGAGGAGGCCCTGGCGGCGGTGCCGTCGTCGGTGCGCGAGGGCTCCCTGGCGTGCGGCGCCTCCCAGTGGCAGACCCTGCAGCGCATCGTCCTGCCGCGGGCCATGCCCGGCATCCTCACCGGCCTGATCCTCGCCATGGCGCGCGGCGCCGGCGAGGTGGCGCCGCTGATGCTCACCGGGGTGGTGAAGCTGGCACCGGAGCTGCCGTTCGACCACCACTTTCCCTACCTCCACCTGGAGCGCTCCTTCATGCACCTGGGGTTCCACATCTACGACGTGGGGTTCCAGTCGCGCAACGCGGAGGCGGGCAAGCCGATGGTCTTTACCACCACCCTGTTGCTCATCCTCCTGATCCTGCTCCTCAACCTCGTCGCCCTCTACGCCCGCCGCCGCCTCGCCCGGCG
>DASWHD010000237.1:0-22376 GCA_036393335.1 bacterium
GCAGCGAACAGTCGGTCGGCCTCGGTCTCGTTCGGCACGGTCAATGAAAGCGAAAAACCCTGAAAGCCGGGCTGCCCCGTACACATGCCATCGGAGGCCATCACGACAGACTCGCCGATGCGCAAACTCGTATGCATGACCTTGCTCTCGCAACCGGGCGGGAGCATGCCGGCTGGGGGCGGTTCGGGGCTGTCTCTGTAGCGCATCAGCATGGTGACTTCGGCGCCAAGCGCGTGGCGGTAGAATGCGACCGCCTCTTCGCAACGGCCTTCGAAAAACAGATAGGGTTGGATCCACATGGCATCTCCTTGGCTTGGAGTGGAGGGAGCGGTTCGTGGGCGAACGCTGTTGCCCTCAGTCGTTTGGGCGAACCCGAAATCGACAACCCGTTCGCGCAATTTTGCAGCTCGGCCAACCGCTACTTGACGATCTTCCAACTGCCGTCCGCCTGCCGGCAGGCGGTGCCGTAGACCTGCTGCGGCTCGCCGCCGACTTCGGCGACCATCGTGAACTCACGGCACGGCCCTTCGGCGGTCTCGTAGGTGCGGGTCGGCGTCACCGTGTAGGTGGTCTGCTGGTCGGGGTTGCGCCAGGTCGTCGCCTGCCCCGTGGGCTTATATTCCAGGGCTTCGGCGGTGCGGACACGGTCCTGCTCATCCATGTGTCGGCCGATGTTGGCACCGACCTGCGAGCCGAGCAGCGCACCCAGGACGATGGCCACCATGCGCCCCCGGCCGCCGCCCACGGCGGAACCGGCGGCCGCGCCGGCTGCGCCGCCGATGAGGGTGCCGGACTGCTCCTGGTTCATGGCGCAGCCGGAGAGCATGCCGGTGGAAACCAAGGCTGCGGAAAGCGTGAACACCACTGCGACAACGAATCTGCGTTTCATGGCGACCCTTTCTTCAATCACGTTGAATTTTATACATCCTGACGGGAAATTTCTTTTCCTGGGTTGGCCGCGAGGGCCGTGGGGAGTATTGGGATTGGGGAAACTGGGCGGCAGCCGGGGAGCCTTCTCGCGAACCGGAGCCCGTGCCGAGCCCGTGTACGGATCCCCTGCGGATCTTCCCGCGAGCATACGCGGTGCCAGGCCGGGGGAGCCCCGGGCTACACGCCGGGGATTCGATAAAGGGTCTTATGGAAACAACGGGGTAACTCATGAAGACCGTGGGCACCTGCGCGCGTCAAGCCCGGTGGACAACTCTCTCTTTGGGGGGATTGTTCAAATTTGAGACCGATGGACAGGCAGGGTATCACAGGATAAGACGGTGGTCGGGGCCGTCACGGCCCTTGGGCAGCGTAGGGAGGTGACCTTCCAGCGCTTGGAGCCAGCGTTGAAAGAGGATGTCGTCCTCGGGAAGGAGCCGACCGGCGGCCTGCATCCGGCCGCCACAGCGCCCGCACTCAGGGGATCGATACCGTCGATACTCCACACCCACACGGCGATCAGCGGTGAACTAGCCCGCTGGAGGGGGTAGTAACGCCGGGAAATTGCGCGCTTTGGGCCGTACGGTTGGCGGCGTGGCGACTCACCCCCATGGAGTCCAGCGATATGGTCACACCGGCGGCTAGCCCGAGCAATCCTTAACCGGGCGATCCCCAAGCCTTGGGCCTCGCTTCGCAACCGCTCGACCAGCGCGCCTATAGCCGAGGGTGGCAGGGGCCACCGGAGTGAAAGCCACACTGGCATTCCACAGCACTGGGCACCAACCACCCGTGACTGTCGTCGGGGGAGAGGGGACTTGCTGCCAGCGGTCGGTGGCCCGCCCCCTCTCCCCGCGACCGATCGGAGGTAGCTGTTTCGGCCCCGTCTGGGCGGGCCTCACGCTTGACCCGTCACTTGAATCAGACTAGGCTAACAGCCTAGTTTGTTCAGAAGACTATTTGGGAGTAGCCATGGCCATCCAGGTCGGTGCCTTCGAGGCCAAGACCCACCTGTCGCGGTTGCTCGCGGCGGTGGAGCGGGGGGAGCAGGTGACCATCACGCGGCGGGGGAGGCCGATCGCCGTCTTGGTGTCGCCGGAGGTGGTCCGGCGGGACGAGGCGATGGGGGTCATTGCCGAGCTGGCGGCCCTGCGCGCCCGCACCCGCCCGGGCCCCGAATCCATTGCCGAGCTACGTGACGAGGGGCGACGCCGGTGAGCCGCATGGTCGTCGATGGCTCGGTCACCGGGGCGTGGTGCCTGCGCGACGAGCACAACGCCGCAGCGGACAGCATTCTGGCGGTGGTGGCGGAACGCGGCGGAGTCGTCCCCGCCTTATGGCCTGCGGAGATGGCGAACATCCTCGTCATGGCCGAGCGGCGGGGGCGGATCACGCCCGCCGACGCGGAGCGGTCCGTCGAGCTTCTCCGCAGGCTACCCCTCACCATCGAGCCCGCCGACGGTGAAACCCTCGGCCGCACCCGGGCGCTGGCGCGGGAACACGGTCTCACCGCCTACGACGCCTGGTACCTGGAGTTGGCCATCCGTCTCGCCCTCCCCCTGGCCACCTTCGACGGGGCACTGGAGGCCGCCGCCCAGGGGGCCGGAGTCCCCCTGACGACCGGCGCCTGACGGGCCGGAGACGACGGCCCTGCAGCGCGCGGCGCCCGACGACTATTTCGCTCCCTTGATTCCCGGCCGGGGCCGACGGAGGGCGATCCTGGCCCGGGCCACCAGCCCGTCGCCGTTGCCGTCCGCGAAGTTCACGAACAGGAAGGTCGTGGCGTCGTTCAGCACGGGAACGGGACCGCGTCGGTCCCCAGGAAGGACTCGAAGGTGGTGTCGACGCGGGTGTCGAAGCCGAGGTTGAAGGCGATGCTCGGGTCCCGGTCGCTCTGCCAGCCGAAGAGGTCGAGCCCGGCGAACAAGTTGCTGTGGAGGAGCAGGGTGGTAACGCTGGTCCAGATGTCAGCGGCGCGGTCGAGCCGCTCCGGTGTCGGCAGCGGACCGAGGATCGGCGCGTCGCCCGGCGTGAAGGAGTCGTTGTACCCGTCCTGCAAGCTTCCCTGGCCGATCGGCTGGCCCAGTTCGTTCACCTTCTCCACGGTCTCGGTGGGGAGGCCGACCGTCTCCTGGAGGCCGACCACCTTGTCAACCCTGAAGAACCCGGCGGCCGGTCGGGCGCGCGCTCCCGGTCAGCACCAGGCCGAAGGCGGGCGTCCAACGTTGAGACAAGCCGTGTCTCAAATTGAGATGGACATGGTTGCAAATGGAGACAAGGTTCCGCCTCCCGCAGGGATCTTGGGCGGCGTTTCGGTATGCGGAGTGGCAAATTGACCATGATCATTGACCATGGTACGTTCGCCATGACGGAGGATCTATGCAGATTGTGCCCATCTCCAAGTTCAAGGCGACCTGCCTGGCGCTGCTCGAGAAGGTGCGCGAGACCGGTGAGCCGATCCTGGTGACCCGGCGGGGTGAGCCGGTGGCGGAGGTGATCCCGCCCCCCGCGGGTGCCGCAGACGCGGGGTGGCTCGGCGCCATGGCGGGCCGGGGTCGGATCGTGGGGGACATCGTCTCGCCCCCCCTCGATGAGCAGGAGTGGGAGGCGCTCGGGCCGTGAACCTCCTGCTCGACACCCACATCTTCTTGTGGAGCGTGCTCGAGCCCTCACGCCCCACTCCGGCGGTAAGAGAGGCGTTGACGAACGGCGACAACGCCCTATGGCTCTCGCCGATCTCGCTGTGGGAGGTATTGGTCCTGGCGGAGAAGGGGAGGCTCGAGCTCGATACCGAACCGGAGGCGTGGGCCCGGACGGCCCTGAAGCAGTGCCCCGTGCGCGAAGCCGCCCTCACCCATGCGGTCACCCTGGCCTGCCAGAGGGTGACGCTGCCGCACGGCGACCCGGCCGATCGCCTCCTTGCCGCCACGGCGCTGGTGCGCAACCTCACCCTGGTCACCGCCGACCGCCGCCTCATCGACACCCCGGAGATCACGGTCCTCGCCAACCGGTAGGCCGTGCCCGGCGCCGTTGCTTGTGGCGCGGGAGCCGGCGGTGGTTCGACGCCTTGACCGTCGCCCACCGCTTTGTCCATGCCTGCCCGGGAAAGGGCTGGGAGGCGAGAGCGTGGCCGCTCGAGGCCTCGCCAACGTGGAGATCTAGCAACGGTTACGTTGGGCTGGGGGATTCGGGTATAAAGCCCGGGCTTCGTCCCTTGTCCAGCCGCGAGGAAGAGACCATGGAATTCCGTACTGAATCCGACACGATGGGTCAGATGCAGGTCCCGGCCGACCGGTACTACGGCGCCCAGACCGCGCGCTCGCTGATGAACTTTAAGATCGGCGGCGAGCGCTTTCCCCGGGAGGTGATCTACGCCCTGGGCATCCTCAAGAAGGCCGCGGCCCTGGTGAACCGGGAGCTGGGCACCCTGCCGGCGGACAAGGCCGACCTCATCGTGCGCGCCGCCGACGAGGTGATCGCGGGCCAGCTCGACGACCACTTCCCCCTGGTGGTGTGGCAGACCGGCTCCGGCACCCAGACCAACATGAATACCAACGAGGTGATCGCCAACCGCGCCATCGAGCTGGCCGGGGGCAAGCTCGGCAGCAAGGATCCGATCCACCCCAACGACCACGTCAACCGCGCCCAGTCCTCCAACGACACCTTCCCCACCGCCATGCACATCGCCGCGGTGCGCCAGATCCACGATCGATTGATCCCGATGGTGACCAGGCTGCGCGATGCCCTGGCGGCCAAGGCCAAGGCCTTCCAGGACATCGCCAAGATCGGCCGTACCCACCTCATGGACGCCACGCCCCTGACCCTGGGCGACGAGTTCTCCGGCTATACCCAGCAGCTCACCAACGGCCTGGCGCGCATCGCCGGCTGCCTGCCGCGGCTGTGCGAGCTGGCCCTGGGCGGTACCGCCGTGGGCACCGGGTTGAACACCCACCCCGAGTTCGCCGCGCGCGGCGCCGCGAAGATCGCCCAACTCACCGGCCTGCCCTTCACCTCGGCCCCCAGCAAGTTCGAGGCCCTCGCCGCCCACGATGCGGTGGTGGAGGCGAGCGGGGTGATGAAGACCCTCGCCTGCTCGCTGATGAAGATCGCCAACGACATCCGCTGGCTCGGCTCCGGGCCGCGCTGCGGCCTCGGCGAGATCGCCCTGCCGGCCAACGAGCCCGGCTCCTCGATCATGCCCGGCAAGGTGAACCCGACCCAGGCGGAGGCGATGACCATGGTGTGCTGCCAGGTGATTGGCAACGACACGGCGATCAACGTGGCCGGGGCCTCGGGCAACTTCGAGCTGAACGTCTACAAGCCGGTGATGATCCACAACCTGCTCCAGTCGATCCGGCTGCTGGCCGACGCCTGCGAGTCGTTCGCCGACCACTGCGTGGTGGGGATCGAGCCCAACCACGAGCGCATCGCGGAGCTGCTCAACCGCTCCCTGATGCTGGTCACGGCCCTCAACCCCCACGTGGGCTACGACAACGCGGCCAAGATCGCCAAGCAGGCCCATGCCGACGGCACCTCCCTGAAGGAGGCCGCCCTCGCCCTCGGCCTCGTCACCGCCGAGCAGTTCGACCAGTGGGTACGGCCGCAGGACATGCTCGGCCCGCGCCGCTGAACCGGAGTCCTTGCCACGGCCGGCCAATGCGCGCATCGACGGCGACAGAGGGGCGGGTGTCCTAGATGAGCGGAGAGACCTCCGCGGCGCCCGTGAAGCACGGCCTGCGGGTGGCGATCCTCGCCTACGGCCCCCTGGCGGTGGATCCGGGCGACGAGCTGGCGGCCCTGACCCGTGAGCGCGTTCAACTCTACCGCACGCCGTTCGCCGTCGAGTACGCGCGCCTCTCACCCCATCGTGGCCAGGGGCCGGTGCTTGCCGTCGTCCCCGCGGAGGAGGGGGATCCGGTGGAGGGCTGCCTCCTGCTCATGAACGAGGGCGTCTCGGTGGAGACCGCCACCCGCGCCCTGTGGCGCGGCGAGACCCACCAGATCGACAGGAAAAAGCTCCCCCTCGGCGCCGAGCGGCGCCACATCCAGCTCACCACCCGGCTGCCGGAGGCCGACGCGGTGCTCTACTGGGCCGCGCCGAGCAACTACCCGCGGCCCGACGCCGCCGGCCTGGCGCGCCGCGCCATCGACTCGGCCCGCGGCCCGGCCGGTGCCGAGCGCAAGGACGGCATCTCCTACCTGGCCCAGGCGGTGGCGGCGGGCGTCCGCACCCGCCTCACCGACGCCTACGTTACCGCGGTCCTGGAACAGACCGGCGCCGCGGACCTGGAAGCCGCCTGGCAGTGGTGCCGCAGCCAGCCGCGCAGCGAGGCGCCCCCCGAGGCCGAGCCGAGCGCCGCGGCGGAGACCTGAACCCCGAGCAAGATTCGCTGCGAATGGGCGCAAACCAACGCTGCGACACCCTGCTCGGTGCCGTATCAGCGGTCCCGCAGCGCCGCCTCGATGGCCGGCACGGCGGCCATGAAACCGGTGGATGTGGCGCGGTCGCGAATGGCGCGCAGCGCCTTGCGGGTGGTGGGTTTGCGGTCGCCGCGGCCGTGCGCGGCCAGGGCCCGGGCGCGGTCGATGTAGAGATCGGCCCACGGCAGGGGCTCCGGCCGAGTGTACTCCGCCAGGGCGGCGGCGTACCGCTCCGCCTCGTCCCAGTCGCGGCAGAGCAGGGCGACCTCCATCGCGCTCTGGTAGAAGTTCAGGTAGTTATGGCTGATCCCCCCGTCGCGCAGTAAGGCCTCGCCCTCGCGCAGGGCGCGGCTGCGTTTGTCGGCGTCGTCGGTGGCCAGGGCGAGGGCGCCGAGGACCGACGGCCCCGCGAACGAGATCCCGGTCGTGCGGCTCAAGGCGAGGGCGTCGTCGAGGAACCGCTCCCCCTCCGTGCGCCGTCCCTGGGCGGCCGACGCGAGTCCAAGGTTGCACAGGTTTTCCACCGCGAAGCGCCGGGCGCCCAGGTCCCGCGCCAGGTCGAGGCCGCGCGCCGCCTCCGCCTCGGAGCCGGCAAAGTCACCGGCGTGGTAGAGGACGATCGCCAGGATGTCACGGGAAAGGATCTCGGCACGCCGGTTGCCGACGGCCACCGCGAGATCGATCGCGGCGCCGGCTTCGTCCAGGGCAACCGCCACATCGGCCCGGTAGAACCGCGTCAGCCCGAGCATCGGCAGGTTTGCTACCTCGATCCGGCCGAGACCGTGCTCGCGACACAACACGACGCAACGGTGGAAGTGGTCCTGGGCGGTGACCATCTGGCCGCGCTGATAGTAGGCATCCGCCAGACCGCTCAGGGCGCGCGCCACCAGCGCCGGCGCGCCGGCTATCCTGGCGTGGTGGTGGGCGAGGCGATGCTCGGCGAGACATTCATCGATGCGCGCGAGGGGGAAGAGGATGCTGCCGCGGTGGTAGTGAAGCTGCGCCAGCTCCTCGGCGTGGCCCTCGGCGGGGATCGCTCCCTGCGCCTTATCCAGGGCCGCGAGGGCCTCGTCGTGGCGGTCCTCGACCCGCAGCCCTGCGGCCATGCCGATCCACGCCCGGCCGCGGGCCGCGTCGTCCGGGGCGTGGGCCAGGGCGCGCTCGAAGGCCGCGACCGAGGCCGCGAGCGCCCCGGTCTCGCGTAGCAGGTCGCCGTGCAGACAGGCGAGCCGAAAGGCGTCGTCGCGCTCCTTGGCCACGGCGATGCCCCGCTGCACCAGTTCCAGGGCGCGCTCGTAGCGGTACGCCATAGCCTGGCAACGCGCCGCCACGAGGTAGGCCGCCGCCGCCCGCGGGTCTTCGCCGCGGTCCAGGTGCTCGGCGTGCAGGACCGGGTCCTCCGACGCAAACCATCCCGCGGCCTTGCGATGCAGCGCGCGGCGCTCCGATCCGAGGAGCGAGCCGTAGACCGCGTCGCGGATCAGGGCGTGGGTGAAGAGGTGCTCCTCGCCATCGGGGCGCACGAGACGCTGTTCCACCAGGCCCCGGCAGACATAGTCTGGGTCGTCGATGAGATGGTGGAGGTCCGCCAGGGCGAAGCGCTGGCCGAGCACCGCCGCGGCCTGAGCCGCCGTTTTGTCCTGCGGTGCAAGGTGATCGAGGCGCCCCCAGACGATGCTCCGCACGACATCCGGCACCCCCTCGCCGGGCTCCTCCCCGGCACGCAATAGCTGCTCCAGGAAGAGGGGGTTACCACCGGCCCGCTCCACACAGTGGCGGGTGAAGTCGGATTCGGCCCCCGCCACCTCTGCGGCCAACGCGCGCGCCTCGTCGTTGCGTAGCGGGCCGAGGTCGATGGTGGTGAGCGGCGCCCCGTGCATGGCACCGCGCCAATCCGGGTCGAGGGGCTCGTCCTCGACGCGCGAGGTCATGACCAGTAACGCGGGGCAGTCGTTCACCACCGCGGCGAGGTTGGCGAGGTGCGCCAGGGTGACGGGATCGGCCCAGTGGATGTCTTCCACTGCGAGCATGACGGGCCGGCACCGGCTGACGGCGGCCGTGAGGCGGGCCACCGCCGCGTGCCGGCCCCGCTCCCGGGCCGCGGCCCCCATGGCGTCGCACAGGGCGAGGAGGTCGGCGGGTTGCGGGAGGCCGAGGAGATCGTTGAGTAACGGCCGCTGGTCCCCATCGATCAAGGCCGTCGTCACCGCCTGATCGACCGCCGCTTCCGCCGCCGCACGGTCCGGGGATGGCGGCAGGTCGAGGAGGCCGGCAACCAGTGCCTGGATCGGCTCCCCGGTCACGGTGGTACCGAAGTCGAGGGCGTGCCCCACGTGGCAGCGAAAACCCCGCGCCCCGGCGCCGGCCGTCCACTGTGCCAGGAGGCGGCTCTTGCCGATGCCCGCCTCGCCCCGCACCAGGAAGGTCTGGCCACGCCCCAGCTCGGCACACAGCTGGGCAGCGGCGGCGAATTGCCGTTGCTCCGCCGCGCGACCGACGAAGCCGGGCTGGTCGGTCTCCACCGCACACACGCCCTCGATGCGCCATGCCGCGCCGTCCGCGCCGGGAGACGCCGCGCAATGCGCCGCCACGCGGCCCGCCACTGCGCGGTGTACGCCGTCGGAGGCAAGGATCTCGCCGGCGCCCGCACGGCCTGCAAGAGTCGCCGCCTCCTCCACGGCCCGGCCGGTCACCGTGTGACCGCGGTGGTGGGCCGTGCCCTGGCCGCTGACCAGGACCTGCCCGCTGGCGAGGCCGATACGGGCACGCAACGTTTGCCCCTCGGGGTCGCGCTCCGCCAGGCCACGGTGGATATCGCACGCCGCCCGCACCGCCCGTTCCGTATCGTTGCTGCGCGCCGCCGGTAGCCCGAAGAGCGCCGTCACGGTCGCCGCATCGTGCTTGAGCACGATGCCGCCATACGCGCCCACCCGTCCGGCCACCACGTCGCACAGCAGCGCCGCGGACTGGTGGCGTTCCTCGACGTCGGATGGCTCACCGCAGGGGGTGGGCTCGGCGAGGGAGGCACACAGGATGGTTGCCTGGCGCAGAGTCGGCTCTGCCCCCGGCGCCGCAGAATGCGCGGGCGGCGCGGGCGGTGCGACGCGCTCCATCTCCGCCTCCGCCACCGTCGCCCCGGCGCTCCCGGGCCTGGCCTCGGTACGCCGCTGCCGCGCGATCTCCGTCTGGAGCCGGGTGGTCTCGGCCGCCGGCCTCATGCCCAGCTCGTGCTCCAGGATCCGGCACAGGATCTGGTATTGCTTGAGGGCCGCGGCGTGGCGTCCCTGACTGGCGTAGAGCTCCATCAGGGAGCGATGGACCGGCTCCCGCAGCGGGTCGAGGGCCAGCACGCGGATCGCGACCCGCACGGCCCGGTCTACCTCGCCGGCCTGGCGATGATGGTCGAGGAGGGCGGCCATCGCCTCCACCGCCCACTCCCGCAGGCGGTTGCGCTCCCCCATCAGCCAGTCCTCGAACACCACCGCGCGCGGGTTGAACCCCTCCAGGAGCTCGCCCTGGTAGAGGGCGACCGCGTGTTCCAGGGCGTCGCGGTCCCCCTCTTTCACCCAGCGGTCGAACTCCACCACGTCCACCGCGATCGCGCCCGGTGTCACCACCAGGCTCTCGCCCTCGACCGCGAGGATCTCCGGCATCACGCCGGGTAGGGCCTTGCGCAGGGAGGTCAGGGCCTGGCGCAGGCTGTGGCGCGCCTGGGCCTCCTCGCTGTCGCCCCACAGCAGGGTGGCGAGCTTATCACGGGAGTGGGGACGGCCGGGGTGGAGGGCGAGATACGCCAGCAACGCCTTGGCCTTCTTCACCGGGACGGCGACCGCCTCGCCCGCCGCCGAGCGGACGGCGAACCCCCCGAGCAGGGTCAACTGCAGCGCCGCCATTGCCCCCTCGGCACCGGGGATCCCAGCGACGATCCCCTTGTTCGGTCATGGGTTTGCATTTTGACGGCTCGTTGACGCCCGCGGCCACGGAGGCCTGACGGACCGTCGGTACGGTAGCGCAAAACGGTTACCGAAGGGCGACAGCGCCCCAACCCCAACGACCCACAGCGCAAGGAGAACCTGTCATGACTACCGAACACATCGAGCTACTCGGCCTCGCCTTCATTCCCCTGTTCCTGGTAGGGGACCTCGTCTACTCGCACCGCAAGTTCGTCACCCCGCGCTTCTGGCGGCTGCGCGGACTGGCGGTGACGGTGGCGATGTTCCTCCTCTCCACCGGCGTCGCCCTGGCCTGGGGGACGCTGCTCGCCGGCCACAGCCTCCTCGACGGGAGCGGGCTGGGCACCGTCGCTGGCGCCGTCGTGGGGGTCCTCGTCTACGAGCTGTTCCACTACGGCTACCACCGGCTGGTGCACGGCGTCGATTTCCTGTGGCGCTGGAACCACCAGATGCACCACAGCGCGGAGAGCATCGACGCCTTCGGCGCCTACTACCTCCATCCCCTGGACGCATTCTTCTTCACCACCGGTAGCAGCCTGGTCTTCTTTCCGCTGCTCGGCCTGACGCCGATGGCGGGCGTCATCGGTGCCGCGTTCCTCACCTTCAACGCGATGTTCCAGCACGCCAATCTCAAGACCCCGCACTGGCTCGGCTACCTCATCCAGCGACCCGAGAGCCATTGCCTGCACCACGGGCGGGGTGTGCACCGCTACAACTATTCCGACCTGCCCCTGTGGGACATGGTCTTCGGCACCTTCCGCAATCCCCCGACCTGGGAAGGAGAGGTCGGGTTCTACACCGGCGGCTCCGCTCGGGTGTGGGAGATGCTCGTCGGCCGCGACGTGACGGCCCCGCGTGACGCATCGCCAACCTCCGAGGCCCCCCGTACCATCGTGCCCCCAGTATCCTTGGCGACGACGCGATGACTCGCCGAGATCGGCCATGGGGCGCTGCGGAGTCCCCCCCGGCCGGGCCAGGAGGGCCCGGCCGGGACCCCGCCGTGACCGTCCATCACGACGTGCGCCGAGCGTGGATCCCCATGGGCGAAGCGCCCGCGCGGATCGGCGACGTCACCGGCGGCGCGGCAGGCGTGCCCGGATTTCCTCGAACACCGCGTCGAACATGGCCTCGGTGAGGCGGCCGGTGTTGAGGTTGTAGCGGCTCGGGTGGTAGCTGCCGACCACCGTCAGGCCGCCGGGCAGGTCGTGGACGCGGCCGTGGCCGAAGGGCAGGGCGCCGCGGGTGGGGATCGCCCCGCGCTGTTGCAGGAGACGGGCGAACTGGGTGGCGGCGCCCCGGCCGAGGAGCAGTACCACCCGCAGATCGGGCAGGGCGTCGACCTCCGCCGCGAGGTGCGGCAGGCAGGTGGCGAACTCCGCGGGACTCGGCCGGTTGTCCGGCGGCACGCAGTGGACGGCGTTGGTGATCACGCAGTCGATCAGGCGCAGGCCGTCGTCGCGGCGGGTGCTCGCCGCCCGGTCGCAGAAGCCGAACCGGTGCAGGGTGGGGTAAAGGACTTCACCCGCGGCATCGCCGGTGAACGGCCGACCGGTGCGGTTCGCCCCCTCCGCCCCGGGGGCGAGGCCGACGATCAGCAGCCGTGCCGCTGGATCGCCGAACGGCGGCACCGGCCGCGACCAGTACGGTCCACCGCTCCGGCCACGGCGGGCGATCGCCTCCCGGTGGTCCACGAGGCGCGGGCAGAGCCGGCAGTCGACCAAGCCCGGTGGCGGTGCAATACCGGCGCGTTCCATCACCCCACCCCACTGCCTCTTAGGAAAGCAGGAAAAATAGCAGGAGGGCAGAAAGGGGTCCGGCGGCAAGCCATCAATCCTGCCCTCCACCACCTCCCTGCCTTTCCTATCACGAGCTGGGCGTCGGCTCCGCTTCGCTTGAGCCGACCTACAGGGGTTGCACCGAATGCGACCGTCGGACGACGCGATGCCCTCGCGATGCGGGATGGGTGATATGACTGTCGATCCCTTCCTGCATTCCTGTTCCTTCCTGCCTTCCTTATCAGTAAGGATAATTAGAAGGACTGCGTGGCCAGTGCGACGGATTACGCCGCGCGGCTACTCGCGCATGACCGCCGCGAGGGCGTGGACATCGGGGAGGTCCTCCATGCCGAGGCACGCGGTGGCGTCGGAGACGTAGCGTACCCGGCGCATGCCGTTGAGCACCGTGGTCACCCCCGGCGTGGAGGCCACAAATTGGAGGGCGATCTGGGAGAGGGTCATGGCGTCGCCCTCCGGGCCGATCACCGCGGCCAGGCGGCGGCGCAACGGCTCGTTGGCGGCGAGGGCCCGGGCCAGGAGGGCCGGCTCCACCGCCGGCAGGAGGCGGTTGACCGCTTGCAGGTAGTCGTCGCGTGCCCGCTCCCACTCCTCTCCGGCGCTGCCGGACACGTTGCGGTGCAGGAAGCGCACCATCTTGTTGATGTTCGGCAACACGGCCTGTGCGGCGATGTGGTGCCATTGGTCGACCCCCTGAATCTGCGGCAGGGCATCATGCAACTCGCGCGACAGGCAGAAGAGGTTACCGTCGACGAACCGCTCGCCGACGCCGTGGGCCGCCAGCAACTGATCGATCTCCCCCTCCGCCGCCGCCACTTCCAGCAACGCCTCCTCCAGGGCCACGCGGATCTCCTCCTCGTCCTTCCCCGTCTCGGGGGTGGCCAGGCGCAACAGGGTGCCGTTCGGGTGCATGGCGTTGAGGGGCCGGTTCACCAGGGCACCGAGCTCGAAATAGCGCGCCGCCTCCACCACCGGCACGGTCTGGCCGCCGACCGGCGTGTTCGAGAGATCCAGTGCGCCGCTCTCCAGCAAGTTGTACGGGAACTGCACGACGCCGAAGTGGTGGTGGGTGGCATCCCCGTGGATCTCGCGGGCGGCGGTGTGGGCAGCCTCCCAGAGCAGGGCGAGGTCGACGTGGCTGAAGTCGTCGCGGGGGGCGGGCAGGGTGTTGGAGGAGACGCCATACCAGCCGATCCGCCCCTCCCGCACCATCAGCTCACAGAACAGAAAGGCGCGCTGGATACGCTGATAGAAGACGTCCCGCGCGGCCTCCACCCCCAGGCTGCCGCGCTGGCGCGCGTCGGCGAGAAAGTACTCGGGGTTGTGCAGGAGCAGGCAGTCCAGGGACTCGAGGCCGAGACGGGCCAGGGAGCGATCGAGCTGATCCGCTAGGAAGTGCGGGTGGATGCAGTGCCAGCAACCCTCTGCGTACTCCACCACCTCCGGGTAGGGTTCTCCCGCCTGCTTGCGCTCCTCGGCCCGGCGCAGGTTGCTACCCTGGATATAGCCGGCCTTGGACACCACCACCACTTGGTCGCGGCCGATTCGCCCCTCCGCCAACACCTGGCGCAACACCTCCCCGAACAACCGCTCGCTCCCCCCGTCCATGTAATTGGTCGAGGTGTCGAGGAGGTTGCACCCTTCCACCAGCGCGGCATACAGCGCCTGACGATGCTCCGGGTGAGTCGCGTCCGTGCGATAGCCGCCGAAGCCGAGCTTCGCCACCGTGAGATCGGTCCGCCCCAGCCGGCGGAAGGTACCGGCCGCCAGGGTGGGGTCGGCGCGCTGGCGGGCCTCCGCCCAGGCACGGCAACCCTCGGGGGTGGCCCTCCCGGGTAGCAGGCCGCCGTCGCTCACGGCTCCGCCAGTCGTTGGGCCTGGTTCAAGGCATGGCGCAGATCCGCGGTGAACACCTGCTTGTCGAGGCGCCCCGTGGAGCCGTGCAGGAATTCACCGTCCGGGGTGAGATAGAAGCACACCGGCAGCATGGTGGCGTACGGCATGTGCTGTGCGCCGATCTCCAGCAGGTCGGTCTCCGGGCGGCCGCTGTCGGCGGTGAGGCACACGAAGGAGTCCTTGAGCAGGGTGGCGCACTCGGGGTCGGGAAGCAGCTCGTCGAACAGGCTGCGGCAGCTACGGCACGTGGGGCGGCTGAACTCGACGAAGATCAACTTGCCGGCGCTGGCGGCCTCGTGCTGTGCGTCCTGCAGACGGGTGTGCCAACGCTGGCCGCTGCGGTCCTCAAAGTGGGGATGGGCTGTCATATGTGGCCTCAGACTTCCATGAAGAATGGCTGACCCGTTGTCACCGGCCACACCTGTCCCTGAAGGGTAGGTACTCTTGGTCATGATTGAACCTCCTCCACTCCCGAAGCGTATGGTGGGCACCTCTCTGGGCCGCAAACGTACCACGAATCCAGCCAGGCGGGACCGGCGGACAAAAGGGGAGCGCATTCTATAAACGCTTGGCCTGTGAAAGCGACACCAACAGCGCGCCGCTCCCGCCCAGACGAGGCGGCGCCGGAAGGGATTTCAGTCCACGCTCCTCCAGCCATTGCCGTACCACCCGCGCCACCACCGCCTCGCCGACAGGCGAGTGGTGGCCCTGGCCGACCACCACCAGGACGCTCGTCAGTCCCTCGTCGAGGGACCAGGCGAGGAATCGCTCCAGCGCGGCTCGCACCCCCGCGCGGGTCCGTCCGTGGAGATCCAGTTGGGCATCCGGGACCCAGTGCGGGCGGGCCACCAAGCGCCGGAGCTCGCGGAGCGGCGCGGTGCGGCGCGGCGCCCGGCGCTCACCCGAGGTCGCGGTGGCATTTCTCAACGGTGGATGGGCGGCGAGGTGGGCCAGGAACTCCGCGCGGTCGCGTTCCGCCTCCTCCGCGGCGGCCCGATCCAATCGGGAGGTCGTGCCGGCAGCGGAGACATCTCGCTCCGCCATCGCCGCGCGGAACTCTCGATCCTGAGCCGCGAGGTCGTCATCCGCTGGCGGCGTGTCGCCCATGGGCCGTCATCTTACCACCGATCCGCGGTGAGCAATGCGGGTTAACCCGCATTGCTCACCATGAATCTGCTGCGCCCGCGCCACTGCCCGCGTCTCCCGGCCCACCTCGTCCGAGGTAGGAGCCGGTTGCACCGGCGACCCGCGCCGCCAGGCGCGGCCGGCCCTCTCGGGCCGGAATCGCCGAAGGGATTCGGCTCCTACCGCGGGCCAGCCAGGATCTACGCGCGTTTGCACGGTCTCGCCACGATCCCTGGTGAGAAATGCGGGCTAAAGGGAGTCGCCCGGGGCGAAGTTGCGCCCGTAGCCCATCAGGTCGAGCATCGACCAGAGGAGGCCGCGGGCGGGGATCCGCCCCAGGCCCCCGGCCATGCAGGCGCGCTCGCCGTAGCGTTCCTGACCATCGACTCGACCGCCCGGGCCGCACAGGATGGTCGGGACCGGGTCGCCGGAGTGAAAGCCGAGGCTGCACGGCGTGGCGTGGTCCCCGGTAACGGCGATCACCAGGTCTTCGCGCAGCAACGGTGCCAGCATGGTATCGACCTGGGAGAAGAAGTCTCGTTTTTGCTCTGCATGGTGGTCGTGGCTGAGGATGTCGCCGCCCTTGATGTGCATGAAGACCAGGTCGTGGCCCGCCAACGCCGCTTCCGTCGCCGCCACCTTGGCGGCAAGGTCGGTGGCGGCATCGGCAGTGAAGCGCCGGTCGGTGACGATGGTCATGGCGAGGGCTTTGCCGAGGCCGAGGACCGTGGCGTCCCCCGACACCACCGCGGCCCGCACCCCGAACCGGGCGAGGAGCCCCCGCGACATCTGGGCGCCGCCGGCCCCGCGGGGCAGCAGGACGTTCGCCTCCGGCAGCCCCAGGGCGCGCCGCCGCTGGTTCACCGGGTGGTCACGCAGGCGCTCGTAGGCGAGGGCGACTAGCCGGTTGACCACCGTGGCGGTGTGGTCGGCCGCCGTGTCGGTGGCGTCCAGCGGGCGGCACGGCAAGAGCCCGAGGTGGAGGCGCCCGCCTCCCGGGTCGACGTCGGTGACCCGCGGCGACAGGCCCGGCCCGCGCAGGCGCAACGCGGCACGAAACTGCGCGGCGGGGACCAGTCGCGCGGTGACCCCGTCGCCGAGGTCGGCGCCCTCGATCGCCGCCGCCAGCTCCGCCGTCCCCTCGTCGATGCGGCCCGCACGGCGGTCGCGGAGGGTAAGGTGAAACGGATCCTCGCCGTCCCCCCCCACCGTGGCGAAGTTGCAGCGGAAGCCGATGTCGCCGGGATGAATGTCGAGGCCGACACCGGCGGCCTCGAGCAGCCCGCGGGGCAGGAGCTCGTCCGGCGGCGAGAGACCGAAGAGCACGCCCATGCCCACCTCGGTGCCCACCGCGACCCCGGGATAGAGGGGATCGACCAGGCCCACCAGCCCGGCGGTGGCGAGGCGGTCGAGGTTGGGCGTGGCGGCGGCCTCCAGCGGCGTGCAGCCGTCCAGCTCCCGCGCCGGTCGGTCACCCACCCCGTCGAGGATGATCATCAGCCCTGGATGATGGTGGCTCATGCGGTCTCTATCCCTGCGCGGAGCATCCTGCGGTGCCATCCCGCTGCCGTTGGAGTAACGCAGCTAACCCGCATTTCTCACCAGGGATCGTGGCGAGCACGCGCAGATGGCCGTAGATCCTGGCTGGCCCAACCGTAGGAGCCGAATCCCTTCGGCGACCTGCCACATTGGGTCGCCGATCCAATCGGCTCCTACCACGGACGAGGACCCGGCCAGGAGATGCGGGCGGTTGCGCGGGCGGAGCAGATTCATGGTGAGCAATGCGGGCTAGAGCTTCTCCGGATCCGGTGGGTGGCGGCGACTCAGGTCCACGGTCACCAGGTCGATCACCGCCTGTACCGTGTCCGCCAGCTTCTGGCTGGTGACGATGGGGATGCCGGCCTGGTCCGCGCACTCCAGCATGTAGGACTGGATCTCCCAGATCTCATCGAAGTAGTCGAGGTAGCGCTCCCGGCCGCGTTGCGGTGCGGCGTCGGTGCGCCGGCCAAACCGCTCGCGCAGCTCCTCCTTGTTGAGGGTGGCGAGCATCAGCGGCACCACCACGGCCGATTCCTGGTACGGAGCCAGGTCGAGGCGCGGCGAAAAGGCGTGGACGCCATCGAGCACCACGTGGACCATCTCGGTGACGGCACGGCGCAGGGTCGCCTGGACGGCGACCTTGACCACCTCGAATTGGGCCTCGAAGCCCTCGATGACCCGCGCGCGGCGGGTCTCGCCCGGTAGCGCCTCCCAGGCGTTGTAGGTCGAGCGGTACAGGACCGGCATGAGCTCCGGCGACAGCATGACCCGCATCACCTCACGCAGCATGTCCGTGGATTGGGAGCGAACCAGGCCGAGGCGGTAACCTACCTCGGCCGCCACCGCGCTCTTGCCGCTGCCGGTGGCACCGCCGATCAGCAGGAGCAGCGGCTTGCCGCTGCGATGGAAGCGGCGCCACACCAGATATGCGTCGGCGTCCTCCGGGCCGCAGTACTCGTGGATCACCTCGTAGGTCTTGCGCCGCAGATCGAGGGAGTTGATCTGCAGTTGACCATCCGCCTCCAGTTGTTGCTCGATGGCGAGGGTGATGCGGTGCGCGGTCGGCGGATCGATGGCGCACGCCTGTAGTGAACGGGCCAGGGTAGCGAGCACGAACGGCGTCGGCTTGCCGTCCATCACCACCTGGATCGGAGAGTCCGCGACCGGACCGGCCTCGTAACGCTGCCGCAGCTCCGGACCGTGGAGCCGTTCCAGGTGGGCGGCGACCCGGCCGCGGAGCTCGTGGGCCGGGATATCCGGCACCCGGTGGAGCTCCTCCCGCATCGTGGAGGCGATCGCGTAGGCGTCGGTGAAGCTCAGCCCCACGTCCACCAGCGACTGGGTAAGAAGGCCGCGCAGAAAGGGAATCCGGTCGTCGCGCCGGCGGTAGGTAACGATGGTCCGGGCCATGGCTGGGGTGAGGAATCAGGGGGAGGGGATCGGTCAACTCGACCGGCCGATGCTCCGGGAGGCAACACTTAGTCCCAAATCCGTCGCTATGATAATCACCCTTTGTAAAGTCACGAACCATCGATCGGAGCGTACATCCTGGGCGCCCGGCGTGACCGTAGGGGGGCACCCGTGGTGACAGGACCGTAGGCTACGGGCAAACTGGATCGAGGCTCAACTCCACCCTTGCCTCCCTCGGTCACGGGACGAGGCCGCGCCACCCCACGACCGCCTCACCCCACCATGGATCTCAACCTGCGCGACCGCCACGCCATCTGCCTCGCCGCCTCCCGCGGCCTGGGCTACGCCTGCGCGGAGGCCTTGGCGGCGGAAGGGGCACGGGTCTCCCTCATCTCCCGCGCCGCCACGGCGCTGCGCGCCGCCGCGGACCGCTTGCAGGCACGCTGCGGCCGGCCGGTGACGACCCGGGCCCTCGACATCAACGATCCCGTCGCCTTGGAGGGCGGGCTGGACGAGCTTGCCGCTACCCCGTGCGACATCCTGGTCACCAATTGCGGCGGCCCGCCTATCGGCCCCTTTGCCGGCCACTCGTTGGAGGCGTGGCAGTCGGCCTTCACCGCGCAACTGCTGAGCGCCACCATCGCCTGTCGGTTGCTGGTGCCGGCCATGGCCCGGCGCGGCTGGGGCCGGGTGGTGATGATCGGCTCCCTGGTGATGCGCGCGCCGTTGGCCGGCTTCGCCCTGTCCAACGCCGTGCGCCCCGGGCTGGCGGGCCTGGCCAAGACCCTGACCCTCGAGTATGCCTCCGCCGGGGTCACGGTCAACGTCGTCTGTCCCGGCTTCACGGCCACCGATCGGATCCAGGGCGCAGCGGCACGCCTCGCCACGGACCGTGGCGTGGCGGTGGACGCCGTGGTCGGCGAGTGGACCGAGCGCATCCCGGCAGGCCGCCTGGGCCGGCCGGAAGAGATCGGCGCCCTGGTCGCCTACCTCGCCTCGGACCGAGCGGCATTCATCACCGGCCAGTCACTCCTGATCGACGGCGGCCAGTGCCCCGGCATGTAACCCGCACCGCTCACCACGGATCGGCAGCATTCTCGGGCCGGAGCCGATGGCATCGCCCCCCGGCCGCCGGGACCTGACTGCACCCTCCTCTCGGCCGGGGTTTGACCTGCCCGCCCTTCCCTTGATCTGCTAGGCAATGCTGCCGTTCGTCGTGCGCCAAGTCGGCCAGCGGCTGGTGCTGCTGTTCGTGATCTCGGTGATCTCGTTTGCCATGGTCCACCTGGCCCCTGGTGAGCCCTCCCTGGTGGATCCGTCCAACCCGCGCCTCAAGGCGGAGGACGTGGCCAAGATCCGCGCCGCCTTCCACCTCGACGAGCCGCTCCACCTCCAGTACGGCTACTGGCTGCGCGACCTCTTCTCCGGCCGGCTGGTCTCCTTCAAGGACCAGCAGCCGGTGCTCGGCAAGATCTGGCAGAGGTTTCTCAACTCCCTGCCGCTGTTCGTGTTGGGGACGCTGCTCACCTGGCTGCTCTCCTTCCCCGCCGGGATCCGCGCCGCGGTGGCACGCGGCGGCACCTTCGACCGGGTGACCACCTTCCTCGCCTTCGCCATGATCTCGATCCCCGGCTTCTTCCTCTCCTACATCGCCATCCAGTGGACGGTGGATCACCTGGAGGTGTCGGTGGTGGGGATGCGCACCTTCGGCTTCGAGGGGGCGCCGGTGTGGTACCGGATGAACGATCGCCTCTGGCACCTGGTGGTGCCGTCGGTGATGGCGGCCTTCGCCGGGGTCGCGGTCCTGTCGCGCTACGTGCGCAGCCAGATGGTGGAGGTGCTGGGCCAGGACTACGTGCGCACCGCCCGCGCCAAGGGGGTGGCGGAGGAGGCGGTCACCTACGGCCACGCCCTGCGCAACGCCCTGCTGCCGTTCATCACCATGTTCGGGATGATGCTGCCGGCCCTGATCGGCGGCTCGGTGATCTTCGAGACGATCTTCGCCTGGCCCGGCATGGGGCGGATGGGATACGAGGCGATCCTCGCCCGCGACTTCCCGGTGGTCCTCACCCTCAATTTCATCGCCGCCTGCCTGACCCTCGCCGGCACGCTGGTGAGCGATCTGCTCTACGGCGTGGCCGACCCGCGGATACGTTTGGCGTAGGGATGCGCGTTCCGGACACCCACATCACGACGCCCTGCGGCTCCCTCCCCCACCGGGGGAGGGTTGGGGTGGGGGCGTGCGGAGTCAGCGGTGGGTCGGACAGCGCTCCGTGCGGACTGGTGGTTCCCGACGCCCTCCCCCCAGCCCCCTCCCGGAGGGAGGGGGAGACACTCGTTCGCTCGGCCGCCGCCTGACCCATGCCCCCCACCGGCCCCTATCGCGCCGCATGGCGCACCTTTCGCCGGAACCGCCTGGCCATGACCGGCCTCGTGGTGCTGCTGGTGCTGGTGGCGGCGGCGGTGGCGGGCAAGGCACTGACCGAGTGGTGGCCGGTCCTCGACCCCTCCACGGTGCGCCTGCCGGACAAGCTGCGCCCACCGCTGAGCACGATGAGTCCGGCGGTGTCGCTGGCGGAGCGCCCGCCCTTCGGCCGCTACCTCTTAGGCACCGACGACCTGGGTCGCGACCTCTTCGCCCGCATGCTGCAGGGGGCCTCGGTCTCCCTCTCGGTGGGGTTCATCGCCGTCTCCATCTCCGTGGGGATCGGGATCTGCTTCGGGGCCCTGGCCGGTTATTACGGCCAGGTGCGGGTCGCCAGGATCACCGTCGACTCCCTGGTGATGCGCCTGGTGGAGGTGATGATGTGCTTTCCCGCCTTCTTCCTGCTGCTCACCGCGGTCGCCCTGTTGCCGCCGTCGATCTACACCATCATGGCGATCATCGGCCTCACCTCGTGGATGGGCACGACCCGCTTCGTGCGCGCCGAGTTCCTCTCCCTGCGCGAGTTGGACTTCGTCCACGCGGGCCGCTCTCTGGGGCTGCCGGAAGGACGGCTGATCTTCCGCCACATGGTGCCCAACGCCATCGCGCCGGTGTTCGTCTCCGCCACCCTCGGCGTGGCCGATGCGATCCTGACCGAGTCGAGCCTCTCGTTCCTCGGCTTCGGCGTGCCGCCCCCGTACGCCACCTGGGGCAACATCCTGGCCGACGGCCGCTCGTTCATCTTCGACGCCCCGTGGCTCACCTTCATCCCCGGCTGCACCATCTTCGCCGTGGTGCTGGCCTTCAACCTCGCCGGCGAGGGGTTGCGCGAGGCCCTCAACCCGCGGCTGCGGGAGCGGTGATCCATGGCAGCCGTAGGGGAGGGGTTTACCCCCTCCCGTGGTGGGACTGGCACAATGGGAATGGCCTGCTATACGGGCGGGGATGAATCCCGCCCTGATATGGAGGGGGACGCCACGCGCGCGCCTCGCCACCCGGCGCAGGTCCGGGTGGCTTCACCCCCCGTGGATGGCGGGCTCGCGCCCGCCATCAGACCGTAGGTCGCGTCCCGCGACCTACGGTCTACGGGGGGTGCCGGCGGCAGTCGGCTAATAGCAATTAGCCGGAACCCATGTCCCAACGCCTGTCTCTCACCGCACCCTCCGGGGAAGCGATCGTCGCTCACCTGTCACCGGGGCGAGACGGTCGGGCCTTGGTCTTCGTGCCCGGCTTCCGCTCGGTGTGCGCCGGCACCAAGGCGACGTGGTTCGAGGAGCGGACGGTGGCGGCGGGTCTCACCTACGCGCGCTTCGACTTCCGCGGGATCGGCGAGTCGGACGGCCTGTTCGAGGAGACGACCATCGGCCGGGAGGTGGAGGATCTGGGGTTGGTCCTGGATGAGCTCCACGGCGCCCCGGTCCACCTGATCGGCTCCTCCCTCGGCGGCCTAGTTTCGGTGCTCACCGCCCAGACACGGCCGCAGCAGGTCCGCGGCTGCGTGCTCATCGCCCCGGCCTTCGATTTCTTCGACCGGCGGCGCGACGACCTCGGCAGCGATGGCCTGGCGGCGTGGCGCGAGTGCGGCATCGCGGAGGCGGTCGACCAGTACACCGGCGAGGCGTACCGGTTGCGCTACGACCTGATCGCGGACGGCGTCGCCCGCCAGCAGGCGGTGTGGGACCACGGCGCGCCCTGCCCGGTGCGGATCTTTCACGGCACGGAGGACGAGGCGGTGCCGGTGGCGGCGTCGCAGCGCTTCCTACGCGAGGCGCCGTGCCCCGACTGCCGCCTCACGATGATCGCCGGCGGCGACCACCGGCTGCTGGACCACCTGACGGCCATCTGGCAGGGGGTGGAGGAGCTCCTCGCCCGGTAGGGAAGCCGAATCGT
>DASWHD010000238.1:0-20200 GCA_036393335.1 bacterium
AGGTCTCGTTGAGAGGTCCGCAGCAGCCGATCGCCGCATACGAGCCCTCAGAGGTCGCGTTCCACCACGTAGTCGGCGATGGCGTAGCAGGCGGTGCGCCATTCACTGTCCGGGAAAGCGTCTAGGGCGGTCTTCGCCCTCCTGACGTGGGCGGTGCTGATCTCGACGCACCCTTGGAGGACGGAGTAACGATCTAACAACAAGAAGACCTTCTGCAGGTCGGCCTGCTCGAGGTTGTCCTTCAAGATCGTCGCCTCGACGGTCGCCCGATCCGCGGCGTTCGCGCGCTCCAATAGCACGATGAGGGGCAGTGTCACCTTGCCTTCCATCAGGTCCTTTCCCACCAGCTTGCCGAGGCGGGTTTCGTTGGCGACATAGTCGAGGCTGTCGTCGACCATCTGGAAGGCAATACCCAGGTGACGGCCATATTCTTGCAAGCCGTCCTTCTGTGCGCTGTTCAATCCCGCGGCAACCCCTGGAAGGCGGCAGGCGGCGGCCATGAGATTGGCCGTTTTGCAGGTCACGATCTGTTCATAGGCCCCGCGGGTGATGGCGACGTCCTTGGTGTGCGCCATCTGCAACAGCTCACCCTTCACCATGTACGCGGTGGCGCTGGAGAGAATCTCCATGATTTCCAGGCTGTTCTGGCCGACTGCCAGGTGCAGGGCCATGGCGTAAAAATAGTCACCGACGAGCACGCACGCCTGGTTCCCCCAGATCGAGTTCGCCGCGGCGTGGCCGCGCCGAAGCTGCGCCATGTCCACCACGTCGTCATGCAGAAGGCTTGCCGTGTGCAGGTACTCGATGATCGAGGCGAGGGTGTATACGCCATCGCCGCGATATCCGCATAGGCGAGCGGACAACAGCAGGAGCAGGGGGCGCACCCGTTTGCCGCCACCGTCCAGGAGGTGGCTACCGACCTCGGGGATCAACGCGGCATCGGAGTGGAGGTGCCGGTGGATCTCGGTCTCCACCGCCGCGAGGTCGTCGCGGAACGTGTCCCAAACGAAGTCGATCTGCAAGCTGCTCTCCCAGACTGCGAGAAGCCGACCCTCAGGATCGCCTTTTTCGTGCAACGAGGTGATCGCGCCGGTCGTCGTTTACCGCTGCTTGTTTGAGCCGGGTGGCCAACCTACTATCGATCGCTGTTGCACCCCACGGTTCGTCACCATGCCAACTTGCCACAGGCCCCCATCCTCCTCCAAGCCGGCGGTCTTCGTCCACGCCTTTGGGTGCCAGATGAACGCCCATGAGGGCGAACGCCTGCTGGGCATGTTGCTCGACGAGGGCTACCAGGAGGCGATCACTCCCGAGTTGGCCGACCTCATCGTTCTCCACACCTGCGCGGTGCGGGAGCACGCCGTACACAAGGCGGTGAGCGAGGTGGGCCGCCTGGCACTCCTGAAGCACAGGCGTTCGCACCTCAAGATCGGCCTCACGGGGTGTGTTGCCCAGAGTGATGGTGCGACGTTGCTAGCGCGCGCGCCGGGGCTCGACTTCGTGATCGGCAGCCGGGCCGTGGTGCGATTGCCGGCGGTGCTGCGTCGCGTCGTTGCCGGCGAGCGGGTGGTGGACGTGGCGGATGGGGAGTATTTGGAGATCGGCTCGGCTGCCGCCCGCCGCGATGCGCTGCGTGCGTACGTGACGATCATCGAGGGATGCGACAAGTTCTGTTCATTCTGCATCGTGCCTCACACCCGCGGTCGCGAATACAGTCGGCCGGCGGTCGCGATCCTCGACGAGGTGCGTGACCTGGTCGCCGACGGCTACCGTGAGGTCACCCTGCTCGGCCAGACGGTCAACGCATACGGCCGGAAGGGGGGGGGCGCTGGCGAGTCGCAGGTAGACTTCCCGGGGCTTTTAGAGCAGGTCAGCGCGGTGGACGGTCTGGCGCGCGTGCGCTTCGTCACGTCGCACCCGAACTACGTCGGGCCGGAGCTAATCGAGGTGCTGGCGAGCCAGCCCAAGGTGTGCGAGTACATGCACCTGCCCCTGCAAGCCGGTTCCGACCCGGTGCTGGCGCGGATGAACCGGGGGTACACCGTCGACGAGTATCTGGGCATCGTAGATCGGCTGCGCCGGGCGGTACCCGGGGTCGCCCTGGTCTCCGATTTCATCGTCGGCTTTCCGGGCGAGAGCGAGGCCGATTTCCGCGCCACCCTCGACGCGGTGAAGACGCTGCAGTTTGCGTCGATCTTCGCCTTCATGTATTCGCCTCGGCCCCACACGCGCGCCGAGAAGTGGGGCGATCCGATCCCTGTGGAGGTCAAGTCGGAGCGGCTAGAACGCCTTCTGGCGGCGCAACGGCGTATCGCCGAGCGACACAACCGGGCCTTGGTGGGTACCCTCCAAGAAGTCTTGGTTGAAGGGAGCGCCGCCCGCCTACCTGGCAAGCTGGAGGGCCGCACCCGGACAAACCGACGGATCGCCTTCGACGGCCCCGGTGTTCCCGGCGAGGTGGTCCAGGTGCGAGTGACGGCGGTCGAGCGTGGTGCCCTGGTCGGTGGCCCCGCAGTTTCCGCGAGCTGCGTTGGATGACCCCCGGACGGACGAGCCGCTGGCTGGTGGTGGCGGTCTATGCAGGGATGATCTTCTGGCTGTCGCACCAAACGGACCTTTCCGTACCGGCTCCGGTAGTGCTCAACGACAAGATCTGCCATGGGGTGGAATACGCCGGCTTCACCACGACCCTGGCGATGGCCCTGGCCGCCGGCGGGAGCCCGCTGGTCCTCACCCGCGCCGCATCGTTGGCGATCCTCTGCGGACTGTCCGACGAGTACCACCAGCGGTTTGTGCCGGGTCGGGACTCGGACCTGGCAGATGTGGCGGCGGACGCAGTGGGTACCGGCAGCGCCTGCCTGGCACTGGCCGTCTATCGGCGACGGAGGCGCGTCTGATTTAAGGTAGGCAAGGGTGCGTTTGCCCGGAAGACCCCTGAGAGCTCTGGGTGTAATGGCGTGGAGCGCCCTCTCGTGTCACGTTTTCTCCCCTCCATTCTCCGCCAAGAGTGATCTGCCGATGGTTGATTGAGCTCAGCGAATGGAAGCCTGCGTCGACCTCCCTACCGAATCCTGGCTCCTGCCCGAGATCGCCTCTATCGACCGGCTGGCGGCCCACGACTGGCAAACGTATCGGCCGACTCTGGTGCGCGACCGGGCGGCGATGATGGATCAGGCGGCGGCCCTGTACGCCGCACGGCGTCGGGAGATCGAGGGGGCGCATCTTGCCGGTCACACAGGTGCCACGGTGGTGGCCGAGCTGACAGCCGCCGCCGATCGGCTCTTGCAGGCACTGTTCGGTTTTGTCGCCGCGGCTCATCAGCCTACTGGCTGCCCGGCCTTCGCCCTGATTGCGGTGGGTGGTTACGGTCGCGGTGAGCTCAATCCGTATTCGGACCTCGACCTGCTGTTCGTTTCGGCCAAGCGGCTGACCGAAAAGATGCGGGCGATCGCCTCCGACCTGCTGCTGGTGCTGTGGGACATGAAGCTCGACGTGGGCCACTCCGTACGCACTTTTCGCGAGTGCATCAGCCAGGCCGTGGCGGATGAGACGGTGCGCACGGCTCTCATCGAGTGTCGCTTCCTCGCCGGCGACCCCGCCATCTACGACGACTTCGTCAAGGAGGTCACGCGCAAGGTCGTGGATCACCAGCCACGGCGCTACATCGAAGCCAAGCTCGCCCAGCACTTCACCCGTCTGCAGCAGCAGGGTGGCTCGATCTTTGTCCGGGAGCCACACGTGAAGGAGGGGGTCGGCGGCCTGCGCGACATCCACTTCGCTACTTGGGTGGGCAAGACGCGGTACCGGGCTCAGTCGTTCGACGAGCTCATGAAGATTGGCTCGATCTCCCGCCAGGAGCGCGAGTTTCTCGCCAGCGCCCGCAGCTTTCTGTGGCGGGTGCGCAACCACCTGCATTTTCGTGCCGGCCGTAAGAGCGACGTCCTGTCCTTCGATCAGCAGGTCGGGCTTGCCGAGCATCTCGGATACGAGGACCGGGAGGGATTTCCCGCCTCCGTGTCGTTCATGCGCTACTTCTACTGCCACGCACAGCAGATCCACTTCCTCTCCGACGTCCTGTTGCGGCGTTTCGCCCACGACTTCGGCATCGGCGCCCGGCTCCGCACGCGCCTCGGGATGCGGACCGTGGGCGACGGCTTCGTCCTCCACAAGGACTGGGTCGGTGTACCGCTGGCGGCCCAGGGGCGGTTCCGCGAGCGGCCCACCCGTCTGCTCGAGCTGTTCGAGCTGAGCGCGACCCACCGTGTCCCGATCTCCCACGACACCCTGGCGAAGATCAGTCTCGAGTTGCCGGACATCGAGGATGCCGAGGTCCGCTCGGTGGAGAACCTGGCGGCGCTGCGCCGTCTGTTTACCGCCGAGGGGCCGGTGGGGTACTGGCTGCGGTCGATGTATCAGACAGGCTTGTTCCGCCGCCTGGTCCCCGAGTTCGCGCGCATTCAGGCCCTGTGTCAGCCTGGCCCCTATCATCGCTACACGGTGGATGAGCACACCCTGCGGGTCGTCGACTACCTCGATCAGATCCGCTTCCGGCCGCAGGAACAGCACGCCCTCTTCCACGAAACCTTTCGTCGCCTGGCTCGCCCTTATCTCGTGTACCTCGGCGGGCTATTCCACGACCTGGGCAAGGGCTATTCCGGCGACCACAGCGACGTCGGTGCACGCCTAGCCAGCGCGGTGATGAAGCGCCTCGGATATCCGAAGGACGACATCAAGATCGTACAGCGCCTGGTGCTGTTTCACCTGCTCATGCCGCACTACTCGCAGCGGCTCGAGATCCACGACCAGCGGGTATTGCATACCTTCGTGGATCAGGTCATCGACGAGGAGAGCCTCGACCTGCTCTTGGTGCTTACTTACGCGGACGCCCATGCGACCCATCCGGACATGTGGTCGGCGTGGAAGGAAGCGCTGGTGTTGGAGTTATATGGCCTGGCACGGGAGCAGCTTCTGGGCCGCGAGGCCGACACCCTCGCCGCCCTCCGCGCCGCCAAGATCCGGGAGTTGGGGGAGGCCGCGGCGGAGAAGCAGATGAGCGCCTTGCTGAGCGACTACCTGAGCGAGATCAGCGACGAGGAATTACTCGGCAAGACCGTCGCCCAGACCCTCGCCGATCTCGAGATGCTCCAGCGCCTCGATCGAGAGCCGTTGCAATTCCGTCTGGTCAACCCGCGCGGTCGGCCCTTCAGCCAGCTCACCGTGTGCACCCACGATATCGATCAACCGGGGCTGTTCTCGCGGATCACCGGGGTGTTGGTGGCTCACTCCCTGGATATCAAGGCGGCCCAGATCCGGACCCGCAATGGGGTGGTCCTCGACACCCTGCAGCTCACCACCGGCGACGGCGAGCGCCTGACCCAAAAAGGTGTGAAGACCCGCCTCTTGGAGGACCTCCGCGCGGTGCTGGAGGGGCGCGCGCGGGTCAGCGACCTGGTGAAGGCGCGCGAACGATCCAGCTACGTCAATCCCCACGTCCGGCACATGGACGCACACGTCACGGTGGATACCCGCGTCGCCAGCAGCGCGACCGTGTTGTTCCTCAATGCGGAGGATCGGCCGGGGCTCCTGCACGACGTGGTGACCGCGCTCGCCAATCTGCGCCTGTACATACGCGGCGCGAAGATCGATACCCAGGCGGAGCGGGTGGTGGACAGCTTCTTCGTGACCGACATTTTCGGCCACAAGGTCACCGACGAGGGGCGATTGCGTTACATCTGCCGCACCCTGGAACGGGCGGCAGACCATCGCGAATGACGATCCTACCCGGCGAGGCGGTGAACACCCCGCTGTCGCATGGCACACGGATCCGGGAGATTACTCCTCGCTCGGGGTGTGGGTGGCGATTGCCAGACGGCGAAAGCCGGCGCTGCGTGCGGCGTCCATCGCCTCCACGACCCGGCCGTGGGACACCGCCTCGTCGGCCCGGATGATCACCACCGTCTCCTCGCCACGCTGCCCGCGTAGTTCCTGCAATCCGCCGCGTAGGGCATCGCGGGTGACCCGTCCCCGATCGAGGAAGAAGGTGCCGTCGGCGGTGATCGAGACGGATACCGCCTCGGTCGAGGGGCGCTCCCGGGCGCTCGCCTCTGGCAGGTTCACGCCGATCCCCGACTGGGTCGCGAAGGTGGTGGTGACCATGAAGAAGATCAACAGGAGAAAGACCACATCCACCAGCGACGTGATGTCGATGGTCAGGTCGTCGTGGGGACGGCGGGCGAAGTTCATAGGGGGAGGGGATGCGGGTTGAGGGATGGGGGGGACGGAAGGGAACCCCATTTGCGCGGCCGGCATCCTGCTATCTGACCCCTCATCCCCCAACCCCCGACCCCCCTGCGGTTCGGAGTGTGGCGTGCGTCGGGTCGAGATGGTCGTTGCATCTCACTGCCGTTCCCTCGTCAAGAAGTCCAGGAACTCGATGGACATGCGCTCCATCTCCACCGCCAGGACCTCGGCGCGGCGCCGGAAGTAGCGGTAGGCGATGTACGCCGGGATCGCCACCAGCAGCCCCGCGGCGGTGGAAAACAACGCCTCGGAGATGCCACCCGCCAAGGCGGAGGCATTGCCCACCCCCTTCAGCGCGATGGTGTTGAACACCTTGATCATGCCGGAGACCGTGCCCAGCAGTCCGAGCAGTGGCGAGACCCCGGCGACGATGCCCAAGGCGTCGAGGTGTGCCTCCAGCACCGGGAGCTGATGGCGACCGGCGTCCTCCAGTCGGTCGCGCAGGGTCTCGCGCGGCTCGCCGCGGCTCATCAGACCGGCTGTGAGGATGCGTGCCATCGGCGAGTCATTCTGGCGCAGATAGGCGAGGGCCTCCTCTCCCTTGCCGTCGAGGAGCCGGGCGCGGATTTGATCGAGGAGAAACGGGGGGACTACCTTGACCCGGCGCAGGAATGCCGTTTTCTCGATGAGGATGGCCACGGCGACCACCGACCCGACGAGCAGCGGCCACATCGTCGGGCCACCCTTTTCGAAGAACAACAGCAGGTTGTTCATGGACTGGCGGGAAGGGGGGGGCGCGGTGCTGCGTCCTCGACCCTGGCGGGCGGTGGGGAGCCGGTGGTGGTGGGCGGCGCGCTCGGCGGCAGGTCGTCGCCGACCACCGTATCCACGAGCCGCATGCGCAGATTACGCACCGTGTCCGCGAACGGCGTTCCTTCGGCGAGGGTATTGGCGCGCGCCAGGACCCGCAGGGCGGCCGCTCGCTCCCCTTGTTGCAAGTAGCCCTTGGCGATCGCCAGGTATGCCTGGATCTCGCGGGTCAGGTCTGCAGGCAGGCCGTTGAGATAGCCCTCTAGCTCCCGGATGCCCTCGCCGGACCGTCCCATCTCCACCAGAGCGCGGCCGCGGTAGTAAGGCAGGCTCTCGACGAGGGCCAGATCGTTGTCGTTCCCCGCCTCGACGAAGAACGGGTAGGCGCGCTGGGCCTGGCCCAGCTCCAGGAGGAGGCGGCCGATGCGGAACGCGGCCTGGCCATGGTAGCGCGGGTCGGTTTGAGACTCGACCAGCGGCAGATAGGTCTCCAGGGCGCGGTCGGAGAAATCGAGGGACTCGTAGACCTGCCCGAGAAGCAGTCGTGCCTCGGGTTGATGCTCGGCGTCCATCGGATCCTCCAGCATCCGTTTCAGGACCTGGCTGGCGAGAAAGTACTCCTGGGTCTCCACGTACAGGTAGGCCATGCGCAGGCGCGCCGTGCGCGCGGCGTCCTCCGCCGGGTAGCTGCGCAGCAACTTGGCATAGCTGGCGATCGCCTTCTGCGGCGCCCCGCCCTTCTCGAGGAGCAGGCCGCGGGTCAGCTCGACCTCGGCCAGCCAGCGGGAGGACTCCAATCGTCCCTCCATCTCGTTCAGGGCGTGGGCGGCGTAGTCTGGGTTGCCGGTCGTGCGTAACCACTCGACACCGTCGAGGAGGGACTGGGGATTGCCCCCGTGGTCACGGAACAGCGCCACCAACACCTCGATGGCTGCCTCGGCTTGACCGAGGTCTGCGAGCGAGAAGGCGGCGGCCCAGCGCGTGGCGATTGCCGGCGGGCCGTCGCCACCGGCGGCGGCGGCCTGGGCAAACGCGTGGGCGGCCTCCTCCTGCTGACCGCCCTGGCGGTGCGCGGTGCCGAGGCGGTAAAGCGCTTCTCCCAGGTGGGGGCTGTCGGGAAACCGCTGAGTAAAGCGGCTGAAGGCGCTGACCGCCCCGTCCTGCCGTCCCGCCCGCGCCTCATTGACGCCGATGGCGAGCTGCGCCTCCTCGGCCACCGGATGGTCGGGAAAGCGCGCCGCCACGCTCTTGAGCAGAGTGGTGCTCCCGCCGTAATCGCCGCGCTCCGTCAGGATCTGGGCCATGCGCATTAGGGAGCGCCGCAGGCGATCGGCGTCCGGCCGCGTCTCGGTGACCTGGCGATAATAGTCGTAGGCGGCGGTGAGGTCGCCGTTCTCGAAGGCCGTCTCGGCGAGGAGGAAGAGGGCGTCGCCACGTGCGGCGGGCGCCGCGTCCGTGGCGATGCGAGCAAAGATCGCCTGGGCCCGGGCGGAGTTACCCAGGGTGAGGTACGCCTTGCCCAGCTCCCCCATCGCCACCGTCCAGTTTGGGTCGTCGGGCGGGACCTGCTCCAGGAGGGGGATAGCCTCCAGCAGACGGCGCTGGCCAAGGTACAGGAATCCTTCGTAGAAACGTGCCTGCCGCGCCCAGGGGGTATCGCCCCCTTGCTCGCGCAGCTCGCGGTAGTAGACCTCCGCGTCGCCCAGCTCGCTCAGCAGATGGAGGCTGCGTGCCAGGAGGAAGCGGGACTCGCCATCCTCCTCCGGCGTCAGGCCACCGGCCTGGCCAACCAGGTAGCGCAGAGCCTCGGCCACGTCGGTGTACTCCTTGGCGGCGAACAGGGCCCGGGCGAGGGCGAGGCGGGTGCGGCTGGCGTGGGGGCTGGAAGGGGCCGCGGCGAGGATCGATTGGAAGCCGGTCATCGCCTCCTCGACCTGGCCCGCTTGGAGTTGGGCCTGAGCCAGGGCAAGCCGCGCAGCGAGGAGGTGGTCGCCGCCGCTTTGCAGTGATGGTGATTCCAAGAGGGATGCGGCGGCGGCGAGGTCACCGGTGGCCATCGCCGTCTGAAACAGGCCCAGCGTGGCGCCCAGGACGATGATCGGGTCGGGCGCCTCGCGCTGGAGTTGGTCGAAGGCGGCGACGGCCGATTGCGGGTCGCCGAGCCGTAGCTGGCACCATGCGGCGATGAGGCGCAGGGCCGGGGCCTCGCTCGACCCGAGCAGGTCGAGGCTCTCCTGGTACCGCCCCATGTGGAACAGGACCTCGCCGAGGATCTGGCGCACGCTTTCCTGCCACGCCTGAGGACCGGTGGTGAGCAAGGCGTCGGCGGTGGAGCGCGCCGCATCGAGGTCGTCGCCGGCGAGGGAGATTGCCAGGCGCCAGAGGTGCAGCGACGGCGTGAGATCGGTGGACGGGGACGCGAGGGCGCGGCTTACGCGATCGATTGCGCCGGTGCGGTCGCCGTCCTCCATCGCCAGCCACGCCAGGGTGTAGTTGGCGTATGCCGCGAGGGTATGGCCCGGCCAGTCATCGATCAGGCCATGGAGCTGCCCGATCCCCCGTTCCCGTGCCCCCGTGGCGAGGGCGCATTCCGCCAGCCAGTACTGCGCTGCCGGCACCTGACGGCCACGGGGGTAGGTGGCGATTACCCTCTGGAAGATCGACGCGGCCTCGCGGAAGCGCCCGGCGTCGAAGTGGTACAGCCCTTCCGCGAGCATCGCCTCGTCCGGCGGTAGGAGGCGGGCGAGGGACTCGCCCAGTCCCGGGCGGCGGCCGCAGCCGGGGCGCGGCACCACCGCCTGGTCGACGGCGGTGCGGGCGTGGCGCATCTCGTCGTCGGGAAGGCGCCGCGCCACACGCTCGATCGCTAGGCCGTACGGGTGAGGGAGGTCGCGCTCGGGGAGCACCGCGAGCCTCCCGGTGGGGCGAAACTGTACCTCCGTCGCGGCCCACTCCTGGCGAGGTGAGGTTGGCCCGACCGCCCCGAGGAGTAGCGGCAAGAGGACGACGCACAAGATGGAGATCAGGGGCTTCATGGCGAACGCGGGGGGGCTGGCTTCGCAGGGAAGCGGGATCGGGGGCGGATCTTCCCCCATTTATCCCGGAGTTGGTAGGAGTTGTCGGCATTGAAACTACTCATATCGGAAGGCAGAGACCCGGGCCGCACCGGCGCCGGCATGGACCGCTGGGTGGCCGGTCGCGCCCCGCCGGCGATCGCCGCCAGGGGTGGCGGTGCGGTTTCGTTGTCGCCGCCGGCGGGGAAAGCTGGGGGATGCCAGAGACCGCACGCGCACCGTTTATCACCCCGGCCAACCGCGCCCACGGCCAGCGGCTCGTGGCCGCGATCGGGAGCGGTAGCATCCTGGTCACCGGCGAGACCATGGTGGGCAAGAGCTTCCTGGTCCGTCACTGGCTTGGGGCGGTCGATCCCGCCCGGTACCTGATTCTCGAGTTGGAGCAGCTCGGCAGCCGTTCCCCCCTGCGGCAGGTGGCCGGCCATCTCGGCGTGGGTGCCGACCTGGCCGACGACGTGCTGGCGGCCCATTGTTGTGCCGCTCTGGAGGACGGTCGGGAGATGACGGTGGTAGTGGATTCCGCCGAGCGCCTTCCGGAATGGGTGTGGCAACAGCTCTTGGTGCTGCACCAGACCGTAGCAGGCGTCCACTTCCTGTGGATCGGCCGCCTCGACATCAAACAGCGCATGGAGGTAGTCCACTACCGGCCGTTGGTCGCGGCGATCGTCTGTCGCGTGCACTTGCTGGCATACGCCGCCGACGAGTCGACCCAGTACTGCTGCGAGTACCTGGCGCGGACCGCACCGCAGGTCGGCCTGTCGCCCGAGGGCCATGCGGCGGTGTACGGCTTCGCCCTCGGCTACATCCCCAATACCGAGCGGGTCCTGGACGAGGCGGTGGCGCTGGCGCAGAGCCGTGGCCACGACGAGATCGAGCCGCTGATGGTGCGCGTGGCGATCGACGCCTTGCGCGGCACCGCCGAGTGGCGCCCGCCGGGGGCGGTCCGGCGGAGGGGATGTGCACCGCGCGCCACCGCTCTCGTCGTCGCCGGCCTTGCCGCCCTGGTGTCGGGGATCGCCATCCTTACCCACTTCGCTGGATGACGAGGCGGATCGATCCCGGAGGTGGCCCGCCGCGCCGCGGGTTACCCTGTGTCTGCCTACTGCCTACTGCCTACTGCCTACTGCCTACTGCCTACTGCCTACTGCCTACTGCCTACTGCCTACTGCCTACTGCCTACTGCCTACCGCCCCCCGTGCCTACCTTTCACCTCGAACGGCCCCTGTGCCCCGGCGCCATCGTTACCTTCACCGGCGCCGATGCCCACCACCTGCGTGACGTCTTGCGGGTGCGGTGCGGCGACCCGCTCACCGTGTGTGCGGCTGGGGCGTACTGGCAGGCGGTCGTCGCGACCGTCGATCGACACGCGGTCGCCGCGCGGACCGTGGCGCCGGCTCCGGCGCCATGGCGGCCACCGCGACCGGTGTACCTCTACCAGGCCATGCCCAAGGGGAGGGGGATCGAGACCGTCATCCAACACGCGAGCGAGCTCGGCGCCGCCGTTCTCACACCCCTGATCACCGAGCACACCATCGGTCGCCGCGCGGACGGGGCGGGTCGCCAGGGTGCGCGCTGGCAGGCGGTGGCCGCGGCGGCCCAGCGTCAGTGCGGCCGTCCGCACCCCCTGGAGATCCATCCCGTCCTGACCTTCGTGGCTGCCCTCCCCGAGCTGGTGGGCGCGCTGGTGGCCTTGCCCGGGGCGCCGCCCATCGCGATGCCCGCCGGCGACGCCGAGGTGCGGCTGGTGATCGGCCCGGAAGGCGGGCTCTCACCGGCGGAGCACACGCAGTTGGCGGAGCGCGGGGCGCTGCTGTTTGGCCTCCCCGCTTTCACCCTCCGTGCCGCCACCGCCACCGCCGCGGTGCTGGCCGTCGTCAACCAGGCGATCACCCGGACTTCCACCCCCCCCTCACCCACCGCGGTCCGGCTAACAGCTAATCGCTCATAGCTGATTGTTACCCATGAATCTCCTCCTCCTCGACCCGGCCGACTTCCAGGGCGACGACCGGGTCGTGGTGCGCGGCCGGCGGGCGGCGCACGTTCAGGCGGTGGTGCGGCCGGCGGTGGGCGATGCGCTGGTGATCGGGGTCGTGGACGGTCCCAAGGGGACGGGCGTGGTGCTGTCGTGCGGGCCGGACGAGCTGGTCCTGGAGCCACGGCTGAACCCGGCGCCGGAGCCCGCGCCGCCCATCGACCTCCTCCTGGCCGTGCCGCGGCCCAAGGTGGTGCGCCGCCTGCTCGCGGACGTCGCGTCCCTCGGCGTCGGGACGATCCACCTCACCAACGCCTGGCGGGTCGAGCGCAGCTACTTTTCCTCCCCGGCCCTGGCCCCCAGGGAAATCGATGCCGCCCTGCGCCGTGGCCTGGAGCAGGCCCGTGCGACCCGTCTGCCGCGGGTCCACGTCCACCGGCGGCTGATGGCCTTCCTCGACGACGTCCTGCCATCGCTAGCGAGTACTCGCCGTCTGCTGGCCCATCCCAAGACCGACCACCGCTTGACGGCGAGCGACGTCGTGGGGGAACGCCTGCTGATCGCGATCGGCCCGGAGGGGGGCTGGATCGAGCGCGAGGCAGCGACCTTCGTCGCGCGCGGATTCCGCTCCTTTACCCTCGGCTCACGCATCCTGCGCAGCGAGGCCGCGGTCCCCGCGATCTTCGGTTGGTTGGCGGCCCTGCGGGCAAACCCGTGACTCCGGCGCGCCGCCGGCAGGCGTCGGCTCCCTGTGTCGGCGGCCAAGATCCGGCTCAGAACTCGAACGCCACCTCGTCCGGGAAGAGATAGTCGAGGTGCACTCCGAAGCGGATGGTGTTGATGCCGAAGAACTCGAAGCGTAGCTCCACCCGGTCCTCGTCCTCGATGTCGGCGTGGATCTCGGCGAAGCCCATCAGGTCCATGTAGAGGTGACCGGCGGTGGGGTAGCGCAAGTCCCAGAGGTCGCCGTGATCGATGGTCAGGTCGCGCACGGATATCTCCCCGTCGAAGGCGTTCCAGATCTCGATGTCGGCCCCGCCATTGACGTAGATTTTGTCGTCCTCGGAGTCGAAGCCGTCGAAGGTGAAGGTCCCGTCCACCGCGAACTGGCTGAGGCTGGGAAACCAGTCCAGCTCCACGTCGACGATGACACGCTCGGTGGTGGTGGAGCCGTAGTGTTTGGTGGGGACGTAGTTGCCGTTCTCGTCCAGATCGAAGATCCGGGCACGGATGATGGCGTTGTTGAACAGGCCGTCGTCCCACTCCACTCGCCACTGCTCGTCCTTCTCCTCGTACACCCACTCGAAGAAGGGCACGTCGACCACACTAGCGTGGACCCCATTGCTGCCGGCCAGGGAGAAGACCTTGATCTTGTCCCGCAGGTCCTCCGCCAGGCGCATAACCGGGGCGTTGTCGACCACCGTCTCGGCAAGATTGGCCGGGTCGTCCGGCGCCTGATCTTCCGCCTCCGTGGCCATCACCGAGGAGGCGCTCACCAGGCCCAGAGAGGCGCTCACCACCTCGCCGAGCACCACCCGAGTCTCGGGATCGGGCGGCGTCCGGTCCATCGCCGTCGCTACCGGCGGGGTGCCACCGAGGGCGGCGACGATCTCGCCGCCACTGCTACTGCTACCCCCTCCGCCCCCGCCACAACCGGTTGCTAACGCAGCACAAACGATCAAGGTCGAGCCGAGCCCCACGGTCGCCACCCTGCCTGAAAAGGTATTCATTACGCACTTCCTTGGTGAAAATTGACGTGCTCCAGGAAGTGAGCCCGTCTGGCCGAGTCAGGATTCAGAATCGGGTGGAAGACGGTTACGTTCTCGCCAGAGAACGTCATGCAGCGCACGTGGGAACGGACCCACTCCCTCCCTTGGCCTCGTCCGCCGCTCCCCGCCGGCGCGTCGCTTGCCGGTCCCCGTCCCCGCACTCGGAGGCGGTGCCCATCGGTCAGAACCCGGGGGGAGTGAGGTTGATCTCGTCGAGGGGGAGACCCGGGCCGGTGGGGGCGAGGCGGCCGTAGGAGGCGAGAAAGGCCGGGGAGATGGGGCCGATGAGGCGCGGGATCTCGGAGAGGCGTGCGCCGTGGCGTACCAGGTGAGCGAGGAAGGTGTGGCGCAGGGCGTCGCTGGTCACTTCTTCGGCGTGGACCAGGCCGGCGTCGTGGGCGGTGCAGGCCAGCAGGCCGTCCAGGTCGGCGACCTGGGGAGAGGCGCCGTCCTGGCTGCGCAGCGGGCCGTCGGCCGAGGCGCCAAACGCGGCGTGCGCCTGTTTGAAGAGCAGGCGCACCGGCGCGGCAACGGGCACGGCGCGGGCCGCCGGCTCTGCGACGTTGATACGGCTGGCCTGCAGGTCGACCTGCGCCCAGGTGAGGGCGGCCATCTCCTCGGCGCTCAGGCCGCTGAGGAGGCCGGCGATGAGCACGTCCACGGGTGGCTTGGAGGCGGCTACCAGGGTGGCGATCTCCGCGGCAGTGAGCTCGCGCGGGAAGTCCCCGGCCGCGCCCAACAGCGGCACCGGCTGGTGAGGCAGGGCCTCGGGCCGGCGGCGCACGAGCATCTCCAGCAATGGCACCAGGCCGCCGCCGGGGCCGGGGCCGGGAGCGGCCTGGGGTCGGGCGAGGAACTCGACGAGCCACACGGTGAGCAGGCCGAGTAGGGCGGCGCCGCCGACGGCGGCGGCGGACTCGGTCCAGTAATGCGGCCGGATTGGCCGCTCTGGGACGGTGGCCGCCTCCAGCACCTTGGCGGTGGTGTGGACCACCTGGCCCACCACCTCCAGCCGCACTAGCCCCTGGCGGCGCTCCTGATAAAGCGCCTCCAGGTTCTCCAGATCGGTGCCGGCCGCCTGGTACTCCTGGAAGCGGCGCGAGAACTCCTTCACCTGGGCGTCCTGGTCGGAGACCTGGCGCTCGATGCGCCGCCGCGCCTCGCGGGTGCGCTCCAACTCCTGGGCCGCCTCGGCCTGGGCGGCCTCCTGGCTAGCCGCGGTCTCCCGTGCCAGGTCCTCCTCGATGCGATCGATCTTGCGGCGCAGCAGGGCCGCAGATGGCTCCAGCTCCAGGCGTTTCGGCGGGTACTTGGCCTCGAGCTCCGACCACTGCTCGCGCAGGTCGGCGGCGCGCCGCTTAAAGTCGGCGATCGCCCGCTGGTCCTGGAGGCGTACCACCGGCTCGCCGCGTTCGATCGCCCCCCGCACCGACTTGAGGTTGGCGTTGGCGGCCACCTCCGCCTCGGCCGTCTTGTTCAGCGAGTCCTGCAACCCCTTGAGGCGGGCCAGGGCGCGGTTCTCTTCGCGTTGCAGGGAAACGATGTTGTAGCTCTCGCCGAGGGCGGCGAGGGCCTCGCGCTTGGTGGCGATCTCCTCCTCCAGGCCGGCGAGCTGGCGGCGCAGGGCGTCCCCCTCGGTGGAGACCGTGGCGACGCGCTCGGCGGCGAGGTCGCCCTGATAGGCCGCCACTACCGCGTTGACCAGCTTGGGTAGGAGCAGGGGTTCGGCCCCCTCGGCGCGCAGGGCGACGACGCGGGTCCCCTCCACCGGCTCGACGATGAGCATCGCTTGCAGGGCGGTGACGGCGTCGCCGCCCGCCGTGGCCGCCTCGCCGAGGTAGCCGAGCTGCGGCGCGACCTTCTCCAGCAGGGGCCGGCTGGTGAGGACCTGGCATTGGGTGAGGAATTGCTGCTCCTGCTCTGCGGTGTCCGGCGCCTCGGCACCCCCTCCCCAGTCGAGGAGCAGGCGGGCGCTCGCCTGGTAGACCGGAGGACGGGTCCAGACGTAGGCCAAGGCGAGGCCGGCGGCCACCAGGAAGACCGGCAGGAAGAGCCACACCCGCACGCGGCGTGGCCGCGGGGCAGGCGGCGCCTCCGAGTCGGCCGGGCCATTGCCCGGGGGATTGTGGTCGAGCACGTTAGCAGGCATCGCCGTGGTGGAGATTGACCGCGGTCGCGTGCCGGTCCCGCCCCTCATCGGCAGCGCTGCGAGTATCCCTTGTCCGGCCGTGGGGCAGAGCGGTGCGCGTGATCATACGCTGGAGGGGCCTGGCGGAGGAGAGGGTGGCGCAGTGCGACGGGATCAAGCTTGTACCACCGGTTGCCGACAACGTGAAGCATCGGGAGGCGGCAGTCACCGGTTGGGGAAGCGAGCCATGACCTGCGATCAGCACGAGACGGTGGTCCGGGCCGAACGTCACGTGCGGTCGCCGCGTTCCAACGAAGAAGAGGTGGCGCGCTGGCTCCACGAGCACCACGACAAGGACGTCCTCGCCGTCCACCTCGCCTACCTCCTGGAGCACATGGATGAAGAGGTCCGTTGCCAGTTCTTCCACTCCCTGCAGGACTGCCAGGCGAGCAAGGAGCCGCGGATCCATCAGCGCCTCGCCGAGTCGTTGTACGAGGCGACAGTGAGCGACTAACCGGCCCGCACCGCGGTGGCCAACCACGGGCGTGCGGGCGACGGACAGCGTACCCGGCGCCGGCGGGATGCGGGGGATCGCCGGTCGGCGGTAGAATGCTGTCCTGCCGTCCGGGTTGGTGGTGTCGCTCCACCGGATTCATCATCGCCCATGGTCGGCTTCGGCGGTGGGGCCGAGGTCCGACACGGACGGGCATCGGAGGAGGAGGAGGGATGGACACGAAGCTCTTTGCCACGGTGTTCGTGACGGTGTTTCTCGCGGAGATCGCCGACAAGACCCAGGTGGCGACCCTGCTCTACGCCACCCGGGGCGGGAACGACCGCCTCACGGTCTTCCTCGGCTCGGCTGCAGCCCTGGTGGTGGCCTCGGCGATCGCCGTGTTCGCCGGTGTGCTGCTCTCCCACTGGCTCAATCCAAAGTACGTCTCCTGGGTGGCCGGAGCCGCATTCATCCTCGTGGGCGTGTGGGTCCTGGTCGCGGCGTGATTGGCCCACGGCACCGGTAACGCGGCACACTGGCGCGCATGCCGCGGCGGATTCTCGTCGACGGCGGCGAGCGGTCCGGACGCCCTACGCGGCGGAGGTGCCGGCAGCCTCCTGGATCAGGGCCGCGAGCTCCGGGACGCACGAGCCGCAATTGCTCCCGGCCTTGAGGGCGTCGCCGACCTGTTCGGGTGAGGCGAGGCGGTGGCGGCGGATCGCCGCCAGCAGGGTGTTGCGACCCACGCCGAAGCAGGAGCAGACCGTGGGCCCGGCGTCCCCCTCGGCGCGCGGTGGCCGGGCGGCCAGGAGGCTCGCCCGGTCCCGGAAGTCGAGGCGGTCGTGGGCAAAGAGGCGCGCGAGCCACGCCCGGGTGGGGAGGTCGTGGGCCGGGGCGGCGAACAGACACGCCACCAGCCGGTCGCCGGCGATGCGCGCGGCGCGGTAACGGCCGGCGGCCGGGTCGTGGTACTCCAACCATTCGCCGGCGCCCCCCATGAGGCGGGCCGCCCACGTGCTCCAGTCGTCCGGCTCCGCCACACCGGCCAACTCGTAGCGCCAGAAGTGGTGGCCGCGCACGCTCACCCAGTAGCCCAGGCCGGTGACGGCGATACGCTCGCGGCTCAGGAGGAAGGCGTGCCAGGCCGGGCGATAGGGCACCACCTCCACCGGCGCGTGCTTCGACTCCGGCTCGCCGGAGATCGGATCGGTGTACGGCGCCACCAGGTCGTTCACGCAGCCGCAGGCGGCGAACGGGCCGCTCCAGTGGATCGGCGCGAAGACCGAGCCAGGGCGCTGCCCGGTCTCGAGGTGGACCCGCGCCAGCATCTCCCCCTGGGGGCCGGTGAGGCGGGCCAGGGCACCGTCGGTCAGGCCGCGGCTGGCGGCATCGACGGGATGGATCTCGACGTAGGGCTCCGCGGTGTGACCGGTGAGGCGCGGGGCGCTGCCGGTGCGCGTCATGGTGTGCCACTGGTCGCGGATGCGGCCGGTGTTGAGGACCAGGGGATGGCGCGCAGTGGTGCGGCGCATCGGCGGCCGGGGGGTGATGGCGACGAACCGGGCGCGCCGGTCGGCAGTGGCGAAGCGCCGGTCGGCGAACAGCCGCGGGGTTCCTTCCCGCCGGCCCTCGGGGACCGGCCACTGGACCGGCGCCAGGGCGTCGTAGCCGGCGTCGTCGAGGGCCGCCAGGCCACCGATGTCGAAGGCTCGTGTGCCGCCGTTCTCGAAGCCGGAGAGGGCGGCGTGCTCGCGGAAGATGTCGCCCGGGCCGGCGTAGGGGAAGGACTCGGAGAAACCCATGCGGTGGGCCACCTGGGTGATGATCCACCAGTCGGGCCGTGCCTCCCCCGGCGGTGGCAGGAACGGCCGCTGGCGCGAGATGCGGCGCTCCGAGTTGGTCACCGTGCCGTCCTTCTCCCCCCAGGTGGCCGCCGGCAGGAGGACATCGGCGCAGTCGGCGGTGTCGGTGCGGCGCACGCAGTCGGAGAGCACCACCAGCTCGCAGCGCTGCAGCGCCCGGTGCGCGGCGAAGGCGTCGGGTAGGCTGACCGCCGGGTTGGTGGCCATGATCCACACCGCGCGGATTCGGCCGTCGCCCACCGCCTGGAAGAGGTCGACCGCCTTGAGACCCGGGGCACGGGCGATCGCCGGCGCACCCCAGAAGCGCTGTACCCGGTCACAGGTGTCGTCGCCGAAATCCATATGCGCCGCGAGGGTGTTGGCCAGCCCGCCGACCTCGCGGCCACCCATGGCGTTGGGCTGGCCGGTGAGGGAGAAGGGACCCATGCCGGGGCGGCCGATGCGTCCCGTCGCCAGGTGGCAGTTGACGATCGCGTTCACCTTGTCCGTGCCGCTGGAGGACTGGTTGATCCCCTGGGAGAAGAGGGTGACGACCCGCTCGGTGGTGGCGAACCAGTGGTAGAGCTGGGCCACCGCCACCTCCGGCACGCCGCACTTGGCCGCGGTGGTGGCGATGTCCGGCGCCGCGGCCCGGGCTGCCGCCAAGGCGTCCTCCAGACCGGTGGTGCTGGTCTCGGTGAACTCGGTGTCGAGGAAGCCGCGGGCGGCGAGGTGGGTGAGCAGCCCGTTGAACAGCACCGCGTCGCTGCCGGGGGCGAGGGGCAGATGGAGGTCGGCGAGGTCGCAGGTGGGGGTGCGCCGCGGGTCGATCACCACCACCCGCAGGTTGTGCCGGGCGCGCTTGGCGTCGGCGATGCGCTGGTACAGCACCGGGTGGCACCAGGCGGCGTTGGAGCCGACCACGAGAACGAGGTGCGCCTCGTCCAGGTCCTCGTAGCAGCCGGGGACCACGTCCGCGCCGAACGCGCGCTTGTGGCCCGCCACGGTGCTGGACATGCACAGGCGAGAGTTGGTGTCGATGTTGGCCGCGCCGATGAACCCCTTCATCAGCTTGTTGGCCACGTAGTAGTCCTCGGTGAGGAGCTGGCCCGAGCAGTAGAAGGCGACCGCGTTTGGCCCGTCCTCGCGGAGGATGCGCGCGAAGCCGCTCGCCACCGCGTCCAGGGCGGCGTCCCATGGCGCCCGCCGGCCGGCGATCTCCGGGTAGAGCAGGCGATCGTCGAGGTCCAGGGTCTCGGCCAGGGCCGTGCCCTTGGAACACAGGCGGCCGCGATTGGCGGGGTGGGCCGGGTCGCCGGCGATCGTCACCCGGCCATCGCCCTCGACCGTCGCCGTCACCCCGCACCCTACCCCGCAGTAGGGGCAGGTGGTGGCGACCCGTTGCCGGTCTTTGAGGCGGGCGTCGCTATTCATGGTTAGCTGTGGGCAGGAGGGGGGTAGGGTGACATCGGCAAAGGACTGTAGGGCCGGCCTCGGGCCACCGATGCCGCTAGGCGGGGATGGCGTCGGTGGCCCGTGAAGCCGGCCCTACAAGGCGACATTGCGTGTTCATCGGTCGTGGTCCGTCGGGTTAGCCGCAGGCCGGGGCGGCATCGCGCACGGACAGCGACAGGTAGATCTCGCGCCCTTCCAGCCTCACCGGGTGGTGGCCCGTGCACCCCTCGTCGGGCGGGACGGCCACGCCGGTCTCCAGGTCGATCGTCCAGTTGTGCAGGGGGCAGGCGACCCGATGGCCGAAGACGATGCCCTGGGAGAGCGGCCCGCCCTTGTGCGGGCAGCGGTCGCGCAGGGCGAAGACCTGGTCGTCCGCGGTGCGGAACAAGGCGATGTCGCCCTCTGCGGTGCGCACCAC
>DASWHD010000239.1:0-15302 GCA_036393335.1 bacterium
CGGCGGCTTGGGGGTCGATGGAGCGGATGTGGAGGTCGCGTTGCGGGAAGGGGATCTCGATGCCGTTGGCGGTGAAGGCGTCGGTGATGGCGAAGCGCAGCTCGGAGCGGAAGGCGCGCAGGCCGGTGGTGGCGGGGTCGCGCACCCAGGCGAGGAGCACGAAGTCTAGCGAGGAGGCGCCGAAGTCGTTGAACCACACCTTCGGCTCCGGGTGGTCGAGGACTAGGGGGTGGTGGCGGGCCACGTCGATGAGGATCTCCTGCACCCGGCGCGGGTCGGTGCCGTAGGCGACGCCCACCTCGATGTGGATGCGGGTCTTCGGGTCCTTGAGCGACCAGTTGGTCACGGTCTGGGAGATGAGCTCCGAGTTCGGCACCACGATGGCGATGTTGTCGCGGGTGCGGATCAGGGTGGAGCGCGCGCCGATGCGCTCCACCACGCCGCGGGTGGTGCCGAGGTCCACGTAGTCGCCGGTCTTCACCGGGCGCTCCACCAGCAGGATGAGGCCGGAGACGAAGTTGTTGGCGATGTTCTGCAGGCCGAAGCCGAGCCCCACACCCAGGGCGCCGGCGAACACCGTGAGGGTGGTGAGCTGGAGGCCGATGGTCTGCAGGGCGATCAGGACGCCGAGGGTGAGGAGGCCGTAGTTGATGAAGCTGTTGATCGCGTTGCGCACCCCGGCGTCGAGGTGGGTACGGGGGTAGACGCGATCCCGGAGGACGCGACGCAACAGGCGGGAGACGAAGAGGAAGGCACCGAACACCACGGCGGCCTGGAGGAAGGAGAGGGAGGAGACCGCCACCCCGCCGAGGGTGACCAGGGGGTAGCGAAGCACGCGCATCGCCACCTGCCACAGCGGGCTCTCCAGCAGGGCGCGGGTCGGATCCAGCCACAGGAAGAGGACGGCGGCGGCGGCGGCGGAGGTAATCCGCGTGAGAGTGCGGGTGAGCTTGCTCGCCTCCTCCTCCCGCAGGGCCGCCGCGCGGCGCAGCCGCCCCTGGGGGCCGAGGGCCGCCTGCCACAGGTCGGCGGCGAGCAGGGTGGTGGAGCCCCAGGCCGCGACCAGCGCCAGCACCAGCGCCGCCCAGCCGCCCAGGCCGGCGGCGAGGTTGTGGTAGCCGGCGAGAAACAGGAGCAGGAGGAGGGCGGCACCGATCAGCAGGAGCTGGAAGACCAGCCCGGGCAGGCGCGAGACGCGGAACACCGGCGGCCGCCGCAGCCAGATCACCGGCAGGAGGACGAGGACCGTCGCCGCCGCCCCGTCTTCCAGGAGGGCGACGAAGGCGGGATCGGCCTCCAGGCCGAGGAGGGCGGCGCGTGCCGCCAGGAAGAGCCATAGGAGGTCGAACAGCCTGACCAGCCAGCGCCAGCCGTGGCGCCGGCCGGTGGTGACCTGGAAGATCCGCCCGCCGCGCAGGACCCAGCGCAGGTAGCGCACGGCGACCCGGGTGGCGGCCGCCGCCCACAGGGCGAAGGTCAGGAAGGTCAGGGGCAGGGTGAGCGGGGCCGGTAGGGCAAGGTGGCGCAGCGCCAGAACAACGCCGGCCGCCACGAGGGTCGCGGGCGCCACCCCCAGGAGGAAGCCGAGGACGGCGGTGACGATCCGGAGCCCGCGGTAGCCGACCGTCCGCTCCCGCACCCGCGCCCGGGCTCGGCGCGAGCGCAGGCGGAGGCGGTCCACGGCGGCCGCGAGCACCACGCCGCCGCCGGCGGCGATCAGTGCCGCGAGGGGCTGGCCGGCAGTCCACCGGTAGCCCGCGACCGCTTGCACCACGCCCGCCGGGGAGGCGGCGACGGCCGCGAGGGCGGCGGCCGGGGTGGTGCGGTCCCAGCGCCGCGGGCTGCGGAAGGTGAGGCGCACGTCGTGGCGGCTGGCGAGGGCCTGTTCCAGGGTGTGGAGGTAGTCGCTCTCCTCCTTCTGCGACCGTTCGACCAGGACGATGTGCTCGTCCAGGGCGGCGAGGGTCTGACCCAGGGCGGCGCGCCGCTGCTCGAGCGAGACGCCGCCATTGCGGGCCCCCTCTTCCTGGAGGGCGGTAAGGAGGCTGGCCTCGCGGTCCAGGGCCTGCACCCGCGCCTGGTACAGGGCGCGGCGCCGTTGCAACCCCTGGAGCCGCTGTTCGATGGCCGCCAGGGTGGCGCGCTCCTCGTCGAGGATCCGTTGCAGGGTGCGGCGCGAGGCGTCCGCAGGGGAGAAGGTGGAGCGGCGCTCGTCTAGCTCGGTATGGGCCCGCTCCTCGGTGTAGCGGCCGCGGGTGGTGGCGATCTCCTCGCTCACCCGATACCCCTCCAGCATGGCGAGGTCGATCTGGGCGCGCTGGCGCTGCTCGGCGTCGGGGTCGGCAACCCTCGCTTCCAACGCCTTGAGCCCCTCCTCCAGGCGGGTACGGTTGGCGAGGATCTTGGCCTGCGCGCCCTCCAGCTCCGCGAGGCGCCGGGCCGCGAGGCGCGCCTGATCGGCGAGCTCGGCGCGCGCCGCCGCCCGTATCTCGCGGGCGTGGCGCTCGGCCAGGAGGCGGGCGCGGAGCGCCGCCAGCTCGGCGCGCCGCCGGTTCACCTGGGACTGGAGGGCGATCAGCTCCCGGGCCGAGGTGTCCGACTCGAGCATGGCCTCCAAGCCGCGCAGGCGGGATTGCAGGGTGGCGACCTCGGTGTCGGCCGTCGCCTGGGCCGCGGCGGCGGCCGCGTCGCCCGGTGCCGTGGCCTGGGCAGTGCGCTGCCGATCTTGCGCGGCGGCGAGATCGGCGGCGAGGGCGTCGCGCTGCACCTGCCATTGCGCCTTCAGGGTGGCGAGGGCGACGTCTTCCAGGTCCGCGGCCAGGCCGCTGCGCGCCAGCTCCGCCTCCAGCTCGGCGAGCTCCACCTGGCGCTCGCTCACCGGCTGCGCGAGGGCCGCGATGCGCGCGGCGATGCGCCCGTCCTCCCCCTCTAGCCTGGCCAGGCTCTCCTGGAGGGCGGCGCGCCGTTCCGCCAGGGGATCGTCGGTTGCCGCCGCCTGGGCGCGGGCCGGCGCGGCAGCGAGGAGCGCGAGGAGCAGGAGGGGCAAGGCGACGATCATGGCGCCGGAGTATAGGGGCACCCCATCCAGCGATGGCAGTTCCGCCCTACGTCTCTTTCCGGTAGCGGCGATGCCAGAAGGGCGATCCACCATGGGGCGACAAATTATCTAACGATTCCGGTGAAGTTCCGGACGGATCTGCTCGACTATCCTTCTCTGTGAAGTCCCCGGAGGGTATAAGGTCGGTGCTTGGAGGTGGACCCCCATGAACCTCGGAACCCATGAGATGGCACGGGTCGCATTGCCCCAGCCGCGGCTCGTAGGCACCGTGAGTGTGGAGGAGGCGCTATACCGGCGCCGCTCGATCCACGAGTACGGCACGGGGCCGCTCACCCTGGAGGAGGTCGCCCAGCTCCTATGGGCGGCGCAGGGGATCACCGCTCCCGTCGGCCTGCGGACCACCCCTTCCGGCGGCGCCCTCTACCCCCTGGAGATCTACCTCGCGGTCGGCGAGGTGGTGGGGCTCGCGCAGGGAATCTACCATTACCGGCCCCGGCACAACGAGATCGAGCAGGTGATGGCCGATGACCGGCGTCGCGCCCTCGCCTCCGCCGCGCTGGGGCAGCGCTGGGTGCAGCAAAATGCCGCAGTGCTGGCGATCGTCGCCGCCTACGAGCGGACCACCACCAAGTACGGCGAGCGCGGCGTCCGCTATGTGCACCTGGAGGCCGGCCATGCCGCCCAGAACGTCTATCTACAAGCCACCGCCCTCGGTCTGGCCACCGTGTTGGTCGGGGCCTTCGAGGAACGACAGTTGGCGACCTTCCTCGGCCTCCCGGCGCACCACCAGCCGATCGCCTTGATGCCGGTGGGGCGCTTGGCTGCCGGGTAGGCCGCCGTGCGGCGGCCGGCTGTGGGCGAGGTGGTCGGCGCGGCGCCGTGGCGCGAGGAGGGGTGAGACATGCCGGCCACGGCGTGGGCCGGTGGGCGGACCATTGTCCCGGTCTTCGCCGGCTGTGCGGTTACCCGATCCGATACGCGCGGGTCTCGTCGATGAGCTGGGCGAGCCAGCGCATGTACGGGGTGCCGCCGGTGCCGCGGGGGTCGTCCACCCAGCGGTCGATGTACTCCCGGGCCCAGCCGTGGTGGACCTCGCGAAACTCGGCGAGGGCGTCGAGGGCGGCGTTGAAGGCGTACCTGTCCGCCCGTTCGCGCACCGACGGCCGGGCCTCGATCTCGGCCAGGAGGGCGCGGTGGTCGGCCGGCATGTAGCGCCGCATGTCGGCGAGGTGGTCGGTGAGCAGGGTGGGGCGATGGGCGATCTTGAGGAAGGCAACCACGGCCGGGATGACGCCGCTCTGGGCACCGCTCTCTCCCCGGTAGTCCAGCGGGGCGCGGGCCACGCCTTGGTACGTGACGTTCTCGAAGAAGCGGATGTAGGGGCGGAAGGTGCGGTAGTAGAGGGCCGGGTCCATCTTCTCCGGGATGCGGCGCAGCACCGCGGTTTGGCGTCGCAGGGCACCGGCGATGGTGGTCAGGGCGGCATCCACGTCGGCGTCGCCGGTGGCGTCCAGCCCGGCGTGTACCTCGGCGATCGCGGCGAGGATCTCTGCGGCGATGGCCTCGATCTCCACATGCACGAGGATGAACCAGTGCTCATCGTAGAGGTGAACGAAGTTCTGCACGGTGTCGAGGTTGCCCAGAGCGATCGGACCTCGTGGAGCGAAGCGCTTCCAGTTGTAGAGGGCGTAGCCGTCGTAGCTCAGGATGGGCGGGCGGCCCAGGCGGTCGCAGGCGTCGCACAGCGGCACCGCGAGGTTATGGGGCAACACGGTCGCCGGCGCCTCGCCGACCTGGTTGACGTAGCCCGAGGCGAGGAAGCCGACCCGCAGGTAGTAGAGGCGGAGGGCGCGTAGGTCCTCCGCGGCGTCGCCCGTCGCCCGCCAGGTGGGGATCGCCAGCTCCCGGGCGTAGGTCCGGAAACCGCGGTCGTGGAGGCGGCTCGGGAGGTCGCGGCCGATCTCGTCGAGGGCCGCTAGCTCCGAGTCGGCCGGAAACCGGGTCAAGGGATCGGCCTCCGGAAGGAAGCCACGACGGGTGAAGACCTCATTCATCGGTCTGCCTATTAACCCCGCGCCGATCCTCTTGACTCGAGGAAGCACCGAGGCACGCTCTAAGGAAAACGATGGTTTCGCAATGCGTTAGACTGGAGGCACCTCCCGACACTGCGGCTTCGACAGGGCACGCCTCAGAGGAAGGCAGGAGGCGGACGCCTTCCCTGCTTCCTGATTTCCTGCCTTCCTTAGATTTTTTTCGTAACCGGATAGCGTCTGCCTCCGTGGTAACACGACGCATGGCGCGTCACTCCGTGGCACCGCCGCCGAGATCGAAGCGGATCCCCTGTGCCAGGGGCAGGTCGCGCCCCCAGTTGATCGTCGTGGTCTGGCGGCGCATGTACGCCTTCCAGGCGTCGGAGCCGGCCTCACGGCCGCCGCCGGTCTCCTTCTCGCCGCCGAAGGCGCCGCCGATCTCGGCCCCGGAGGTGCCGATGTTGAGATTGGCGATGCCGCAGTCGCTGCCTGTCGCGGAGAGGAACTGCTCGCCGTGGCGCAGGTCGTTGGTGAACAGGGCCGAGGAGAGCCCCTGGGGTACCGCGTTGTTCATGGCGATCGCCTCGTCCAGCTCGCGGAAGCGCAGGCAATAGAGGATCGGGGCGAAGGTCTCCTCCTGGACGATGGGCCAGTGGTTCTCCGCCCGTGCCAGGGTCGGCATGACGTAGTGGCCCGGTCCGGGCAGCGCCTCGCCCCCGAACAGGATCGCGCCGCCGGCCGCCTCGATGGTGGCCACGGCGTGACGAAAGCGATCCACCGCGTCGCTATCGATGAGGGGTCCCATCAACACGCCAGGATCGAGGGGATCGCCGACGGTGATCTGGCGGTAGGCGTGGATCAGACGCTCGATGAGCGCGTCGTGGATGGATTCGTGGACCAGGACACGGCGGGTGGTGGTGCAGCGCTGCCCCGCCGTCCCGACGGCGCCGAACACGATCGCCGGCACGGCGAGGTCGAGGTCGGCGCTCTCGTCGACGATCACCGCGTTGTTGCCGGAGCACTCCAGCAGAGACCGTCCGAGACGCTCGGCCACGGCGAGCGCCACGCGGTGGCCGGCGCGGCTGGAGCCGGTGAAGGAGATGAGGGGCAGGCGGCGGTCGGCCACCAGGCGCTCCACGAGGGGCGTGTCGGTCGCGGCGAGCAGGTTGAAGACGGCGCGATGGCCCGTCCGCTCCAGCACGCGGTCACAGAGGTGCTGGACGGCGACCGCGCACAGCCTTCCCTTGGGCGACGGCTTCCACACCACGGGGTCTCCGCAGACGGCGGCGATGCAGGCATTCCACGCCCAGACCGCCACCGGGAAGTTGAACGCGGTGATCACACCCACCGGCCCGAGGGGGTGCCACTGCTCGTACATGCGGTGGCGTGGCCGCTCCGAGTGCATGGCTTGGCCGTAGAGCATGCGCGCCTGGCCCACGGCGAAATCGGCGATGTCGATCATCTCCTGGACCTCGCCGTCCCCCTCCGGCTTGATCTTGCCGCTCTCCAGGGAGATCAGGGTGCCGAGGGCGTCTTTGTGCGCGCGCAGCTCGTCGGCGATGAGACGCACCACCTCGCCGCGCGCCGGCGCCGGCACGGCACGCCACTCCCGAAAGGCGTCGACCGCGGCGTGAACGATCTCTCGGTAGTCTGCCTCCTGGGCGCCGTAGACGCCGGCGAGAACCTCCTCGGTTGCCGGGTTCTCGGCGGGAACGAGCTCGGCGCCCGCGGCTCTCATCCAGCGCAAACCGCCGATACATGCGCCGGAGTTCTCCGGCGCGATCCCTAGCTCTGCCAACGCGTCGCTCGCCACTGCGGCTTGCGTGACGTCGTTCCTTGCCATCTCAGTCCACTCCTGCCAGCCGGTCGCCTTGTGGGTCGGTGCTGCGCCGGAAGGTTTCCTCGTAAAGCCGGCCGAAGCGGTTGTGCAGGATCTCCGCCAGGGAGAAGGCCTCCTGGCAGATGAACCCGTGGTACGTGTCCGGGTGCTGCAAGACGATGTCGACCACGGCGCACAGGCCGGCCGCGGTGGTGATCTGGACGGCCGACCACCGGCGGCCGTCGAGGTACGCCGGGTAGACCTTTTTCACGTAGCTCTCCTCGACCAGGTCACCGTCGCGCAGGCCGGACACGGAGACGTAGATCAGGACCACGTCCTGGACCGTCTGGGGCACCGCATTCTCCAGGATCCGCTTGAGGGTCGGGCGGTCGTCGTTGAGCTTCAGGTCGATCATGAGCAGGCGGATCTTTTCGCAGTGGCCCGGGTAACGGAGGGTCTTGTAGCTCATCGACTGGACCCGACCCTGATAGCTCTCCGCCAGGGTACCGAGGCCACCGGAGGTGTTGAACGCCTCGTACAGGACGCCGTCCAGGGTGATCGTCTCGTAGCCCTCCAGGGGTAGGGGCTCGACGAGGCGGCCGCCCTCGATCGCCTGACACGGGTTGCCGTATTCGTTGATCAGACCGTCCGTCGACCAGGTGAGGGAGTACTTCAGGGCGTGGCTCGGGTTGATGGGCAGGGCCCCGACCCGCATCTTCACCGTGTCGATGCGCTGAAATCGCTGCATGACGTGGTTTGCCACGATGCTCACGAAGCCCGGGGCGAGGCCACACTGGGGCACGAAGGCGGCGGACGCGCCGTGCGCCAGGGCGCGGACGTGCCGCGTCACGGCGACATCTTCCGTGACGTCGAAGTAATGGACGTTGAGGCGGTGAGCCGCGCTGGCGACGCCGCCGGTGTGGTGATAGGGGAGGGTGGAGACCACGGCGTCGATTTCGTGCGCACGGAGGCATCGGTCGAGGGCATCGCCCCGGGCCGCGTCGAGACTTACCGTGGTGAGATCGGAGCTCGGGAAGTGGTGGTGGAGCGACGCGAGGGCGTGATCGTCGCGGTCGCCGACGACCACCCGGTAGTCGCCGCTGCGGACCAGCAACCCGGCGGCCAGGAGGCCGATCTTGCCTCCTCCCAGAAGGCAGACCTTGCGCATCGCAGCGACCCGGAACGGTAGCGCGGGGTCACCTCGCATCCGTTGCCCGGTCTCGCGGGTGCCTCGCGGGCGGCGGTCCCGCTTGCAAAAGAAATATAGATAATTTACCTCCACTATATTTTTAGGCATTGAGAGCAACCTCTGCCCTCGCTTGAGTTTCCGGTCATCCCCGAGCTGCACCACGGAGCCGTTTGCGGTGTCCCCAGACCATGCAAGCTTCGGCCGCGCGTTGGCGATGGCGTTGGTGCGCCGGGAGGAGCGCATCCAGCCGGATCCAGACAATGCGGCCCATGTCCGGGTAAAGGAGCCCGCGGGCGGCTCCGTGGCCCTGGACCTCACGCCATTCGCGGGCCATGGGATGGAGCCGACGGCCCGGCCTCTGTTCGCGCCCGTGCGGGAGCGGGACGGGCTCTTGGTGGCCTATGACCAGGCACGGCAGTCGATCGGCTTCGAGACGGATGACCCGGCGGCGATGGCCGCGGTATCGGCCTCTGCCGAGGAATTCCTCCGAGAGGTGATGGCTCGGGCGCAGCGCGAGCTGCGCGACGACGAGGCGGTGCGCATCGCCCGGTGGGTGAGCGACCTCGATCTCTACGCGGCGGTGAAGTCGGTGGAGTCCCTCGTGAACAGCCCCGCGGACCGCGCCTTGCTGTCCCTCGCCGACGAATGCGGCTGGGCCGTGCTGTTCGACCACGTGGCGATCCGGTGTGGCACGGAGGAGCGTGGCGACGGCCGGCGCATCGCGCGCCTCCTGTGCGAGGGTCACGGCTACGTCGCCTCACAACTCCCCCCGGAGCAGACCTACCGCTTCGCCGACGGGTGGAACGCCTACCCGTTGTACAAGCTGCTCACCAACGGCCAGGTCCTGCGCATCTTCCTCGACGAGTCGGCCACCGGACACCCGGTGCAGATCATCCAGCACTGGAACCGGGTATATGGCTACACGGCGCACCACCTGGCCCTGCGCTGCACTCGGCGGCGGGGGCGGGAGCGGGAGGCCGTCCCATTGCACGAGGTGGTGGCGGCCCTCGCCGACCGCGGCGTGGACACGATGGAGCCGACGGGTGGCTATAGCGAGGGGCTGCTGGAGCAGGTCTTTACCCAGCCCACGCGCAACGCGGAGGTGTCCGTCGAGGTCAAGGCGCAGCTCGCCACCCACGGCGCGGGGCTGGAACAAACCATCGAGAACGCGAAGCTGATCGAGTTGGTGTCGCGGCGGGAGATGGGCTCCCTGCTGGCCCGCCAGCTCTTCGCCCTCTACGGCGTCGAGTACGACCCGGCCGATCCCCTCCACTCCGCCCCCTGCTACACCTATTTCCTTCCTGCCCAGGCGGCGCACGTCATCGCCACCTCCATCGCGGTGGCGTGAGCCGCAACGGGTTGCCTGTTGGGTGGTGGTGTGTTGGGGCACCATGCGGGGTTGTGACATCGACCATCCCCATCCGTGATGGCCGCGGGTCGTCCGGCGACGACCGCCCCATCGCGGTGCTGCACCGATTCCTCGATCGGCTGCGGCAGCGCCATGCCGCGGTGGAACGCACCGGCATCGGCCCGATCCTCGCCGGGCCGGTGTCAACGCCACCCGTCACCTCCCTCACCCTCGCCGGTGGCGTGGTGCGCGATCTCGCCGCGGGCGAACCGGCGACGGCCCGGCCGCGGCAGATCGCGGTGTTCGGGCCGACCCAGGTGGGCAAGAGCACGGTAGTCAACCTGTTGCTGGGGCAACGGGTCGCAGAGGTGAGCCCGCTGGCGGGATTTACCGTCCATCCCCAGGGTTTCGCCGTGGACGCGGGGGACGAGGGCTGGCTCACTCCCTTCTTTCCGGGCCGGCAGCGGTGTGCTGCCTCCGAGCTGTCGCCGGACCGCCTCGACCGGTACACCCTCACGCCGTTGCACCCGACGGGCGGTGGGGTGGGAATGCCCTCGGACACGGTGGTCTGGGACACGCCGGACTTCGACTCCCTCGCCGCGGCGAGCTATCGCGACGGAGTGCTGGAGGTGGTGGCCCTGGCGGATGCGATCGTCTTGGTGCTGAGCAAGGAGAAGTACTCGGACCTCGCGGTGTGGCAGACCCTCGGTCTGATCGAGCCCCTCGGCCGCCCACTGTTGATCTGTCTCAACAAGGTGACCGAGGAGACGGAGGGCCCGGTGATCACCTCGTTGCGCGAGCGGCTGGCGGAGCGCTGGCCCCGGCACCGCGAGGTGGAAGTGGTGGCCCTGCCCCTGCGAGCGGGGCTCGATGGGCTCCCGGAGGGGGCGCTGCCACCGGCGGTGGGCCGCCTGCGCGCGGGTGTGCACCGCTTGCCGATGCAGCGCGACGCCCGGGAGCGGACGGCCGGGGCCGTGCGCCTCCTCCGCCGCCACTGGCGCGAGTGGATCGCACCGGTCACCGCCGAGCACGCCGCCCACGCCGAGTGGCACGGTCGAGTAGAGGCGGCGGTGCAGGAGGCCCTCGTTGCCTACCGCCGGGATTATCTGGATCACCCGCAGCGCTTCGACACCTTTCGCCGCGCCCTGGTGGAGGTGCTCTACCTCCTGGAGCTGCCCGGCCTCGCGGGGGCGATGAGCCGGGTACGCCATTTCCTCACCTGGCCGGCGCGCCAACTCTTCGGTCCCGGCCGTCACCACGTAGGACGGGGTGGTGCCGACGTGGTGGCCGGCGAGGAGCAGGTGCTGGAAGGGGTCATCGATCGGCTCCTCATCAGCCTTGCCCGGACGACGACCCGGTGCTGCGATCCGTCGCTCCCGGCGGTGACCTTCTGGCGTGCCCTGAGCGGCCGGCTCGCAGTCGCCCACCAGGACTTGCACGACACCTTCATGGCGGCGGTACGGCGGCACCATGCGGCGTTTCAGTCCGAGATCCAGGCGGCGGCCGGGCGGGTCTATGCTACCCTGCAGGGGCGACCCGCCCTGCTCAACACCCTGCGCGCGATGCGCGTCACCACCGATGCGGCGGCGATCGCCCTCGCGGTGAAGACGGCGGGCCTCGGGGTCGGCGACCTCCTGGTGGCCCCCGCCATGCTTTCCCTTACCTCGACCCTCGCCCAAGGGGCCCTGGGCGCCTACCTGGCGCAGGAGGCGCGGGAGCTCAAGGCGCGCCAATACGCGGCGGTGGCGGACGGGGTGTTTGGCGCCAACTTCCGTTCCACCCTCGACGGCCTCGTCGCACAGCTCGAAGGTGCCGGCCTGTTTGCCATCGCGGCCAGTGAGCTGGCCGCGGCCGAGGGGGCGTTGGAGGCCCTGGCCCGTGGCTGACCGTCTCACCACCCTGAGGGAGCAGGTGTCCGGCTGGCTTGCGCGGGGCCACGCGGCAGGCTGGCTGAGCGACGCGGACCTGGCACCGTTCCATGCCCTAGAGCGGGGTGGCCCGGTGGATCTCTTCGTCGCCGAGGCACGGCCCCTGGTAGTCGCCTTCTTCGGCGGCACCGGCGTGGGTAAGAGCAGCCTCCTGAACCGGCTGGCCCGGGAGGCGGTGGCGCGGGTCGGTGTGGAGCGTCCCACCTCCCACGAGGTGACCCTCTACCTGCACCACTCGATCGCCCTCGCCACCCTTCCCGACTCCCTGCCGATGGGACGAGTCCGGGTCGAGCGGCACCACGACGACCACCGCCGCGACGTGCTGTGGATCGACATGCCGGACATCGACAGCACGGCCACCGAGAATCGCGACCTCGTCCTGGCCTGGCTGCCGTACATCGACCTGGTGATTTACGTCGTGAGCCCGGAGCGCTATCGCGACGATCCGGGGTGGCGCGTGCTACGCAACCGCGGCCACCGCCATGGCTGGTTGTTCGTCATGAACCGCTGCGACGAAGGGGACCCACGGCAGGTGGACGACTTCGCGGCGGAGCTGCGGGCCGCCGGTTTCACGATGCCGGTGGTGGTGGCCACCTCGTGCGTGCCGGACGGCGCCCCGGCCGTGAATGACCGGTTCGACGCTCTCGAGGAGACGGTCGGGGCCGTGGTCGACGCCCACGGGGTCCACGAGCTGGCGGAGGTGGGTCGGCGCGCCCGCCTGCGGGAGCTGCACGGCGTGGTGGCCACGGCCGGCCGGCGACTCGGCGACGCGGCGGCGTGGGCGGCGCTGCGCTCCGATCTCACACGGGCGTGGCGCGCGGGGCGGGACGGGGTGGTGAATGGCCTGGCTTGGCCGATCCAGGAGATCGCCGTGCGCATCGCGTTGCGTCACCCAGAGGTGCGGCGCGGCGGGGCCGGCGGGCTGGTGCAGGCCGCGCGACGGCTCGTGGGTCGCGGGGACGGTGCGGAGACTGGCAGCGGCGCACCGGCGGAGGGCATAAACGTGGGCTCGCCACACCTCGCCGACACCCTCTGGGATGGCGCGGCCCAGGCGCAGATCGACCGGGTCGTGGACGGGTTGGAGGTCGCGGCACGACAGGCCGGCGTCGCCGCGCTACCGCTCCTGGCCCGCCTCCGGCCGGTCGTCGATGCTGCGCCTGATACGGTGGTGCACCACCTCCGGCAGGTCCTGGGCCGCGCCTTGGCGCGTCCCGGCACCCCGGTGCAGCGTCTCGCCCTGCGCGTGGCGCGCCTGGCGATGGGTGTGTTGCCGCTGGCCGCCCTGGCGCGTATCGCCTACGACGTGGTGATGGGGTACGGCCGCGGTCTCACCGGTGAGACGCCCTTTCTCGGGTTCGATTTTGCCGTGCACGGTCTGCTGCTGGTGGCGACGGCGTGGCTCATCCCGTTCGTGCTCCAGCGCCTGCTCCGTCCCGACCCGCGCGAGACCGCGCGCCGCGGTCTGCACGCCGGCCTCGACGCGGGGCTCGACCAGGTCGGGCGTGACCTCGACGCCGCCTTCGATCGCGCGGCGGAGGAGGGTGACGGGCTCGTGGCGATGGCCGATCACCTGTCGGCGGAGATCGCCGCCCGGCTGGCGCGGCGCGGCGCCGGACCCCATGCCGCCTTACTCCCCCTCCTGGCGGCGGGCGTGCCGGGCGACGACCAGCCGCCGCCACGGCCGAAGTGATCTCAAGAGTCGGAGGGGCTGGCGGTCATGGCGCCAGCTTTTCGTTTCACCACGATCTTGCTTGGCAGGGTGATGTCGAGCCAGCCGGCGAGCCGGCCGGTGTCGCGCGCGAAGGCCAGGACGACCTGCCGGTAGCGGGGCTTCACCGGCACGAAGACGTACTCCTGTACCGTGCCGCCATGCTTCTCGAGAAACCGCTCTACCTCCGGGCGGGACTCGGGCTGGCGGGCGAGGAGATCGGGGAGGTCGAGCTGGTTTTCGACGAGTTGTTGGAAGCTTTCCCGTGTCAGGGGACCGACCCGCTCCAGATAGGAGAACAGGGGGCGGTGCATCGCCAGACTCTCCCGCCGCAGCTTCTGGCGCGCCTCTTCCTCGGCGGGCATGGTGACCACCGCATAGGCGGGCGTCCCCGGCGCGTGCGCGAGAATGGCCGGGTAGGGATCGTGCAGGAAGCGCGCCGTGTCGGCACCCAGGGTGTAGAAGACGCCGTCGGCGAACACCACCACGGTGGTGCGCGTGGAGAACACGGTCCAGACGCCGAAGGCGAAGGCGCAGGCCTGGATCGCCCCGATGACCGAGTAATCGAAGATCAGCTTGCCCCGGGATTTGTTGCGGTTATAGATCACCAGGGTGATGAGCGGTCCCAGGACCACGTCGACCGCCGCGACGAGGCGGATCCCCTGCCAGCCGCCGTCGATCAAGAAGTACGGGATGGGATACCAGCGGGCGATCAGCAGCAGGAGCAACCCGCCGACGACCGCGACGCTCAGCAGGAGATGGGTGACAAAGGCTAGGGGCTTGCTCATGGTCGACTCCGCCGTTGCCGCGAGCCCGCATTTCTCACCAGGGATCGTAGCGAGAGGGACAAACGCCCGTAGATCCTGGTCGGCCCACGGTGGCAGCCGAATCCCTTCGGCGATCTGCCGCGTTGGGATCGCCGATAGCATCGGCTCCTACCACGGACGAGGACCCGACCAGGAGATGCGGGGGGTTGCGCGGGTGCAGCAGATTCATGGTGAGAAATGCAGGCTAGGGCGCTGCGGCCCTTAATCGGAATGCTAGCAGAGCACTGAAGTCCCACGGCGGGGTGCGATGGCCTCGCCGGTCAGCGGGTGAGGACGATGCGGAAGCGCGCCCGGTGGGGACCGCAGCCGGTCGAGGGCGGTGTTGACCTCCGTCATCGGCATGGTTTCGGTACGGCTGGCGATCCCTTGGCGGGCCACGAAGGCGAGCATCTCGCGCAGCCGAAGGCCCGGGCGAACTGCACCGCCAGGTGGCCGAGGCCGCCATGCCAACCACGCCCACCCGGTGGTCCGGGCGCACCCCGAAGTGGCGCAGGGGGGTATGCACCGTGGCACCGCCGCACAGCAGGGGGGCCGCCTGCTCGGACGACAGGGGTGGCGGGATGTGGAAGGCGAACCGGCCATCCACCCGGAGCCGGTCGGCGTAGCCGCCGAAGTGGCCGACGCAGGTGGCCTGGTTGGCCGCGCAGAACGGCTCGTCGCCGGCGATGCAGAAGTCACAGATGCCACAGTGGCTGACCGCCACCTCGACATCGCGGGGGCCGAGGGGCCCGGGCTCGTAGTCAAACGGCTCCAGGGGCGCCCCGGCGGCGCGGGCGGCATAGGCGTGGATCGGCATGGCTTTGCTCCTTGCGCGGGCGGGTCTGCCGGCCAGCCGTCGTTGTACCACGCGCCGCCCTGTGGGCACACGAACGGTGCCGGCGGCGTCGAGGAAATCCGACACCGCCATGGGAAAGTCGCTGCACCTTGTCGGAGAAACGTCGCGATCGCGTTGATTTTTCATGGTTATCGTCCTGGTACGTGGCTTGCGTTCGCTGGGCGCAGGCGCCGGGATTTTCCGGTTCAGGCGGTTTCTCTCAAATAGGAGGTGGAGCAATGACAGTCATGAAATCTTGGGCGGTGGTTCTTTGTCTCATGTGGGTGGCGGGCGTTGCCTCGAGCAACCCGATCGAGGAGGCGGCGGTGCAGCACGAGCGCTTCGCCACCTGGGACGCAGACGGCGACGGTTCCCTGAGCCGCGCCGAGGCGCAGAAGGTGGACGGCCTGGCGTCCGCCTTCGACAAGGCCGATGCCAACCAGGATGGGCAGGTCGACGCGCAGGAGTACGCACATTTCGAGGGTGCCGGCCAGGAGTAGCGGAAGGCTGGACGGTACGTGGGGTAACCCTCCCCACCCACCCCCGGCCATCCAGGGCGGCCCGCGGCCTCCGACGCGGGC
>DASWHD010000240.1:0-11924 GCA_036393335.1 bacterium
GAAGAAGGATCGAGAGGGGCGCAGCCGCGCCCCTCTCTTTTTGTGCAGATGCTAATCAAGACTGCCTGTTTGTTGGGCAACGGCACTTCGAAAGGGCCTGCGGGAGGCGGCGCTCTGAGGGATAGAACGCAATAAAACCAATTGGATGTGGTGCCCTTGCCCACGAGGTGAGAGGTGGCATCCGCGTTGCTAACCTGAAGCGCAAACCCGACTGTGGCTGGTCCGGATCGGCACCCGCGAAGCACAGGCGGGGTTCACAAACCAACGGAGGGAACGGCATGCATCAGAGAACGAGAAGAATGGTGTGGCTGGTCGGTACAGTGGGACTCCTTCTGGGCCTGCCGGCGCTCGGCCGGGCGGAGGAGGCGGAGCCCGCGATGAACGCGGCGGACACGGCGTGGATGCTGGTCTCCACGGCCCTGGTGCTCTTCATGACGCCGGGGCTGGCCCTGTTCTACGGCGGGATGGTGCGCAAGAAGAACGTCCTCGGCACCATGATGCACAGCTTTTTCATCATGGCCTTGGTGCCGGTGTTGTGGATGGTGGTCGGCTACTCCCTCGCCTTCGGCCCCGACCTGGGCGGCCTCGGTTTCATCGGCGGATTCGACCACGTCCTGTTGCGCGGCATCACCCCGGACGCCCTCAGCGGCACGATCCCGACGCTGATCTTCGTGGCGTTCCAGGGGATGTTCGCGGTGATCACCCCGGCGCTCATCGCGGGGGCGTATGCCGAGCGCATCAAGTTCATCAGCTACGCGATCTTCACCGGCCTGTGGCTGCTGCTGGTCTATGCGCCGATCTGCCACTGGGTGTGGGGCACGGGCGGCTGGCTGTTCGAGAAGGGCGCCCTGGACTTCGCGGGCGGCACCGTGGTGCACATGTCGGCGGGCTTTTCGGCCCTGGCGTTCGCCATCGTCCTCGGCAAGCGACGCGGCTACGGCACCACCAACATGTCGCCCCACAACCTGGCCCTCACCCTCACCGGCGTCGGCGTCCTGTGGTTCGGCTGGTTTGGCTTCAACGCCGGTTCGGCCCTGGCCGCCAGCGCCACGGCGGGCCTGGCCTTCCTGACCACCTTCCTGGCCCCGGCCGCCGCCGGTCTGAGCTGGTCGATCGCGGAGTGGCTGCGGACCGGCAAGCCCACGGCCCTCGGCACCTCCTCCGGGATCGTCGCCGGTCTCGTGGCCATCACCCCGGCGGCGGGCTTCGTCGGCCCCGGCTCCGCCGTCGTCATCGGCTTGCTCGCCGGCACCATCTGCTACGGCGCGGTGCTGCTAAAGAACCCGTTAGGCTACGACGACTCGCTGGACGCCTTTGGGGTGCACGGTGTCGGTGGTATGCTCGGCGCCCTGTTGACCGGCGTCTTCGCTTCCTGGGGGGGCTGGGGCAAGCCGGTGGAGAGCCTCCTCTTCCACACCGACATGAGCGCCGCCGTCGGCCAATTCTCCGTACAAGTCATCAGCGTCATCGCGACCGCGGTGTACTCGCTCGTCGTGACCTTCGTGATCCTCATGGTGGTAAAGGTCCTCTTCGGTCTGCGGGTAACCGACCAGGTGGAACTCGAGGGTCTCGACCTCACGCAACACGGCGAGGCCAATTACCACTTCTAACTCAGTGCCCCGTTCCGTTCCTCAAACTGGACCGACAGCCTCGGGACCATCAGGAGAAGCCCAATGAAGAAAATCGAAGCGATCATCAAACCCTTCAAGCTTGATGAGGTGAAGGACGCCCTCAACAAGGTCGGGGTGATGGGGATCACGGTGAGCGAGGTCAAGGGGTTCGGGCGGCAGAAGGGCCACACTGAGCTCTACCGCGGCGCGGAGTACGTGGTCGACTTCCTACCCAAGATCAAGTTGGAAATCGTAGCCAGCGACGACATGGTCGACCAGATCGTCCAGACCATCGAGGCCGCCGGCAAGACCGGCAAGATCGGCGACGGCAAGATCTTCGTGGTCCCGATCGAGGAGGCGGTCCGCATCCGCACCGGCCAGCGCGGCGGCGAGGCCCTGTAGCGTCCGATCCCAACCCTGCGTATCCTCGGCCGGCACGTGCGACGAACACGCCGCCGCGTATCTGCTCAATCAAAGGAGAAATCGGCATGACCCCCAAGGAAGCCCTGAAGCTTGCGGAAGAAAAGGGCTGCAAGCTCGTTGACATCAAGTTCTGCGACTTGGTCGGCCAGTGGCAGCACTTCACTCTCCCGCTCCACGAGGTCGATGAAGCGGCCTTCGAAGACGGTCTCGGCTTCGACGGCTCCTCGATCCGCGGCTGGAAGGCGATCGACGCCTCCGACATGCTCTGCATCCCCGACCCGTCCACGGCGATCGTCGATCCCTTCTGCGAGCACCCGACGCTCTCCATGGTCGGCAATATCCAGGATCCGATCACCCGCGAGGGTTACGACCGCGATCCGCGCTCCATCGCCGGTCGCGCCGAGGCGTACATGAAGTCGACGGGGATCGCCGACACCGCGTACTTCGGACCGGAGCTGGAGTTCTTCATCTTCGACGAGGTCAGCTATGAGGTGACGTCGAACACCTCGTTCTACACCGTCGACTCCAACGAGGCGATCTGGAACAGCGGGCGCAGCGACGGCGTCAACCTCGGTCACAAGATCCGCCACAAGAGCGGCTACCTGCCGGTACCACCGAATGACCAGCTCCAGGACATCCGCAGCGAGATGACCCTGCTGCTGGAGGAGTGCGGGATCATCGTCGAGCGCCAACACCACGAGGTGGCGACCGCGGGCCAGGCCGAGATCGACATGCGCTTCCAATCTCTCCTGCGGATGGCCGATCAGGTGATGCTCTATAAGTACATCTTGAAGAACGTCGCGGCCCGCCACGGCAAGACCGTCACCTTCATGCCCAAGCCGCTGTTTGCGGACAACGGCACCGGACAACACACCCACCAGTCGCTGTGGAAGGGCGGCAAGCCGCTGTTCTACGGCGATGGCTACGCCAACCTGTCGGACACCGCCCTGTATTACATCGGGGGCATTCTCAAGCACGGCCCTGCCCTGGCGGCGATTACCAATCCCGGTACCAACTCGTACAAGCGGCTCGTACCGGGCTACGAGGCGCCGGTCTCCCTCGCGTATAGCTCCCGCAACCGCTCCGCCTCGCTGCGTATCCCGACCTACTCGCCGAGCCCGAAGGCGAAGCGCGTCGAGGTGCGCTTCCCCGATCCGTCGTGCAACCCGTACCTGGCCTTCGCCGCGATGCTCATGGCGGGCCTCGACGGGATCGAGAACAAGATCGATCCGGGCGAGCCGATGGACAAGAACCTCTACGACCTGCCGCCGGAGGAGCTGGCGGAGATCCCGATGATGCCCGGCTCGCTGCACGCCGCCCTGGCCAACCTGGAGGCCGACCACGCCTTCCTGTTGAAGGGCGACGTCTTCAACGCGGACACGATCGCGGCCTGGATCGAGTACAAGCGGGTGAACGAGGCAGATGCCGTAGCCATGCGGCCCCATCCCTACGAGTACTTCCTGTACTACGACTGCTGATCGCCGCCCGGACCGGCGACCCGACGAGCGGCCTCCACCGGCGGGTGGGGGCCGCTTTTTGGGGGTTCCTCCTTCCCTTCGGGAGGGGGAGTGGAGGGAGGATGGAACAATCCATTCTGCCCGAAGGGGGGTCCTTTGAGACCCTCTCTTTCTCGGCTGACCTTGTCCTACATCCTGTCGCGTAGAACCGTGGCCGGTTCCGAGTCGACAGCGACGCGGGGGAGGGACGCGGGAACCCAGGAAACCTGGAACGGGTGACGATGGCCGGGGGATCGGAGTCCGACGCCCGGGCAGCAGCCGCTTCCTCTCCCCCTGTCTCTCTTCCGCGACAGGGCGTGGGTACTTGGGTCGGCTGCCCCTGCGCGAGGCTGCGGTACGCGTGGCCTTATGCGAAGCTGCCAGGCAGGTGAAGATCGGGTACCAACGGGGCGGTGGGACCGGCGGTTTCCTGGACTCCTGGGTTCCCGCGTCCCCCTTAGTTCTCGGCGTGTTCCCCCACGCTCGGTCTCACGGGTCCCAGCGCCGGAGAGATGAGTAACCACCAACCAACTCGGCGGAAGAGTGTCCCTCATGGCGGGAAGCTCGCGGCGAAGCGCCGTACCCACTCGCGCGCCGCATCCTCCATCGCCAGGTGGCGCCCCTCCCGGTCCTCCACCTGTCGCCGGTAGAGCTCGATTTGGACGAGCTGCTCGACCATCCGGGTGCGAAAGTGGTCACACTCCTCACAGAACGCGGCGCCGACCTCCCACCCTTGGCCGGACTGCTGCCGGCACCACACCACCCGCGCGTGGACCTCCTGCTCCCCGGACACGGAAGGGAAGTGGATGGCGATGGTGGTGCCGGTCGCGATTCTCTGCTCGGAGCGAAACCGGATTCCACCGAAGCCGAGGTCTTCGGCCACGCCGGGCTGAGTATCGCGCTCGCATGGTTGAAAGCGCAGGGGAATGTCCACCGGGTGGCGGTAGAATACGCGCTCGTGGTGGTCGCTCTCGTTGTCGGTGCCCTGCTTCCCGCGGCTTCCCATGGCCAGCTCCTGCGAACGTCCCTGTGTCCGTAATCGGCTAAAAGAGTGGTAACTCAACCCCCGTCCATCCACGGTGGCGGATCTTGGCAGATCGACCTCGCCGGTAATCGTGCGCCCTGGTGGAATATGGCCGTAGATCAATGGCTCCTCCACCGGTGTGAGGACGGCCACGAGATGCCGGTCCTGCGCCTCTACGGCTGGGACCGTCCCACGATCACCATCGGCCGCCATCAAGACCTGGAGAGTGACCGGATTGATGTGGACGCGTGTCGCGGGCTGGGCGTGAGCGTGGTCCGTCGCCCCACGGGCGGGCGTGCAGTCTACCACGGCAACGGCCTCACCTACGCGGTGGTGGCACCGATTCCCCGGGGCGCGGCGACGGTCGTCGCGTCCTACCGTTGGGTCGCCGCCGCCCTGGTCCACGGCCTGGAGGAGATCGGCCTGCCGGTGACCGAGCTGGGTCGCCAACGAGGAATGGCAGCGGGGACGCTATCCGTCGCGTGTTACGCGGCCCCGTCGACCGGGGAAGTGGCCCTGGCGGGGAGGAAGTGGATCGGCTCGGCCCAGCGCCGCCTGCGGCGCGCCTTTCTTCAGCACGGCGCCATCCCTCTCGCGGATGACGTGGCGGCCCTCGCAGAGTGCCTGCGTTTCGCCAGCGCGGCGGATCGCCGGGAGTGGGCGGCGGCCCTCGCGCGCCGTACGGCGGCCGTGGCGGAGGGGCTGGCCGGGGTCACACGGGCCGAGCTGATCGCCGCGATCCAGCACGGCTTCGAGCGGCGGCACGCCGTGAGCCCGTGGCACGCCCTCGACACCGGCGATCCAAGCGTGGCTGACGCCGTCGCGGCCTACCGTGCCGACCCGTACTGGACGCCGGTAGCGATGTAGCTCCGTCTACCGCCGGACGCCGAGCCTTATTCCAGCGCGTGGTATCGCGCTCCGGCGGAGGGACGGGGAGAGCGGGGCGGAGGAGCGACGTCGGTGGTGGTCCCACCCCCTACGTCTGTCCCACTCGCACGCTGGGAAGGGGGCCTTGTACGGTTGCCCGGTGCCAGCGCCGGCTGAGACGACGGTGATCAGAAGCGGACGAACGCCTCCACGAACGGGCCGTCGAAGGTGGCGTCGATGTTCACGTCCGACTCGTCGATGGTGACGTTGAGATAGCGGTAGCCGCCGCTGACCCCGACGAACGGCAGGGGCGACAGCTCCACCCGCCCCTCGACGTCGTAGAGGTGGTTGCCGCTATAGGCGATGGCGGCCCCCTGGATGTGGACCGCCAGGAAGTCGGCGAGCCCCAGGTTGAGCCGGGCACCCACCATCGGGATCGGTAGGGTGAAGTCCTCGGTTTCGCTCTTGGGCGTAGTCATGCCGCCGGCCGTGACCTCACCCTCGGCCTGGACCTCGCCGTCGAGCAGTTTCACCTCCGCGAAGAGACCGAGCTGCACCCGGACCGGGAGGTCGTCGAAGTTGATGACGTGGATGCCGAGGCCCGCGTCGATCATGTCGAACTGCAAGGAGGAATCGAGGGTGGCGTCGGCATCGAAGGTGACATCGCCGAAGTTCACGGTGGTGGTTGTGGTGCCGGATCCCGACACGTCGATGGGGATGTAGCGGCCGAACAGGAAGAACGGCCCGAGGTTGAGCATGGCCGAGAAACCGACGGTGTTGTCGCCGTCCAGGCCGAGACCGTCGATGCTGTCTTCCAGCGAGAGGTCGGTGGCGTCACCGCCCACCGCGACGTCGCCGCTCAGGTCCATGAACCAGTACTCGCCACGGACCGTAATGATGGCGTCGGCGTGGGCGATCGCAGGCGCGGCGAGCGTGAGGCCGAGGAGCAGAGCAGTGAGGAGACGTGCGGACATGAGGTCCTCCTGGAGGGTGGGTGAGCCAGTTCCCCCTATCGGTGACGGGTCGCTCTGGCTGAGGGGGAGGGGAGAGAGCCCTTTTAGTCGAACAGCGATCACGGTGACAACGGCCGCCGGTGTTTCCCTCCCCCAGGCCCCCAGCTCAATCGATGCTGCCCGAAGGTCAGTCCTTGGAGACCCTCCCCCACCGGGGGAGGGCCAGGGTGGGGGTGCCCGGAGCCCACGAAGCACTGATCCCTTACGCCCTCCCCCAGGCCCCCTCCCGGAGGGAGGGGGATTTAGGGACACCCCTGCGGGGTGAATTGTTGAATGAGAGGGGGATTCAGGGATGCCCCGCCGGGGCGACGTGTTGCGCGGCCACCACCACCCACTCGCGCCACCGCCCCTTCGCCACGTTGAATCCGGCGATTTGGCGGGTTACCCGCACCGCCGGGAGGGCCGGCCCGATCTCGTCCCACAGCTCCCGGCGCAGGACGCAGGCGAACGGCGCCGGGCTGGCGAGGAGGATGTCGAGGTCGTCCCGGTCGCGGACGGCGGTCACCGTGTCGCCGCTGTGGAAGACCAGGGAGGGCTCGAAATAGTCGAACGCGTAGCGGCGGTCCGGGGCCGCCGCCGCGGCCAGGGCCGCGACCATCTGGGGTGAAGGCTTGAATCGCTCCAGCGACGGCAGGGTCAAGCCAGTGAGGCAGGCGAGGGTAAGGGCGGTGGACGCGGCCACCGCCATCCCCTGCCATCGCCATCGGTAGGCGAGGAGGATTGCGGCAGAACCCGCAAAGCACGCCGCGAGCAGCAGGAGGGCGAATGGCGCGCCGTCCGGCAGGTGGCGGTGGCCGCCCACCACCAGCGTCCCCGCCGCCGCCAGGGCGGTGACCGCGTTGGCCATCGCCAGAGGGACGAGCCACCGCGGGCGTTCCGGACGGGTCGCGAGCCAGGCGAGACCGAGGGCGAGGGCCGGGTAGGTCGGCAGTACGTAGTGTGGCAGCTTGGTGGCGGCGGCGGAGAAGATCAGAAAGGGAACGACGAACCACGCGGCGAGGAACCGCGCCGCCGCCTGGTCTCGGCGCCGCCACCCTTCCCAGAGCACGCCATATCCCAGGAACCCCCAGGGAAAGAAGCTCACGGGGAGGGTGGCCAGGTAGTACCAGATCGGCCCCCGGTGGCTCTCGAAGGAGCGGATGGAGCGCTCCACCACGTGGTGGCCGAAGGCGACGCGCAGGAACTCGCCATCGGTGGCGAGCTGCACGGCCACTGCCCACGGCACCATCACGAGCAGCGCCAACGCGCACCCTGCCGCGACGCCGGCCGGGCGCCACGGCCATGTGCGCCCTCCGAGGACCTTGAGGGCAACCGCCGTGACGCCCACCACCATCGGCGCTACCGGCCCCTTGGCGAGCACGCCGAGGCCCACCGCTCCCCAGCCGAGGAGGAAGTTGCCCCAACCCCCGTCCCCCTGCCAGCTTCGCAGCAGTGCGAGCTGGCCGGCGAGGATCGTGCACAGCAGCAGGGCGTCGGTGGTGGCGACCTTCGCCTCCACGACGAATTGCACGCACACGCCGAGCACCAATGCGGCCGCGAGACCGGTGCGTTCGTCCACCAGGCGGCGGCCGATCAGGCCGACGAGCACCAGCGACAGCGCCCCGGCCAGGGCCGACGGCAGGCGGGCGCCGAAGGAGCCGACGCCGCAGAGCCGGTACGCACCGGCCATCAACCAGTAGATCAGCGGCGGCTTGTCGAAGCGGATCTCCCCGTGGAAGCGGGGCACCACGTAGTCGCCGGTCACCACCATCTCCCGCGCCGCCTCGGCGAACCGCGGCTCGTCCCGGTCCCACAGGGAGGTCGCGCCGTTGCCGACGAGGTAGATCGCCAGGCCGAGGCAGGCGACCAGGGCGAGGCGCTTGTGAAAGAGGGAGAGGGTGCGCGCCACGGAGTCGGAGTGAGCGGAAGGAGAGGCGCAGTCGGGGGTAGGGAGGGCGGCTCGTCGCGGGCAGGTCGACGGAACGGACTCGGCCGGTCTCTTCTCACAACGCGACCATCTTTGTCGACAGGCGTAGTCGATTGTTATCGCGCGCGACGTGACGCACCATCGGGCGGTGCCACGGGGGGCACGTCTTGGAATACACGGAAGAACAGAAGGCACGGTTCCGAGAGACGTATGCCACGCGCCGTCGCCGGCAGCTTGCGCTGACCGTGTCCCTGGCCGCGCTGTTCTTCGCGCTGTTCTTCGTGGGGCCTCGTTACCTCGGCAAGATCCCGGGTCTTTCGGTGACTGCGATCGCCCCCCTGTCGTTCGTCCTCGTGGCAGGCGCCCTGATCTTCTCCCTGCGTAACTGGCGCTGCCCCGCGTGCAACCGCTACCTCGGCCGCACCTTCAACCCGCGGTACTGCCAGGGGTGCGGGTTCGAGCTGCGCAAGTAGCGGGATCCTTGGCCACCACAGGGCGTGGCTTTGCGCCGCACCCCGACGCAGATAGCGTAGGACGGAACGCCGCAGGTGGTTCCACCATTCGGTCCGCGATCACGCGTCGTCGACGCCGTCATCCAGCGTCTTTCAGCTTGCCCGTGACCAGCTTGTGCAGGGTGCTGGAGATCAGGGTCTGGTAGGGGATTCCCTCCTTGGCGGCCCTTTTTTGGATCTTCTCCAGGTCACGGGCGGAGATCCGGATGTTGATGCGTTTGTCCTTCTGCAAGGTATTCCGGGCCGCCTCCTCGAGCTGCCGTTTTTCCTCCTGGAAGTTACGAATGCTCTCGAATTCGCCTTGTTCGAAATCCTGCAGGATTTGCAGCTCTTCGTCGTCCAGCTTCAATCGGGGCGCCGTCATCGCAAATACTCCTGGGTCGCCTTGCGGCTGGGAATGATCGTCTTCAGGAAGCGCAGTGTAGCGGCACGGCGTGGAGCTTTCAGCGATCAGCAATCAGCGGTCAGCTCCCCCCTCCCACCGGGAGGCGGCCGCGCAGCGTCTGAAGATGCGGCGTGAGCGCTCGTGGGTTAGAGTTGCGCAATGCCTTCTTGTTCCGTGCTGTCAGAGGAGCCTTGCTCATGCAGATTCAGTTGACCGCCATCTTTCAGAAGGTGCCCGAGGGATACATCGGCTTCGTGGAAGAGTTGCCGGGAGCCAATACTCAAGGGGCCACCCTCGACGAGGCGCGCGAGAATCTGAAGGAGGCGGTGGAGCTGGTGCTGGAGGCCAACCGGACGTTGGCGGAGGAGACGCTGACCGGTGCGGACGTCATCCGCGAGCCCCTCTACGGCTCTGCGGCATGAAGCGGCGCGAGCTGATCCGCCACCTCGAAGCCCACGGCTGTGTTCTCCTCCGAGAAGGGGGCAGGCACACGGTGTATTGCAACCGCGCGGCCAAGAAGACCTCCACCGTACCTCGCCACAACGAGATTCACCTCTTCCTGGCGCGCAAGATCTGCAAGGACCTGGAGATTCCAGAGCCGTAGATGGCCCCGCCGCGGCAACCTCCGCGGTCCACGAAGCGCCCCGCGCAGGTTGCTAACCGGGTGAGCCTCCGCACGCAGACGCAGATCGCGTAGGGCGGAACGCCGCAGGCGGTTCCGCCGTGGGGGGTGGTCCCAACGGCGGTGGACGGTTTGCCGGGCAGCGCAACGGTGGATTGCCCTTCAGGCACCCACCCTGCAGGAGGAGAGCGGCCCAGCATACAATGCCGCGCATGTCCTTCCGCATGGTCACCGACTTCGCCCCCCAGGGCGATCAGCCGCAGGCGATCGACGCCCTGGTGCGCGGGCTCCACGACGGGGTGAAGCACCAGGTGCTGCTCGGGGTGACCGGTTCGGGCAAGACCTACACCATGGCCAGGGTGATCGAGGCGGTGGACCGGCCGGCCCTGGTGCTGGCGCCGAACAAGACCCTGGCGGCGCAACTCTACTCGGAGTTCCGCGGTTACTTCCCGGACAATGCGGTGGAGTACTTCGTCTCCTACTACGACTACTACCAGCCGGAGGCGTACGTCCCGTCCAGCGATACCTACATCGAGAAGGACTCGTCCACCAACGACGAGATCGACCGCCTGCGCCACTCCGCCACCCGCTCGCTCCTGGAGCGCGACGACTGCCTGATCGTCGCCTCGGTGTCGTGCATCTACGGCCTCGGCTCGCCCGAGGCGTACCACAACATGCTCCTGTACCTGGAGCAGGGCCACGCCATCGACCGCCGCGCCCTGCTGCGCAAGCTGGTGGAGATCCTCTACGAGCGCAACGACGTGGACCTGAAACGCGGCGCCTTCCGCGCCCGCGGCGAGGTGGTGGAGGTCTTCCCACCCCACGGCGACACCGCGATCCGCATCGAGCTGTTCGGCGACGAGGTGGAGGGGATCCGCGAGATCGACCCCCTCACCGGCCAGACCCTCGCCCACCTCACGCGCATCGCCATCTATCCTGCGAGCCACTACGTGGTCGACCACCGCGACCAGCAGCGCGCCATGGAGGCGATTCGCCAGGAGCTGGGCGAGCGCTGCCTGGAGTTGGAGCGCCAGGGCAAGCTCCTGGAGCGGGAACGGCTGGAGCAGCGCACCCTGTTCGACCTGGAGATGATCGCCGAGCTGGGCTACTGCTCGGGGATCGAGAACTACTCGCGCCACCTCACCGGCAAACAGCCGGGCGAACCGCCGCCGACCCTGCTGGACTATCTGCCGCAGCACGCGGTGATGATGATCGACGAGTCCCACGTCTCGGTGCCGCAGGTGGGCGGCATGTTCCGCGGCGACCGCAACCGCAAGCAGACCCTGGTGGACTACGGCTTCCGCCTGCCCTGCGCCCTGGACAACCGGCCCCTCACCTTCGAGGAGTTCGAGGGCCGGCTGGGCCAAGTGATCTACGTCTCCGCCACCCCCGGCCCCTACGAGCTGGACAAGGGGTCGGGGCGGGTGGTGGAGCAGATCATCCGCCCTACCGGGCTGATCGATCCCCGGGTCCACGTGCGGCCGGTGGCGGGGCAGGTGGACGACCTCCTGGAGCGCATCCGCGGCCGGGTCGCGGGGAACGAGCGGGTGCTGGTCACCACCCTCACCAAACGCATGGCCGAGGACCTCACCGACTACTACGCCCAGGTGGGCGTGGCGTGCCGCTACCTGCACTCGGATATCCCCACCATCGAGCGCATGGAGATCCTGCGCGCCCTGCGCGAGGGGGCCTTCGACGTGCTGATCGGCATCAACCTCCTGCGCGAGGGGCTCGACCTGCCGGAGGTCTCCCTGGTAGCGATCCTCGACGCCGACAAGGAGGGGTTCCTGCGCTCCGAGCGCTCCCTGATCCAGACCATCGGCCGCGCCGCGCGCAACGTCCACGGCGAGGTGGTGCTGTACGCCGACACGGTCACCGACTCGATGCAGCGGGCGATCTCCGAGACCAACCGCCGCCGCGCCCTCCAGGCCGCGTACAACGAGGCCCACGGCATCACCCCGCAGACCGTGGTGAAAGCGATCTCCTCCCTGGCCGACGCCGTGGCCGAGCACGACTACGTCACCGTCCTCACCGCCGCCGAGGAGCGGGCCGACTACGTCCCCCTG
>DASWHD010000241.1:0-3129 GCA_036393335.1 bacterium
CCGTTCGTGCCGTCGCAGACCTCGGGGTCCGGCGCGCGCCTCGAGGTGGTGAAACGGGGTGCCCAGGCATTCGCCGTCAGTTACACGCCGTTGCTGGGCGTCGGCGATGAAGATCTCGGCTCCGTGGCGATTCGCACCGAGATGACTCCATTTGTGCAGGGCCGCGAGCGTTCCATCCGCAACATGGCGCTGACGGCCCTCGTGGTCTTCGTGGTCGGTTCTGTCCTGGTCGCCGTTCTGCTCCTGCGGCGGATGCGGCCCCTGCACCAGGTCGTGGCGGCCATCCAGGAGGTCGCCGGTGGGAATCTCGACACCCACGTGAACGTTGCCGGCGATGACGAGGTAGGACAGCTCGGCACGGCGTTCAATCGGATGGCCGAAAACCTGCGGCGCTCCACGTCGGCCCTGGAAGTCAAGGCGGCGCTGGATGGTGCATCCGCCAACGTCATGGTGGCGGACCGGGACGGGACCATCACTTACGCCAATGGGCCGATGCTGGAGTCCGTGACCCACATTCAAAAAGAGCTGAGTGCGATTTGCCCCGGGTTCTCTGCCGCCAGCCTGGTGGGGAGAAACCTGGCCGAATTCCACAAGGACTCTCCAGAGGTCCGGCGGATCATCGACGACCACGCCAACCTGCCGTACCAGGGCAAGGTGAGACTGGGTGCCCGTAGCTGGGAGGTCGCGGTGAGCGCGGTGATCGACGACCACGGCGAGTACGTGGCAACGGTCATGGAGTGGACGGACATCACCGAGCGGTCGCGGATGGAGGAAGAGATCGCCGCCTTGGTGGACGGCGTCAACGCGGGGCACCTCGACCGGCGGATCGCTCCGGGGCAGTTTGAGCGTGCCGAGTATTGCGCCCTGGCGGAACGCCTCAACGCCATGCTTACCACGATCACCGAGCCCTTGACGCGGATCCGTGACGCCTGTGACCAGGTGGCCCAGTCGGCGGCCGAGATCGCGTCCGGCAACCAGGACCTGGCGAATCGCACCCAGCAACAGGCGGCGTCGGTGGACCAGAATGCAGACTCTGCGGAGCAGATCGCCGCCCTCGTACGCAGTAGCGCGGATAATGCCAACCATGCGGACGAGCTTGCAGTGCAGGCATTTGCCGTCGCCGAGCAGGGGGAGGCGGTGATCCGCAAGGCGGTGGCTGCGATGGCGGCGATCAACCAGTCATCGACTCGCATTCGGGACATCATCGAGGTCATCGACGAGATCGCCTTCCAGACCAACTTGCTCTCCCTGAACGCGGCGGTCGAGGCCGCGCGGGCGGGCGAGCACGGGCGCGGCTTTGCGGTGGTCGCCGCGGAGGTGCGCAACCTGGCGCGACGCTCCGCCAAGGCGGCGCAGGAGATCAAGGAGCTGATTCAGGACTCGGTCGGCAAGGTCGCGGCGGGTACGGACCTGGTCAATGCCTCGGGCGAGAGTTTGCACGGTCTGCTGGAGTCGGTGCGGCAGGTGAGCACGGTGGTGCGGGACATCGCCACCGCGGCGACGGAGCAGCGGACTAGCGTCGACAGCATCAATGCCTTCCTCGGCGAGATCAACGTCATTACCCAGAAGAATGCGGCATTGGTCGAGGAGGTCGCCGCGGCGGCGCAGACCCTCACCGGCCGTGCGCAGGAGATGAACGACGAGGTGAGTCGCTTCCACCTCGCATAGCCCACGCGTCGTTTGCGGTAACACTGCGCTGGCAGTGCCGCCCGCGTGCGGCAGGGTGTTCCGTCACGCCAAGAGAGCGACGCTCTTGACCTGCGCGTAGACCTCCACCCCCGGCGAGAGTCCGAGGGCCGCGGCCGACTTGCGGGTGATCCGCGACAGCATGGGCACGCCGCCCGCTGTGAGGCGGACCGTGACCTGGGAGGGGTTTGCGTCGGCGATCTCCTCCACCCGGGCCGGAAAGATGTTCAAGATGCTGGTACCGGTCGAGTGGTACCCCAGGCTCAGGCTCACGTCGCGGGCCGCCACCCGCAGGCGCACCCGGCGCCCAACGGGGAGGTCCTTCCGGTTGACGGTGAACCGGCCGCCGGGGAACGTCAGATACGTCAGGTGGTAACGGTCGTCGTGGTCGACGACCGTGGCCTCGATGACCGCCTCGGCATCATTTCCGTGGGCCAGGGGCAGGTCGACGCGGGTCATCATGTCGGCGATCGGGCCGGACGCCGCGACGCGGCCGTCGTGCATCAACACCAAGTGGTCGGCGAGCCGTGCGACCTCGTCCGGCGCATGGCTCACGTAGAGCACCGGGATCTCCAGCTCCTCGTGGAGGCGGTCGAGAAACGGCAGGATCTCACCCTTGCTCGCCTGATCGAGGGCTGCCAAGGGCTCATCCATCAGGAGCAGGCGCGGGCTGGTGAGCAGGGCGCGGGCGATCGCCACCCGTTGCCGCTCGCCACCCGACAGACCGGCCGGGCGGCGGTCGAGGAGCGGCGCGACCCTAAGCAGGGCCACCGCCTCGTCGAACGCCACACGGCGGGTGTCGGCCGCCACCCGTTTGAGGCCGTACTCCAGGTTGTGCCGTACCGTGAGATGGGCGAACAGGCCGACCTCCTGGAAGACGTAGCCGAGCGGGCGGCGGTGGCAGGGCACGAAGCGTTGCCGGTCCTGCCACGCCTCGTCCCCCACCCTGAGGTAGCCATCCGGCGCGTGCTCTAGACCGGCCACCGCCCGCAGCAGGGTGGTCTTGCCGCACCCGGAGGGACCGAAGATGGCGGTGACTCCCCGAGCGGGGACGGTCAGCTCGGCATCGAACGTGAACCCGCCACGAGCGAAGCGGAAGCGTGCCTCGATGGTCACGGCTGCATCCCACGGAAGCGCCGGTTCACGGTGTAGACCGCCAGCAGGAGGAAGAACGACAGGGCCAGCAGTCCGCCCGCCAGCCAGTGGGCGTGGCCATAGTCGAGCCGCTCTACGTGGTCGTAGATGGCGATGGACAACACCTGGGTCTCGCCGGGGATGTTGCCGCCGATCATCAACACCACGCCGAACTCGCCCACCGTGTGGGCAAAGCCCAGGACGGCGGCGGTGAGGAAGCCGGGCCGGGCCAGAGGGACGGCCACCGTGAAAAATCGGTCCAGGGGCGCGGCCCGCAGGGTGGCGGCGACCTCCATGGGGCGCGGGCCG
>DASWHD010000242.1:0-2168 GCA_036393335.1 bacterium
GCCCGCGGCTTCCTGCCCGTGGGCGAGCTGTTCTGGCCCCTGCTGGCGGACCCCAAGCAGCCGCAGTTCTACGTGAGCGTGCGCGGTTACGAGCTGGACGGCGAGATCGTGCCGACGGCGGCGGTGGCGTACGGCGAGACCTTCGGCCTGTACCGCTGGCAACCGTCGCAGGGAGCATGGCAGCTCAGCCTCGCTGGGGCGCTGTTCGCCCAGTTCAACCTGGATGCGCCCTCCCAGGATTTGGTGAACGCCGACTATACGATCGGCGTGCCGCTGACCTTCCGCCGCGGCCTCTACTCGAGCCGCCTGCGCGTCTACCACCAGAGCTCCCACCTGGGGGACGAGTTCCTCCTGCGCAACCACCCGGAGCGCATCAACCTGAGCTTCGAGTCCCTGGAGCTGCTCGCCTCCCGGGAATGGCTACGATGGCGCGGTTACCTGGGAGGCGAGTACGTCTTCCACCGCGAGCCCGCCGGCCTGCGGCCCGGTGGGCTCCACGGCGGCGTGGAGTACCGCGGGGCCACCCGTGGCATCTGGCACCCGGTGGCGGCGGCGGACGTGAAGAGCTGGGACGAGTTCGACTGGTCACCGGAGATCAGCCTGGTGGCCGGGGTGGAGCTGGGGCCGCGTGAGCCCGGCCGGCGCCGCCTGCGGCTGCTGGCGGAGGCGTACCGCGGCCACTCCCCCCACGGACAGTTCTTCGCCCAGCGGATGCGTTACTTGGGCCTCGGGGTCTATCTGGGGTTTTGATGCACGGCTACGCGGCGCGAGCCTAGCCAGGAGGGCGTTACGCCGCATTGCGTTTGGCGCACCCTAGGCGCCTACCTTCCCCCCATCCCTCAACCCCCATCCCCCGACCCGTCTTTTGCTCCCCATCCACGACCGGAGACCCCGATGGAATACGTCATCGCCCTGATCGCCCTCACCGCGATGGAGATCGTCTTGGGCATCGACAACATCGTGTTCATCGCGATCCTCACGAGCAGACTGCCGGTGGCGCAGCAGCCGCGGGCGCGGCGCCTCGGGCTGGGGCTCGCCATGGCGACGCGCATCCTGCTGCTCCTCACCCTGTCGGTGATGTTGCGCCTGACCGGGCCCCTCTTCCACCTCTCCACTCTCGGGCTGCCCGCCGCCTGGCTGGACGAGGCGGTGGACGCGGTGTCGGGCAAGGACCTGATCCTCCTGGCCGGCGGCCTGTTCCTGATCTGGAAGAGCGTGACCGAGATCCACGAGCGGATCGAGGGGGGAGCGCACGCCCGGGAGCAGGGGGGGCGGGCGAGCTTCGCGAGCGTGCTGGCGACCATCGCCGTGATGGACATCGTCTTCTCCCTCGACTCGGTGATCACCGCCGTGGGCATGGTGCGCACCGAGGGCGGCCATTACTGGACCGGGATCGGCGTGATGGTGGCCGCGATCGTCCTGGCCGTGGTGGTGATGATGATCTTCGCCGAGCCCGTCAGCCGCTTTGTCGAGACTCACCCTACCCTGAAGATGCTGGCCCTCTCCTTCTTGCTCTTGATCGGGGTGATGCTGGTGGCCGAGGGGATCGGGACCCACATCGAGAAGGGGTACATCTACTTCGCCATGGCCTTCTCCCTGGCAGTGGAAGGGCTGAATCTGCGGGTACGGCCGCACGCCTCCGGCCACCCGCAGTAGCCCTCGGGTCGCGAGGGTGCCGTGGCCGTCGCTCCTAGCCCGCATTTCTCACCAGGATTCGTCGCGAGCCCGAGCAAATGGCTGTAGGTCCTGGCTGGCCCGCGGTAGGAGCCGATTCTATCGGCGACCCCATGTGGCAGATCGCCGAAGGGATTCGGCTCCTACCGCGGGCCGACCAGGATCTACGACCATTTGCGCGGTCTCGCGACGATCCGTGGTGAGAAATGCGGGCTAGCCACCTGTGCCGGTGCGACACGGCGGTGAACGATGCAGCTCGTCAAAAGAGGGAGCTGACCATCTCGTTGACGGCGGCCAGCATCTCATGATCGTCGGTGAGGGTCTCGGCGATCCCCACCTCACAGGCGCGGCGTGGCGTGATGCCGCTGGTGATGAGGCGCCCGACGTGGATCAGCAGGCGGGTCGACGCCCCCTCCTCCAGCCCCTGGTCCTTGAGGTTGCGCGTCATCTCCGCCAGGCGCACGAGCTGCGCGGCCACCGGCTGCGCGACGCCG
>DASWHD010000243.1:0-6946 GCA_036393335.1 bacterium
CACCGGCTCCTACCCTCACCTGGCGAGGATGAGGACACGGCTAGGAGGTGCGGCCGGTGGCCCGGCCGCCGGCGCTCAGGCTCACCCGGCCTCGACCGGCGCCTCCTCCAGGCCGAAGGCGGCGTGCAGGGCGCGCACCGCCTTCTCGGTCTGGGCGCGGTCGATGACGCACGACACGCGGATCTCGGAGGTGGAGATCATCAGGATGTTGATCCCCTCTTTGTAGAGGGTGTCGAACATGCGCGAGGCGATGCCGGTGTGGGTCTGCATGCCCAGGCCGATGATCGAGACCTTGGCGATGTCCGGGGTCACCTCGATGGTGGCGATCTGCATCTCGTCGCGCAGCCCCTCCATCACCTGCTGGGCGCGGGCGAGGTCGGCCTCCTCGACCGTGAAGGTGAGGTTGGCGTGGCCGCCGGCACCGACGTTCTGGACGATCACGTCGACCATGATGTTGGCGTCGGCGATGGCGCCGAAGATCCGTGCCGCGATGCCCGGACGGTCGGGGATCCCGCGTACCGTCACCTTGGCCTCCTTGCGGTTGTAAGCGATTCCCGAGACCACCACCTCTTCCATCCGCTTATCCCCCTGTACGACCCAGGTGCCCTCGTCCCGGGTGAATGAGCTGCGCACGTGCACCGCCACGCCGAACTTCTTCGCCAGCTCCACCGATCGCACCTGCAAGACCTTCGCCCCCATGTTGGCGAGCTCCATGGTCTCGTCGTAGGAGATACGCGCGATCTTGCGCGCCTTGGGCTCGACCCGGGGGTCGGTGGTGTAGATGCCGTCCACATCGGTGTAGATCTCGCACACGTCGGCCGCAAGCGCCGCCGCCAGGGCGACCGCCGTGGTGTCCGAGCCGCCGCGGCCCAGGGTCGAGACCCGGGAGTCGCCCCCCTCTTCCACGATCCCCTGGAAGCCGGCCACCACCGCCACCTTGCCGTCCACCAAGACCTGCTTCAACCGCGCGGTGTCGATGCGGGCGATGCGCGCCTTGGTGTGGGCGGTGTCGGTGTAGATCCCCGCCTGGCGGCCGGTGAGGGCCTGGGCCGGGCAGCCCACCGCGTTCAGGGCGATGGCCAGGAGCGCCACCGTGATCCGCTCGCCGGACGACAGCAGCAGGTCCACCTCGCGCGGCGCCGGCAGCCGCGTCAGCGAGTGGGCCATGGTCAGGAGACGGTCGGTCTCGCCGCTCATGGCCGAGAGCACCACCACCACCCGGTGGCCCGCCTGGACACACCCGACCACCCGGTCGCGGACCGCCTGGATCCGCTCCAGATCCGCCACCGAGGTGCCGCCGAACTTCTGCACGATCAAGGCCATCGTCTTGCTCCCCGCCACCCGCCGCCGCATCGGTCACCCACCGCGGCGGCGCGGAGGATAACGAAACCGAGCGCGGTCCACACCACCTGCCGGCCGGCCCGGAGCGGCGCTGCCGGCGGCGTGTTCTATTATTTCGGAAACTGCCTCTCCCTCTTGCCCATGTCCAAACAGCCGATCCCCACAAAGGGAACACGAAGGCACGAAAACGGAAGAACACGAAATGCCTGTGATGGCCAGTTCGTGATTGCGTCCCTTTCGTGCTTTCGCGATCCCCCTCGTGCATCGCCGTCCCGGCTTCCCTGAGCCGCGGGGAGAGGCAGGGTTCGCAAATCACCACGGGTAGCGCCCCGATGGCGGCCGAGACCATCCACTTTCAGGGTTCCGATTACCCCACCATCGGCGTGGAGGTGGAGCTGCAGCTCATCGATGCCGCTACCGGTGACCTGAGCAACTCCTGCGACCGGCTCCTGGCGGAGATCCCCCCGGGCTGGGGCCCGACCTTCAAACCGGAGCTCTTCCAGTCCAACCTGGAGATCAACACCGGCATCTGCCGGACGGTGGCCGACGCCGAGCAGGACCTGGCGGAAAAGCTCGCCCTCCTGCGCACCATCGCGGCGCGCCAGGGGGTTCATCTGGCCGCCGCCGGCACCCACCCCTTCGCGACCGCCGCGGCCCAGGAGGTGACCGACTCGCCGCGCTACCACCGGCTGCTGGGGGTGCTGCAACGGCCCGCGCGACGGCTCAACATCTTCGGCCTGCACGTGCACATCGGGGTGGCGACCGGCGAGATCGCCCTCGGGGTGCTCAACCGCCTGGTACGCTACCTGCCGCACCTCCTCGCCCTGTCCGCCAACTCCCCGTACTGGGAGGGGGAGGACACCGGCCTGGCGTCGATGCGGGTGAAGGTCTTCGAGGCCCTGTCCACCGCCGGCCTGCCGTTCTACTTCCAATCGTGGAAGGAGTTCGAGACCATCATCGACCAGCTCCGGCGCAGCCACACCATCGACACCATCCGCGACGTCTGGTGGGACATCCGTCCCCACCCGGACTTCGGCACCATCGAGGTGCGGATCTGCGATACCCCCGGCACCCTGGAGGAGATCCTGGCCCTGGTCGCCTTCATCCAGTGCCTGGTGGCCCGCGCCAGCCGCCAGCACCTCGCGGGGGAGCCGCCGGTCTGCCCCCACTCCGCCATCGCCCGGGAGAACAAGTGGCGCGCCGCCCGCTACGGCCTGGGCTGCGAGATCATTCGCGCGGACACCCTGGAGAACGTCCCGGCCGCGGTGCTGATCGAGATGGAGGCGGAGCAACTCCGCCCCCTCGCCGAGGAGCTGCATTGCGCGGACTACCTGGCGCGGATCCCGCGCATGGCGTACAACGGCTCGGGTGCCGACGTCCAGCGCCGGCTGTTCGCCGAGCACGGCGATCTCGCTACGGTGGTCGCGGCCATGTCCGAGCGCTTCACCAACGGCTTCCTCACTCCCCCGCCCACCGCTCGCCGATGACCTATCGCGATCTCCACATCGAGCCACCACGCGAGGCGAACGCCGCCGCCGTGGAGCGGTGGCTCGCCGATCAGGCGGCGGCCCTGGCCCTGCCGCTGTCGACCATCCGCCGCACCCTCCACCAGCACCCGGAAATGAGCAGCCAGGAGGAGTCCACCGCGGCCCTGGTCACCGGCGTGCTCGAGTCCCTGGGGATCCCCATCCAGACCGGCGTGGCAGGCCATGGCGTGGTGGGTCTCCTGCGCGGCGGCAGACCCGGTCCCACGGTCGCCCTGCGCGCCGACACCGACGCCCTGGGCATCCAGGACGAGAAGGAGGTGCCATACCGCTCCCAGGTGGCCAACGTCTCCCACGCCTGCGGCCACGACTGCCACACCACCGCCGGCTTGGGCGCGGCGATCCTCCTGTCGCGCCTCGCGGACCACCTCCCGGGCCAGGTGAAGTTCCTGTTCCAGCCGGCGGAGGAGCAGACCGGCGCCGGCGCGGACCAGATGGTGGCGGCGGGCGTGATGGACGACCCCAAGGTCGACGCCATCTTCGCCCTCCACGTCCAGCCCCACCTGCGGGTCGGCCAGGTCGGAGTGCGGCGCGGGGTGATGATGGCCGCCGCCGACCTGTTCACCATCGAGATCGACGGCCAGTCGGGCCATGCCGCCCGCCCGGACGAGTGCATCGACCCCATCCTCGCCGCCGCCCAGGTGGTGACCGCCCTGTACCAGATCATCCCGCGGCGCATCTCCATCCACGAGCCGGCGGTCCTCACCATCGGCAACCTGCACAGCGGCATCTCGCCCAACGTCATCCCCGCCCACGCCACCCTCTCCGGCACCGTGCGCACCCTGTCGGACCCGGTGCGCCGCCACGTGCGCGCGGAGATGGAGCGGGTGGTCGACGGCGTGACCCGCGCCATGGGCGCCGCCTACCGCTTCCACTACCAGAACGGCGCCCCGCCGGTGATCAACGACGGCCGGCTCACCACCCTGTTCGAGGCCGCCGCGGCCAGGGTGGTCGGCCGCGAGAACGTGGTGGAGATCACCGAGCCCTCCATGGGCGGCGACGACTTCTCCTACTACCTCGACCACGCCCCCGGCGTGTACTTCCGCCTCGGCACCGCCAACGACTCCCAGGCGACCCACCACCCCCTGCACCACGCCTGCTTCGACGTGGACGAGTCCGCTTTACCCTTGGGCGCCCGGCTGCTGGCCCAGACCGCCTGGGACTTCCTGTCGCAGGGGCGGTAGGCCGTCGCCGCCCGACGCTCGGCGTTGGGCCGTTGACTGCCTAACGCATCGACGCCAAGGCGCAAAGGGCTTTAACCACCAAGGACACCACGGTCCGCGAGCACCCGCGGTTGACGCTAGAAGGCTCCGAAACCACAACCGGAACGTGCCGTTGGCTGTAAGCTGCAGCGCCAACACCGTGCGCTCGTGTAGGGGTCAGTCCTGCAAACAAGCAAGTCATGCAAGTCTGGGGTCACATCCAAGTCTTGCACAAGTCTTGGGTCAGGTCTTGAAACGTCGGGTAGGGATTGAGCCGGGTAGATCCTGCAAACCCGTAAGTCACCGGCCGTCGGGGCGACGCGGCGAATCATGGGGTAAGGGTGAGGGGGAGTCTTGCGCCTCCCACACCACCTGCCGGTAGTCGAAGCCGCGCACCAGGGTCGGCTTCACCACCTCGAAGTAGGGCGAGAGGTCGAAGTCGCGCGGGGTGAAGAGGGAGTGGTGGCGGATGCGGAACCGCTCGCCGTCGCGCACGGTCAGCCGCTCGGGGAGGATCGGGTAGCGCACCGACTGGAACGCCTCGGCGATGAGGGTGGAGCAGATCACCCGCGACACCTCGCCGCTGCCGAGGGTGGCGAGGCCGCGCCACCGCCGCGGTCCCACCGGGAAGAGGTAGCGGGCGAGGTCGGTGACGTTGCGCAGGTCGTAACCCTGCCTGACCCGCGCCATCACGAACGCCACCACCTTGGCGCAATCGGCGTCGGTCAACCCCTTCGGGCGGCAGATGCGGACGTTGAAGTCGCGGTACCGCTCCAGGGGGACGACCCGCACGCCGCAGCAGAGGTCCGCCTCCACCAGCTCGCCCCCCTCCCCCCGCCTCGGCGTCTCTGCGACGCGGCGTTGAGGGCTCAACCGGAGCGAACACGTAAGTATGGTTCTCTCGCCAAGACGCCAAGCCGCAAACGACGCTCGCTCGGCAGGGAAGGCACCATGCCGCCTTCGTGTCCTTCGTGGTTACGAAGAACGCGAGGCTCCCGGCGCGGCTAGTCGAACGGGATGTGCAGCAGGCTGACCGCGTAGGTGAGGTGGCCATCGTAGGGCGCGACCACCGGGGTGGGGAGGGCGAGCTTGACCGCGCCGTCCTCGACCTGCACCAGGCTCTGGGCCTCGGCGACGCCGAAGACCAGGCCGGCCACGGTGCCGACCACCAGGCCGGTACCGATCTTCGCCCCGGCGCTGTCCTGGTCGATGAGCCACGCGGCGCCGCCCACGAGGCCGCCGATGGCGGCGCCATAGAGGGCGTCGGTGAACACCACCTCGCCGCGGCTACCCCCACCGGCGAAGGCGTGGCTAGGGACGAAGAGGCACAGGGTCAATACCAGGGCAGCGATTTTTCTCGACATGCGACTCTCCTCTCCATCGTTCGACGATCACGGCTCGCGCGCGGCCGCCGCCATTATTCTCCAGACCGTCGCGCGCCTGCCACCGCCGCCGTGTAATGTCGGGACGGGAGCATGCAGAGGCTCAGACGGGCCACGGCGGGTCACTGAACCAGCAGGCGCAGACGGGGCACGCGCGACAGGGCGAAGGTGAGGAGGAGCGCGAGGGCGTAGACCAGGAGGGGTGCCACGCATTGCCAGGCCATCTCCGGCAGGTAACGTGGCCCGATCCACATGATCGGACGGTGCCGGATCAGTGGGTGGGCGACGTAAATGCCGAGGGCGAGGCGGCCGATGGCCGGAAGCGGGCTAGCGGCACCGAGGCCAGGGCGAGCGAGGGCGAGAAGCATCGTCCCGATCGCGAAGGGGATCGTCCCCACCACGTAGTTGTGGAGATCGAGGGGCACCCGGTAGAGGCGATAGAGCAGGCCCACCTCCGCGAAGTGGAGGAAGAGCCCACCCGCGGCCACCGCCAGGGCGACACCCACCGTGGTCCGGACGTCGTGGCGCGCCAACCACCAGCCGATCGCGACGAACAAGGTGCTAAAGAACGGGCCGTGGATGGACTGGGTGTGGAGGCTGAAACCGATCGGGACGACCGAGTAGGACCCCGCGAGCAGACCGACCAGGTAGAGGGCCACGGCCAGCGGCGGCAGCCATCGCTCCCGTCCGAGGGCAATCGCCGCAGCGAGGATGACAATGCCCATCATCAGGGAGGGAAGGAACCATAGGTGTGGAGCCGTGCCGACCAGGAGGAGTTGGACGGGATGGGCCAGCGCATCGACCAGGTTGCCGCGCGCGTTGCGCAGCAGACCGTCGTGGAGGCCGAGCTTGGCAATCAGGGTGTAGCTCGGCGCCACCAGATACACCGCCGACCAGGCGACAAAGACGACGAGGATCCGCCGCAGGAAACGACCGGTGGTGGCGTCGAGGTCGGCACCCGCCATCAGCTTGCGGGTGAACAGGTACCCGGAGGCGATGAAGAAAAAGGGCACGGCGAATCGGGACCCCTGATTGATGGCGGCGAACAGGAGGGGGCTCTGCTCTTTGAACGGCTCCACGTGGACACAGATCACCGCGGCCATCGCCACCGCGCGAACGGTGTCGATGCTGGTAATCCTCGTTGACGATTGCGGCATGAGCCCTCCTCGTCACGCCGCGGCCACGACGGTGTGGAGACCATGGCTCGCGACCGTGGGCGTCGGCGCGACGTGAGCAAAGGACCGTGCGGCCCGCCTCACAAAGGATCGCCGCCCATCGGGGCCAGCCCGTCGTTGAGGCGTCATGTCACACAACGTCCTCGACCTCCGTCAGACTGCCGGTCCGGGCCGCGCGGGCGCACGCCTCGGCGATGGCCACGGCGCGCAGGCCTTCCTCCAGGGGGATGGGGGGTGAGGCGCCCGCCGCCAGGGCGGCGGCGAAGGCGCGCAAGGTGTCGCGGACCGTGGGGATGGGTGGA
>DASWHD010000244.1:0-25209 GCA_036393335.1 bacterium
GCGCCCACCGAAAGAAGATGGTACTGAACACCCCCATGAAGTAAATCCCGCCACCGACCCACATCAATAGACCACCCCACACCTGATCGGTGAGCGGCGCGATGCCCCAGGGGTGCGGGCCCTCGAGGTACCACGGATAAATGACCGTCGACGCCAGGGTGATCGGCGCGGAGACCGCCGCCATCGGCACGAGCATCAAGAAGAGATAGAGCACCTGCGCGGCGTAGGGGAGGCGCGGCAGCTCGGGCAGCGGGCTGAGCAGAGGCCACCACATGATGGTGCCAGTAACCATCAGGCAGAGGTGCAGGGTGATGTGGATCACCTCGTCCCGCACCATCAACTCGTACGCCGGCGGGGTATGCAGGACGGCGACATAGCCGTTGTAGAGGACGAAGGCCACGATGGGGTGGACGAGCAGGCGCGCAAGCCGCGCCACCGGACCCCACCGCAGGAGGGACCGGACCATCCAGTCCGGGACGCCCAGCAGGAACAGTGGTGGCACCACGAGGGAGAGGAGCATGTGCTGGCCCATGTGGGCCGTGAACAACCGGTGGTCGGCGAGGCCGTCTACCGGTCCCAGCGCCAGGAGCAGCACCGCCAGCGCGCCGCCGAAGGCGGCTACCGCACGGCGTGTAGGACGTCGCCGCAGGGCGACGGTGGCGAGGCCATACAACAACCCGAGCGCGACGACGCCTACCACCACGCTCGGGTGGACGTGCAGCAAGAGGGAGTAGATGTCCCCACGCTCGCCATGCACATGCGCGCCGACGTGTTCCGCGAAGGCCACGGCGCTCATCTCTGGAATCTCCAAGCAGACCGAGGGCAAGAGGCCGATAGACTTCCCTCGCGCCACCAATCGCCTGTTCCGTGGGCGTATCCCTTTAGCTGCCCAGCCTCCTCTGTGTCCTCTGTGATCTCTGTGGCGAATAAATCGTCTCGGTCTTTTGCCACAGAGGGCACAGAGGTCACAGAGAACTTCTCGCCAACGGCGGCGGTAACGGAGGACTGGGCCATCGCGTGATGGATGTCGGAGTGGTTATCTGCGTTCATCCGCGCTCATCCGTGGTCTCTTGCCACCGGCCAACCCTCTCATGGCGAAGGAACCAGCCAACGGGAAAAAGGCCGGCGCAGAAGGGCCTCCGTGTCTCTGCGGTGAACCGCGAGGCTTCACCTGACGCCTCCCAGGAAGACGGCGAACAGCACCATCAGCGCGACGATCACCACGGCGGCGATGAACAGTTGCGCGATGAAGATCGCGCTGTACGCCGCGCGATCGAACTTCAGGTGCATGTAGAACATGACGACCAGCGCAAACTTCGCGGCCGAGAGCAGCAAGAGCAAGGGCAGCAGCACCGGCTGCAGTGCCTCGACGTAGAACACGGTGACCTCGATCGCCGTGAGCACGGTGAGCACCGCCGCCACGGCGAGATAGACCCGCGTGCCGGGATGGTCAGACCGGGGGTTGGCTGTGTCGCTCATGGGCCCGTCACTCCCTGGAGCAGGTAGACCAGGGTGAAGATGACGATCCACACCACGTCGACGAAGTGCCAGTACAGCCCGCATAGCTCCACCGCCAGGCTGCGTCTCGCCGGGAGCTGCCCGGCCAACGAGCCGCTCGCCAGCACCAGCAGCCACACCACGCCGACCGTCACGTGCGCCCCGTGGAATCCCACCAGGGTGTAGAAGGTCTGGCCGAAGAGGTTGGTCTGCAACGCCAGCCCCTGATGGTAGAAGTGGTAGAACTCGTACACCTGTCCGGCCAGGAAGAGCGCCCCGAGGCCCGCCGTGCCGAGGAGCCAGATGCGGCTCCAGCGGGCGTCCCCGCGCTGGGTGGCGGCCAGCGCCAGGACCATGAGCAGGCTGCTCATCAGCAGGACGAAGGTGCTCACCGAGGTCAGCGGCACGGACAGGATGTCGGCGGGCCCGGGACCGGTGACGCTGCGGCCCTGGTAGATCAGGTAGGTCGAGAGCAACGACGCGAAGAAGATCGACTCGGAGCCGATGAATGCCCAGACGCCGACCTTGCGGTTGTCGAGCACCCCGAGACCACGGTCCGTGGGTGTCGCCGGCTGCTGCCCCTCGCCGCAGGTCGATCGCTCGAAGCCCATGCCGACGATGGCCAGCAGGACGACCAGCCCGCCGAGGAGCACCGCCTCCAGGCGCGTGATCATGCCGATCCCGGCGAGGACGATACCGGCGGCGAGGACGACCGGAAAGAACGACGGGCGCGGCAGGTGGATCGCGTCGGGTGGCGCCGCCTCCAGCATCGGCCCGTGCGCACCGGCCGCGACCGCCGGCTCCTGAGCGCCGTGCTTCAGTCCCCAGAACGGATCGCGCCCCCCCACCAGCGGGATACGATCGAAGTTGTGCTCCGCCGGCGGCGACGGGGTCCACCACTCCAGGGTGCGCGCCTGCCACGGGTCGCCACCCGCCGCCGCGCCGCGCCGCAGGCTGAGGACGAGGTTAACCAGGAAGAGCGCCACGCCGAGGCCGAGGATGAATGCGCTGATCGTGGCCACCATGTTCCACAGGTCCCAGCCCATGCCGGGGGCGTAGCGGTAGATGCGGCGCGGCATCCCGGCGATGCCCAGGAAGTGCATCGGGAAGAAGGTGCCGTTGAAGCCGACAATGGTCAGCCAGAAGTGCCACTTGCCGAGGCGCTCGTCGAGCAATCGCCCGGTCATCTTCGGCCACCAGTAATAGGCCGCCGAGAACAGGGCCAGGGCCGATCCCCCGAACAGCACGTAGTGCAGGTGGGCCACCACGAAGTACGAGTCGGTCTGCTGGAGATCGATCGGTACGGCGGCGTGCATGATGCCGCTGAGCCCGCCGATGGTGAACTCGATGATCAGCCCGAGGGAGAACAGGAAGGCGGTGGTGATGCGCAGGGAGCCGCCCCACATGGTCGCGATCCACGAGAAGATCTTCACCCCGGTCGGGATGGCGATGAGCATGGAGGTGGCGGCGAAGGTGCTCTCGGCCGCGGGCCCCATGCCCACGGCGAACATGTGGTGGCCCCACACGCCATACGACAGGAAGCCGATGAGCGCCGTGGAGTACGCCATCATCGGATAGCCGAACAGGGGCTTACGCGAGAAGACCGGGATCACCTCCGAGACGATGCCGAAGGCCGGCAGCGCCAGGATGTAGACCTCCGGGTGTCCGAAGAGCCAGAACAGGTGCTGCCACAGCAGGGGCGTGGCGCCGACCGTCGCGTCGTAGAAGTGCGTGCCATAGAACCGGTCCATCAGCAGCAGGATCAGCCCCACCGTCAGGGCCGGGAAGGCGAGGAGGATGAGGATCGCGGTGACCAGGATCGTCCACACGAACAGCGGCATGCGCATGAAGGTCATGCCCGGCGCGCGCATGTTGATGATGGTGACCAGGAAGTTGAGGCCGGTGATGAGGGTGGAGATGCCGAGGATGAGCAGCGCGAGGACCCAGAAGTCGAGGTTGGTCCCCGGCGAGAAGTAACGGTCGGTCAGGTTCGCGTAACCGAACCAGCCGGCATCCGGCGCCCCGTGAACGAAGAAGCTCGCATGGAGGAACAGGGCTCCGAACAGGAAGAGCCAGTAGCCGAACGCGTTCAACCGCGGAAAGGCGACGTCGCGCGCGCCGATCAGCAGCGGCACCGCGAAGTTGGCGAACAGGCCGATGCCCAGCGGCATGATCACCAGGAACACCATGGTGGTGCCGTGCATGGTGAAGAGCTGGTTGAACGTGCCGGCGTCGATCACGGTGCCGTCGGGCCGCGCGAGCTGCACGCGCATCACCAGCGCCTCGACTCCCGCCACCAGGAAAAACGCCAGGGCCGTCAGGCCGTACAGGACCGCGACCCGCTTGTGGTCGATGGTGGTAAGCCAACCCCAGATCGCGCCGCTCAGGTAGCTCTCCGCGCGGGGCTGTTCTGCGCTGGGCAGCACGGCTTCCATCTTCGCGTCCTATTGCAGGCTCCCGAGGTAGGCGACGAGTTGCGCGACCTCCGTGTCCGTCAACCCGAGACTGGGCATCTGGGCCCCCGGCTTCATCGCGTCCGGGTCGCGCAGCCACGCCGCGAGATTGGCCGGCGTGTTGTCCAACGTACCGCCCGCCAGGGTCGTGCGGCTCGCGAAGTGGGTGAGGTCGGGCCCCGCGCGCTGGCTCGCGACACCCCGGATCGTGTGGCACGTGACGCACAGGCTCGTGGCGAAGAGCCGCGCGCCGGCCTCCCCGGGCGTGGTCACTGCCACGGGGCGTCCCGGCACGGCCGCCGGCTGGACCTGCTGGTCCGCCCAGGCCGCGAATCGCTCCGGCGCCTCCACGAACACGCGCAGCCGCATGTTGGCGTGGGACAGCCCGCAGAACTCCGCGCATTGTCCGTGATACACACCCGGCGTCCGGGGCGTCACGGTGATGGCATTGACGTGGCCGGGGATGATGTCGCGCTTGCCCCCGAGGGCCGGTACCCAGAAGCTGTGGATGACGTCCGCCGAGTGCAGCTCGAAGCGCACCGGGCGACCCGCCGGCAGATGGATCTCGTTCGCCGTGATGATCTTCAGCTCGGGATACACCACCTCCCACCACCACTGATGCGCCGTCACCTCCACCACCAGTGCATCCTCCGGTGTAACGGCGGGCTGCGAGCGAAAGGTCGTACGGACGGTCGGGATCGCGATGGCCACCAGCACGATGGCCGGCCCGACGGTCCAGGTGACCTCCAGCCAGGTGTGGTCGCGGTGGATCGGCAATGCCGCCGGCACCCGCTCGGAGCGCGTCGAGTAGCGCAGCAGGGCGAGGAACATGGCCACGGTGACGATGAGCAGGATCAGGCCATCCCAGCCGATGACCTGGAGATAGAGGGAGTGGATCCAGTCGGCATAGTCCGACTGGGGCGCGAAGGTGGTCATCGGTGGCCTCTCGCTGTGGCAACCGGAAAGACACAACGCCAAGGCGCACAGATGCAAGGTCACGAAGGGGTTCCGGCGGACTCGGTGAAGCCGCGCTTCGTGCCTTGGCGCCTGCGCGTCTGGGCGTTGCACAAGCGGATCGCAACGTCCGTCACGGAGTGTTTGGTCGCACCGAGCGCTCATGGATGACCTCCGGCGGCGGCCGGCACCCGCCGCAGCCCCGGCAGCGCACACAGCCCAAAGGCGCCACAGAACCCCGCGGTCACGAGGCCCTCGATCCAGCCGAAGGGGATGGCTCCGGGTGAGAGCGAGGGCGTGACCAGGACGTAACGCTCGATCCACAAGCCGACCAACCCCAGGCCGCAGACCGCACCCAGGATCGCCGGCGTGCGCTTCCCGCGCCGGCCGATCAACCCGACGAAGGGCACCACCCAGATGAGCACCAGCGCCGTCCAGGCCAGGACGCCCCACGGCAGGGCATGGACCCGCACCACCACGAAGAAGGTCTCGTGGGGCAGCGCCGCGTACCAGATGGGCAGGTACTGGGACCAGAGGAGATAGGCCCAGAAGATCGCGAAGGCATACACCAGCTTGCCGATGTCGTGCCGGCCCGCGTCCGCCCCACCATGGCGGGAGGTAGGGCACAACCCAACGCTGGCCAGCACCCCTAGCGCCGCCAGGGCGCTCCAGTACGCCCCGGCGAAGAAGTAGGCGCCGAACAGCGTGCTGTACCAGAGCGGCGAGAGGGACATCACCAGGTCGAAGGCGAGGAGCGAGTAGACCGCCGCATAGGTGAGGATCACCGCGGGTGCGAGGCGCCGGACGGCGGGCGGGGGTTGGGCGAGATCGCCGGACGACTCGGCCCAGCGCACCGACTCCTGGCGCCGCGAGCTGCACACGAACCACAGGCTGAGGGCGGTCATGACCAGGAGGCCGGCGCCGTCGCGCGCGAACAGGAAGGGGACGTTCAGCCACGCGGCCTTCTCCGGCAACGGATGGAGGACCCAAGGGAAGATCATCTCGCGCCCGGGATACAGCGCCCAGAACAGCAGGAACCCCAGGGGGAGAAACCCGGCAAACCCCTCCGCCAGCCGGTAGAGGCTCGCCCCACCCCAGCGCGCGTGGGTGAGGTAGAGGGAGGCGGAGACCACCACACTGCCCTGGGCGATACCGAGCCAGAACAGCAGGTTCACCAGGAACGCCTCCCAGGCCCGCGGCGCGGCGCCACGCGCCACGGCGAAGGCGAAGGCCGCGAGGCCGATCACCACCAGCACGGCGCAGCCCGCAGCCACCCGGCGCTGGAACGTGACCGTCATGGCCCCTCCAAGCGCCCTTGCAGCTTGCGCAGGTAGAGGACGAGCTGCCAGCGCTCCTCCGCAGACATGGCATCGCCGTAGGCCGGCATGACGATGCTGCCGTTGCGGATCGTGGCGTAGAGATAGCCGTCACTGCGTTGCGCCGGCTGGGCGAAGGTGAGATCGGGCGGCGGCACGATCATCTGGAAGGCGACCGGGCCAGCGCCGGCCCCACTCTTCCCGTGGCACGGCATGCAATAGGTCTGGAACAGCCACTCGCCACGCGCCAGGTGGGCCGCCGTCGGCGGCAGCGGGTTTTCCAGGGTCCCATCCGCCAACCCACGGCTCATGGGTGGCTCGCCGCCGGCGATGGGCAGGGCGCCGGGCGGCACGTTGCGTGGCGGCACGGCGAGCGGTTTCACCGCCGGGCCGCGAAACATGTCGTGGCTCCAGGGAAAGGCGTAGGCCGGCCGCGCAGTGAGGAGCAGGGATGCCACGAGGGTAGCAACACCAGCGTGCAACGCCCACCGTCTACGGCTTGATCGGCCGGGATCCCGGGGTGGGAATTGGGGGATGGGGAATGGGGGAAAGGATGGGCGAAACCAAAACACTAGAGGGCCGCTCCGCGGCCAACCTCCCCCCCACCCCTCACCCCTCATCCCCCGCCCCCTGTCGACGGTGCCGCAAAGCGACAGGAGGAGCGGCGCGAACCGCGAGCTACGCCGACTCATGGGTCACCTCCCTCGCCCCGGCCACGCGCAGCACACCGTCGACCCGCGCCACCTCCGCCGCGGTGCACACGACCACCACCCCGAAACGATCATTGGTGAACTCCACGCGATACCCGGGCACGGGCGCGGCGCGCGGCAAGCGTCCATGCACCAGGAAGCCGAGGACCCCCGAGAGCGCCCCGCAGAGGATGGTCAGCTCGAAGGCGATGATCACGAACGGCGGGAGCGATACGATGGGCATCCCGGCCGTCCGGTGCGGGTAGAGGGTGGACAGGCCGATGGTGAGGGCGAAGCCGCCGGCGCAGCCGGCGAGGCCGCCCAGCAGCACCCAGAACCGCACCGGGCTGCGGCGCACGCCGAGCGCCTCCGCCACCTTTTCGCTGGCGAAGGGCGAGAACACCCGCGCCGCGTCGAGACCCGCGGCGCGCAAGGCCACGATGGCGCCGGCGCACGCCTCTTCCTCCGCGAAGATGCCGGTGACCTGCGCGGCGTCGTTCACGAGGCACCCCCCCGCTCTTCGCGGCGCGCCTGGCGTTGCCACCGGATCCCCTCCTTCACCTCGGTCATCGAGACGATGGGCAGGAAGCGGCTAAACAGCACGAACCACATCAGGAACCACGCGAAACCGGCGGCGGTGATGGTAAGCTCCACCGGCGACGGCTTATAGACCCCCCACTGGGACGGCATGGTGTTGGTGGCGAGCGATCCCGCGATGATTACGAACCGCTCGACCCACATCCCGATGTTGATGAAGATCGAGATGACGAACAGCGCCACCAGGTTGCGCCGCAGGCGTGGCGAGAACAGCAGCAGGGGGATCACGCAGTTGCACGTCACCATGAGCCAGAACAGCCAGCCATATGGTCCCCAGTAGCGCTGGTTGAAGGTCTCGTACTCGAACGGGTTGGCGCTGTACCAGGCCATGAAGGACTCGCTGACATAGGCGTAGCTCACCACCAGCGACATCCCCAGGATGATCTTGGCCAGATTGTCGAAGTGCCACGGCGTGAGGGCGCCCTCGAGCCCCAGCATGCGGCGCATGGGGATGAGCAAGGTGAGGACCATGGCGCAGCCCGAGAAGATGGCGCCGGCGACGAAGTAGGGGGCGAAGATCGTGCTGTGCCACCCCGGGACCTGGGTCATGGCAAAGTCCCAGGACACCACGCTGTGCACCGAGATCACCAGGGGCGTGGCGAGCCCCGCCAGGAGCAGGTACACCATCGAGAAGTGGCGCCATTCCTCATCCGTGCCCCGCCAGCCAAGGGCGAGGAAGCCGTAGAACCTGCGCCGCCAGCCGGTCGCCGCGTCGCGTGCCGCCGCCACGTCGGGGATGAGCCCCATCAGGAGAAACGTCCAGCTCACGATGAAGTAGGTGCCGACGGCGAAGGCGTCCCACACCAGGGGCGAGCGAAAGTCGGGCTGCAGGCCGCGCTGGTTGGGATACGGCAACAGCCAGTAGAAGAACCACGAACGGCCGAGATGGATGAGGGGGAAGAGGCCGGCGGTCATGACCGCGAACACCGTCATGGTCTCCGCGGCGCGGTACACGGAGGTGCGCCAGCGCGTGCGAAACAGAAACAGGATCGCCGAGATCAACGTGCCGGAGTGGGCGATGCCGACCCAGAAGACGAAGTTGGTGATGTAGAACGCCCACATGACCGGCTGGCGCAGGCCGGTGACGCCGAGGCCGGTCCGTACCTGGTGCAGCCATGCGACAAAGCCGGCACCAACGATCGCCGCGAGGCACGCAACGCCCAGCCAGTAACGCCGGCCCGGCGGCGCCAGGGTCTTGAGCACCATGCGGTTGACGTCGGAGTAGCCGAGCTCGGGGGTCGCCATGGGTCACGCCTCCTCGGGCCGGCGGTAGACCTGCCGCAGGTAGTCGATGGCCGGTGCCGTGTTCAGCTCCTCCAACGCCCGGTAGCCGCGCACCGCGTGGGCGGCGCGACGCCGCATCATGGCGCTGTCGGGGAGCTTCATGTCGCCGAAGGTCATGGCCTGGGCCGGGCACGCCTGGACGCAGGCCGGCAGGATCTCGCCATCGCGCAAGGGACGCCGCTCGGCCCGGGCGTCCATCTCCGCCGCACGGATGCGCTGGATACAGAAGGTGCACTTCTCCATCACCCCGGCGCTGCGCACGGTGACGTCCGGGTTGAGCTGCAGGTGCAGCGGCGCCGGCCACTCGTGGTCGAACCAGTTGAAGCGCCGCACCTTGTAGGGGCAGTTGTTCTCACAGTAGCGCGTCCCGATGCACCGGTTGTAGACCTGCGCGTTGAGCCCCTCCGCGGTGTGCGACGAGGCATACACGGGGCAGACGGACTCGCACGGCGCGTGGTCGCATTGCTGGCAGAGCATGGGCATCAGGTAGAGCGGCGGCGCATCGGCGCGGTCGGGGACGTAGCGTTCGATCCGGATCCACGACATGATGCGCCCGCGCGCCACCTCCTCCGCGCCGACCACCGGCAGGTTGTTCTCGGCATAGCATGCGGCCACGCAGGCGCTGCAACCGGTGCAGGCATTGAGGTCGATGGTCATGCCCCATTGATGGTGGGGATAGACGTGCGGCGGACGGATCTGCCACGGCTCGGGGACCTCCAGGCCGTGGTGCGCCGGCGCGACGCCGTGCCGCAGATCGGCGAGCGCCACCGCCCCGACGATCGGCCGCCCGAGCATGTCGGGCAGGCCGAGGGGGCTCGCCAGGGGACGGTGCGCGCCGGTGGGTCGCGCCGCGATCGCCACCGTGCGCGCGCCGGGTGGCAGGACGCGCCAGGGGTTGGCACCGCGGCCGCTGGCGTAGCGGCCATAGTCCGTGTGTCCCTGGCCGAAGGGGACGATCACCACCTCGGGCGCCACACGCTCGTCGAGGTGTGCCGGGACCTCGATGCCGCCATGGGCGGAACGCAGCTCCACCACGTCTCCCTCGGCAACTCCCAGGCGGCGCGCGGTCTCGGGATGGATCTCGGCCCAGCTATCCCAGACGATCTGCGCCACCGGCTCCGGGATCTCCTGCAGCCACGGCTTGTCGGCGCCCCGCCCGTCGTAGAGGAAGATGTGCGGCACGGCGGCCAGCGTCAGCCCTCGGGTCGGAGCGGTCGGGAGGCCGAGGCGGCCGGCCAGGGCCTCCGCTCGCAACGCCACGGACGCGATCGGCGCCTCCCGGAACAGGCCGCCCGCCTCGCGCACACGGGCCCAGAAGGCCGCGAAGTCGGACCCGTCGCCCAGCCCGGCGTGCAGCTCGCGCCAGGTCGACTCCACCGCGGCCCGCGTGTCTGTCCACGGCAGGGCGTCCGTAGCGGCGTCTGCCGCGTGCACCGTGGCGAGCAGGATGTCACCCAGGGCGAGGGTCTCGAACACCGGCTGCATCACCGGTTGGCCGAGGGCCATGACACCCGGACGCGGCGCCGCGTCGCTCCAGCTCTCGAGACGGTGGTGGCACGGCAGGAGGAGGTGGGCAAGCCGCGCGGTCTCGTCCGGCACCTGACCGCACCACACGACGAACGGCACCCGCCGCAACGCCGCGGCGAATCGCGGCTGGGTGAAGGCGGGGTTCGCCTCGGCCACCATCAGCACATCGACGGCGCCGCTCTCCAGCGCGGCGAGCAGCGCGTCCATCTCCCCGAGTCCGCTCGCGGGTGCGACGGTGGCCTCCGCGAGGAACCGCACGGTCCTACCGAGGTTCCCGGTGACGGCATTCAGGATGCAGGTCACGACGTGGGTCGCCGGGTCCGCGGTCCCGGCGAGGGCCACCGCGCCGTCGGCCTGGCCAAACCACTCGGCCATGCGGCGGATCTTGGCGGCAGCCACGCCGGTGTGCTCCACCACCGCCGCAGGATCATAGCCGTCCGTGAAGCGTTGCAGCGCAGCGCCGTCGACCGCCGTCTCGACGTGCCCGTCGTTCACCAGGGCGTGCAGCACACCCAGCGCCACCCACGCCTCGCTGCCGGGACGCGGCGCGATCCACTCGTCGCAGTTCGCCGCCGTGAGGCCGAAGCGCGGCCCGACGTAGACGGCCCGCCCCATCTGGATGCCGGCCGCCCCAGTGCGCGGCGCCCGGAAGTGGGCGTACTGGCGGGTCAGCTCCACCGGGGAGCGCCACGTCTCGAGGAAGTCCGCCCCAAACGAGAGCACCACCTCCCCCGCATCGAGGTGGTAGACCGGCAGGTCGTGGCGACCGAAACACAACTCGGCGGCGGCATACGCCGGCGCGTCGTCGAACGGCTCGTAGCGCAGCCACCGGTTCGACCGCCAGGCGCCGAGCCAATCCGCGACGATACGCTCGCGGGTCGGTCCCAACCGCGGCGCGACGAACGCCACGCGACCCGGCCCGGCGGCGGCCGCCGCGCGCAGCCGGTCCGCAAGCGCCTGGAGGCCGGCCTCCCAGGCGATCGGCGCCAGGCTCCCGTCGCGCTCGCGCCGTTGTGGGTGCGCGAGGCGATCCGGGTTGTACAACCCCTGCAGCGCGGCCTGCCCGCGCGCGCACAACGCGCCGGCGCCGATCGGATCGCGCGGGTTTCCCTCCAGCTTGGTCACCCGCCCCTCGCGCACGCGCGCGACCACGCCGCAACCGGCCGGGCACTCGCCGCAGGTGCTCGCGTAGAAGCTCGGCACGCCGGGGATGACGTCCTCGTCCGGGATGACATACGGCATCAGCTCGCGGGTCGGTGGCTTGCTGCACCCGGCCGCGGCCGCGCCGGCCATCCCGACAATTTTCAGAAACGCACGCCTGGAGAGCTCGTTGGACATGGTCACAGCCTGGGAAGGTGGGAATACCCATCCGCCAGCGACAGAGGGATGTCGGGTTTCAGGAGGCAGTGATGGGGGATGGGGGGTGAGGGGGTGGACGGCCCTGCGGGCCGGGCAAGATGGCGTTCGGGAAAGATCTCAAAAAGATCATTGCCGGCCCCATGGCCGGTGTCATTTTTCCCATCCCCCATCCCTCAACCCCCATCCCGATTCCTTTCATGGCAGCCGCAAAGCAACTGGTTCGCACGGGCATCGCCACGATCGCTGTTAGCTTTTAGTAGTGGCAGGTCACGCAATCCCTGCTTGCGCCACGCTCGGTGTGACAGGCGAGACAGAAGCCCATGTTGATGGTGTGCACCGGGACGACGCGGTCCATGGTCTCCACGGGGCCGTGACACTCCTGACAGTGGATGCCCGCCAGGACGTGGGGCCGATGAGCGAAGCGGACGAAGTCCGGGAGGGTGTACACCCGCTGCCAGGCGATCCCGCCGGGGAGCGGGCCCATCTCGATCCACGGTTGGGTCGCGAGCGTGAGGACGGGCTGCTCTCCTCCCACCTTCATGTGGCATCCCAGGCAGCGCTGGACCGGCGGCACGCCGGCCATCTGCGAACGCCGGGCATAGGCGTGGCAGTACTGGCAGGGGATCTGGTGCACGCCGGCATGCACCCGATGGCTGAAGGGGATCGGTTGCACCACGTCGGGACGCGGCGTCCACGGGTGGTGGGAGAAGGCGGCCACCAACGCTCCCACCAGCAGCATCGCGACGGCGACCGGGAGGAGGACTCTATTCACCATTGCGCCCTCGCCGGCTAGGAACTGCCACCGGGCGGACACTCCGGGTGCAGCACGATCTGCGCCGCCGTCCCGGCCACGAGCGGTGTGTCATCCGTTTCCCGGCCATTCGCGTTCAGGAGATACGCGATCACATCCCAGTACTCCTCGGCGTCGAGGATGGCCGGCTGGTCGGCCGGCATGGTCGCGGAGACGTAATCGTAGATGTCCTTCGGGGTGCGGAAGTTGTCCTTGCGAATCTTCTGGAACGGGCGTGGCCGGCAGGGGAGGGCGCTCGTTCCGATGAGCTCGGGCGCACGCAGTCCTTGGTACTGGTCGTCCTTGCCGGCGCCATCGACGCCGTGACAGCGGGCGCATTGGCGCTTGTAGGTGCGCGCCCCCGCGGCCACCTGATCGCGGGTGAAGGCCAGCGTGGTCCCAAGCATGCCCACGGCCAGAAGGCCGACTGCCAACGCATCGGCCGGGATCCAGCGCCGCCAGAACGCATCCACTCCCCATCCCTCCTCCCGCACCTCGGCACGGTTAAAGCCACGAAGTTGATCGAGAAAATCAACATACAACCGTTCCGCGAAGACCGGTAGGTCGCGCCCCTCACGTACCGTGAGGCGGCCCACGGCATCGTGACGTTCCGCGCCGACGGGGAACGCCTGTCTACCGTGCACCGCCTGCGTATACTGAGGAGGGCGACGGCAATCCCATGATGGACGACCCCAACACCATCGACTACCTGGCCCACGATCAGCTCCGCAACAAGTACGTGCTGATCATCCGCGAGGACCGGCCGTGGCACCGGCCGGCGGAGATGCACGCCCAGCTCAAGGCCAAGATCGATACCTACTTCCAGTACATCATGGACGGCGGCGTGGCCCAGGAGTATCCGGGGACCCGGACCGCGGACTGCGCCATCACCCTCCTGTGCCGCCAGCAGCCGGGACCGGAGAGCTTCGCGTTCTTCGAGTACGTGCGCCAGGTCCTGGCCCAGGATCAAATCGAGTTCAACTACCTCCTCCACCCGGGACCGCCGGCAAATTGAGGGAGGAAACGGGGCGCCCTCTCAGCCCCTCCCCCCTCGGGGGAGGGCCGGGGTGGGGGCGTGGGGAGCCGGCAGGCTAGCTAGCATCATCCTGGCCGGACAGCTCATTCCGGACGCCCTCCCCCTGTCCCCCTCCCGGCGGGAGGGGGTCTCAAGCGACTGCCCTGCGGGCTGAATCGACACTCAGGTCGAGTTGACCACCCCAGACCCCCTCCCTAAGATCGGCCGCCTCTACGACACCGCTTCCAGGAGGCCGCCGTGGCGGATAACAACCACGCGAAAGTGATCATCATCGGTGCCGGCCCGGCCGGCTACACCGCGGCCATTTACGCGGCGCGCGCCGAGTTGGGGCCGGTGCTCCTCGAGGGGCCGCAGCCGGGCGGCCAGCTCACCATCACCACCGAGGTGGAGAACTACCCCGGCTTCGAGCACGGCATCCAGGGACCGGACCTGATGCAGGAGATGAAGAAGCAGGCGGAGCGGTTCGGCACCCGCTGTCTGTTCGAGATGGTCAGCGACGTCGACCTGAGCGAGCGCCCGTTCAGGGTGGTGGCCGGCAAGGAGACCTATCACGCCGACACCCTGATCATCGCTTCCGGTGCCACTGCGCGGCTCCTCGGCCTGGAGTCGGAGAGTCGTTTGATGGGCTACGGCGTCTCCGCCTGCGCCACCTGCGACGGCTTCTTCTTCAAGGACAAGGAGGTGTACGTGGTGGGCGGTGGCGACACCGCCATGGAGGAGGCGATCTTCCTCACCAAGTTCGCCACCAAGGTGACCATCGTCCACCGGCGCAACGAGTTTCGCGCCTCCAAGATCATGGGCGACCGGGCGCTCGCCCACCCGAAGATCGACGTGCGCTGGGACAGCATGGTGGAGGAAATCCTCGGCGGCGGCGAGCCACCGCGGGTGACCGGCATCCGCCTGAAGCACGTCAAGAGCGGCGAGCTCACCGAGCTGCCGTGCGACGGGGTGTTCATGGCGATCGGCCACAATCCCAACACCGAGTTCTTGAAGGGACAGGTGGAGGTGGACCACGAGGGGTTCATCGTCACCGCCGGCAAGTCGACCGCCACCTCGGTGCCCGGGGTGTTTGCCTGCGGCGACGTGCAGGATCCGGTCTACAAGCAGGCGGTCACCGCCGCCGGCACCGGCTGCATGGCGGCCCTCGACGCCGAGCGGTACTTGTCGGAGCAGGAACACTAGCCATGGCCCGCCTGGGCGAGGGGCCGGCCCGGCGGCCGTCGCGCGACCTCGACACCTTCCCCAACCCGCAGCGGTCGCGGGACTACGAGATCTGCCTGACCTGCCCCGAGTTCACCTGCCTCTGCCCGGTGACCGGTCAGCCCGATTTCGCCACCTTCACCATCCGCTACGTCCCCGACCAAACCTGCGTGGAGCTGAAATCCCTGAAGCTCTACCTCTGGTCGTACCGGGACGAGGGCGCCTTCCACGAGGCGGTCACCAACCAGGTCCTCGACGATCTGGTGGCCGCGCTCGCCCCGCGCCGCATGGAGGTGGAGGCGGATTTCAACGTCCGCGGCGGGATCCACACGGTGGTGACCGCCCGGTATCCGGGCTAGGGGTCAGGGGACAGGAGGTAGGGGGTGGCGCCGGCCTTGTAGGCCGGCAGAGGTCTTTTCGAGAAGCACCACCGAAAGAATCGGCTGGCCGCTGCGAACGGCCAGCCATCCCCTAACTCCTAACCCCTGCCTCCTGGCTCCTAACACTCATGGACCAACTCCAGGTCTACCTGGTCGACTACGGTCTCTGGGTGCTGTTCGTCGGCACCGTCATGGAGGGTGAGCTCGTCCTCGTCCTGGCGGGATTCCTGGCCCACGTGGGGCTCTTTCCCTACTGGCAGGTGGTGGTGGTGGCCGTGAGCGGCGGGGTGCTCGGGGACCAGATCTTCTTCTACCTCGGCCGCTGGCAGGGCGAGGCCATCATCACCCGGGTACGTATCTTCTCCCGCCGCGCCGACAAGGCCATGGAGCTGATCGACCGATGGCACGGCTGGCTGATCCCTGCATCGCGCTACCTGTACGGCTTTCGCATCCTCCTGCCCATCTCCTTCGGCCTGATCGGCACCCCGCCGGTGCGTTTCGCCGTGCTCAACGTGGCGAGCGCCATCCCGTGGGCCCTGATGTTCTCGTGCGCCGGCTACCTCCTCGGGGAGTTCGCCGTGGACCTGATCCAGACCGCCCATAAACACCGCGGCATTGCGGTGCTGGTGGTCATGGTCGTGGCGGGCTTGGTGGGAGCGGTGCTCGCCTTTCAGGTGGCCAAGGCGCCAAAGCCGACCCGACCCGAATGACCTCGCCGGGATCGACGGCGCGCAGGTCAGGCGCCTCCTTCGGCAGGAGCAGAAGAATCGTCGAGCCGAGGCCGAACCAGCCCATCTCCTCGCCCGCCGCCAGGCGCCAGTCGCCCTCCCCACGGGCGGGCGAGGTGCGGGAGCCGTTCACGAGGAGGCCGCGCAGGTGGATACGCCCCACGTTGAGCGCCGCCACGAACACCATTGCCAGGGGCCAGCCCGACCCGGTCTCTGCGACCGCCACCGCCCGCTCGTTCTCCAGGAAGAGCGCCGGCACGCGGCGAGTTGCCCAGTCGTTCACCGGCCACCGCCGGCCGGGGATGTGTGCCACTGCACGCACCGTCATCGCCGCCGGGGCGTGGTAGCGATGGTAATCGCGTGGCGACAGATAGAGGGTGAGGCAGCGTCCTCCTTCGAACCGCTGCCCCCAGTCGTGCAGCGGGCCGAGCAACTCACGGATCGAGTAGTAGCTTCCCTTCGCCTGGATCACGCTCTGCTCGCGGATCGCCACCGGCCCGCGAATGGTCCCGTCACACGGGGACACCAGCGCCGCATCGGCGGCCGGCCGCAGGCCGGCGCGCAGGCGACGGGTGAAGAACGCCTCCACGGTGTGATACCCCGCCAGTGGCAGTTCCGCCTCCTCCAGCGCCACACCGTAGTGGGACGCGTAGGCCCGCAGAAAGGGCTGGAGGAGCCATGGGGGCCACGTGCGCCGCGCCGCCCATCCCACCACGCGGGAGAGCAGCGACAGGGGCAAGAGGCGGAGCAGGCCCATGTTCATGGCGTGCGATCACCGGCACCGACGGCGCCCGCGCCGACATCGGCCACGGCGTGGGTTGCCGCGCCTTGCGGCATCCCCTCGCCCGGCTACCGGACCAGCGCCATCTTGCGGCGCAGGAAGGCGATCTGGGTCTGGTGAGGGAGGTTCTTCGGGCAGTTGTCCTCGCAGCCCAGGAGGCTCATGCAACCGAAGATGCCGTCGTCGTCGCCAAGAATCTCGTACCAGTCGTCGTCGCTGCGCTGGTCGCGGGGGTCGAGGCGCAACCGCGCCACGTGGATGAAGCCCACCGCCCCGAGGAAGTCGGGGCGCATGCGCATGGTGCCGCAGGCGGAGATGCAACAGCCGCACTCGATGCAGCGATCGATCTCGTAGATCTGCTCGGCGAGGTCGGGATCCATCCGTTCTTCGAGGCGATTGAAGTCGACGTGGTCGGCCTCCTCACTCTGGATCCACCCCTCGATCCGCTCACTCACCGCGCGCATGAACTTGCCCGTGTTCACCGACAGGTCGCCGATCAGCTCGAAGGCGGGCAACGGCAGAAGGGTGATCTCGCGGTCGGAGAACTTCGCCGTCAGCGTGTGGCAGGCCAGGTCGGGGCGGCCGTTGATCACCATGCCGCAGGATCCGCAGATTCCGGCGCGGCAGACGAAGTCGAATTGCAGCGACGGGTCCTGGTACTCGCGGATCTCGTTGAGGGCGATGAAGATGGTCATCCCCTCGCACTCCTCCACCTCGTAGGTCTGCATGCGCGGCGTATCCCCGGGGAGCTGAGGGTTGTAGCGGAAGATGTGAAACTTGAGGTTGCGCCCGCCGCCGCAGCCCAGCCGTAACGGTCTCTTCCGGATCTCGCTCATGTGTACCCCACTCCGATGCGCTCGTTCTTCTCCCGGTACTTGGCCGGGACGTCAAACGGCATCAACGCCTGCTGAATGGTGAAGCGGTCCGCCTCCGGCAGCGAGCGCTTGATCTCCTCGATCTGCTCCTGCCGCCGCGCCGTGTCCGGGTGGGGAATCGCGGTGTCCTCCCCGTAGCCGCGGAAGCCCGGCGGCAACTCCATCTGCATGATGTCGACATCCTCGTATTCGAGGGTCGGCTCCTCGTCCGTCTCGACCTTCCAGTACGCCAGGGTGCGCTTCAGCCAGTCGCGGTCGTTGCGCTCGGGATAGTCCTCGCGGGTGTGAGCGCCGCGGCTCTCGGTGCGCTGCAGGGCGCCCTTGGTCACGCAGATCGCCAGCTTGAGCATCCGCGGCAGGCGCAGGGCGTCGACCAGCTCCGGGTTCGAGGAGCGGATGCGGTTGCGCAAGGCGATGCTCCTGGTGCGTCGCAGCAGCGCCTTGAGCTGGTCGAGGGCCTCCTGCAAGGGGCCGGCGCTGCGGAAGATGCCCACGTCGTCCATCATGAGTTGCTGCATGGCGTCGCGCAGCGCGTAGACGTTCTCCCCGCCGGTGCGGTTGACCAGGGCGTCGATGTGGGCGTGCTCGCGCTCCAGGAACTCCCTCACCACGCCGGTCGAGATGTCGACCGAGGTCTGCTCGCAGTAATCGGCGACATACTCGCCGACGATCATGCCGGAGACGGCGGTCTCGGCCACGGAGTTGCCACCGAGGCGGTTGAAGCCGTGCAGGTCCCAGCACGCCGCCTCACCCACGGCGAAGAGACCACGCAGGGCGGGGCTCTCGCCGGTCCACTTGGTGCGCACCCCGCCCATGGAGTAGTGCTGGGTGGGGCGGACCGGGATGAAGTCCGTCACCGGGTCGATGCCGAGGAAGTACTCGCAGATCTCCTGCACCTCGCGCAGGTTATGCTCGATGTGCTCCTTGCCCAGGATGGTGATGTCGAGCCAGAGATGCTGTCCATACCGTGATTTCACCCCCTTGCCCTTGCGCATGTGCTCGGTCATCCGGCGCGAGACCACGTCGCGGCTGGCGAGCTCCTTCTTCTCCGGCTCATAGTCGGGCATGAAACGGTAGCCGTCCACATCGCGCAGCACCCCGCCGTCACCACGACACCCCTCGGTGGTGAGGATGCCGGAAGGGACGATGGCCGTGGGGTGGAACTGTACCGCCTCCATGTTGCCCAGCGGCGCCTTGCCGGTCTCCAGGGCGATCGCCGCCCCCATGCCCTCGACGATCACCGCATTGGTGGAAATCTTGTAAATATGACCGTACCCACCGGTGGCGATGGTGGTGGCGGTGGCGACGTAGGCGATCAGCTCGCCGGTGATCAGGTCACGGACGATAGCGCCGTGACAGCGATCGCCGTCGTGGATCAGGGCGATCGCCTCCTTGCGCTCGTGGACCGGGATACCCAGCTCGATCGCCTTGTTGCCCATGGCGTAGAGCATGCTATGGCCGGTGCCATCGGCGGTGTAGCAGGTGCGCCACTTCTTCGTCCCCCCGAAGTCGCGGGCCATGATCAGCCCGTGGGCCTCCTGCCGTTCGCGGATCGTGACCCGCTCGGCGTTGACCACCACCTGGTGGTCCCCGGCCCGCACCCGGCTCCACGGCACACCCCAGGCGGCAAGCTCGCGGATCGCCTTGGGGGCGGTTTGGGTGAACATCCGGGCGACGACCTGGTCACACCCCCAGTCGGACCCCTTCACCGTGTCCGTGAAGTGGACATCCTCGTTGTCGCCCTCGCCGCGGGTCGCGGCGGCGAGGCTCGCCTGCATCCCCCCCTGGGCGGCGGCCGAATGGGATCGCTTGGCGGGGATGAGTGACAAGATGACGGTGTCCAGCCCGCGCATCCGGCTGGCGATGGCGACCCGCAGCCCGGCCAACCCCCCACCAATCACCAGGGAGTCCGCGTAGAGGATCTTCATGGCAGGCGCTCCCCTTCCGCGGCCATCTGCCCGGCCGCCGACGACGCGGCATACCGCTCACCGGCGTGGGGGCGATGCTCGATCCCGATCTTCACGTAGGCGATCCACGACAGGATCCCCAGCGTTAGGAAGACGACCGACAGGACACTCTTCACCCGCTGAAATTGGCGCCGCCGGGCGTGCGGGTCCGGCCCGCCGAAGAACCCCCATTTCACCGCCAATCGATACATCCCGATGGTGGCATGGAGCTCGACGGCGAACAGCAGGACGAGGAACAGGGGTGCCATCCACTGACTCACGAAGCGGTCCGCGGAGGCGTAGGGGCCGATGTTGTCCGGGTTGGTCAGCATGACGTACAGGTGCACCGAGCCAAGGAAGAACATGATGAAGCCGGTGAGGGCCTGCACGTACCACAGGGTCGTGTCCGAGTGGTGCAGCATCCGCATGTGGGATCGGTAGGTCTGGTATTGCTTCCAGGTGGACGGGAACTTGCGCATCGCCAGGGCGGCGTGGGAGACGAACAGCACAGAGACACCCACGGCGATGAGCCACGGGACGATGGGGTAGCCGCCGGTTCCGTCCGGATTCAGGAAGCTCAGCTCGATGAACTCCGTTACCGCCCACATCGCGTCCTTGCCGAGGAGGATGCTGGCCACGAGGATCAGGTGCAGCCACATGAAGACGGCTAGGAGCAGGCCGGAGAGGCTCTGGAGCACGTCCAATCTCGCCGGCATGCGGCTCTTGCGCGGTCGACCTTCCACTGAGCGCTTCATCACACGTCCTGTTGGATGTCTGGCGGGAGAGGGCCTGGGTGTTGGCCACGCTGCGACGGTGGGCGGCGCGGGATCTTGGCGCGGCGGCGGGTTCGAGGCAATGGCACGGCGGCCCTTTCCCACTCCCGCGAACGTCGGCGCATCATAATCGTCGGCTGGGTAGCGCCACGGCCTCGGAAGGGGTGAGTTGCGCCCAGAGAGCAAGCATGCAACCTGCGCACACCGTAGGTCGCGGGACGCGACCTACGGTGTGATGGCGGGCGTCAGCCCGCGGTGCCCGGCGGAGCCCGGCCTGCCGTGCGCCAGCTCACCGCCGCCGGTGGTCGCGCTGTGCGGGTTGGCCATTTCCCGGTCGGCGGTGTCGACGGTATAGTACGCGCCTTGTGCTCGCGGTGGCCTTCCGCGGCCCAGGCAAGGAGGAGTAATGGAGGTTGTAACCCACGATATCGTTGTGGTCGGTGGTGGCGGTGCCGGGATCCGGGCGGCGATCGCCGCTGCGCAGGCCGACCCGCGCCTCTCCATCGCCATGGTGACCAAGGTCTACCCCATGCGCAGTCACACCGTGGCGGCGGAAGGAGGCGCGGCCGCATGCCTGAAGCTCGATGAGGACAGCCTCGACCTCCATGCCTACGACACCATCAAGGGGTCCGATTACCTCGCAGACCAAGACGTGGTGGAGTCTTTCGTGGAACAGGCGCCCCGCGAGATCATCCAGATGGAGCACTGGGGCTGTCCCTGGTCCAGGCTGCCGGACGGGCGGATCAGCCAGCGGCCGTTTGGCGGCATGAGCGCCCCGCGCACCTGCCACGCCTCGGACCGCACCGGCTTCCACCTGCTCCACGCCCTCTTCCAGACCTCCCTCAAGTACCCCAACATCTACCGCTACGATGAGTTCCATGTCACCCGACTGGTCGAGCACGACGGCCGGGTCGCGGGGTGCGTGGCGCGGGACGTGCGGCAAGGGAGGACCGTCGCCTTCCGCGGGCGGTCGGTGATCCTGACGACTGGCGGCTCGGCGCGTATGTTTGGCTTCACCACCAACGGCCACATCAAGACCGGCGACGGCATGATCATGGCGTACCGCCTCGGCGTCCCCCTGAAGGACCTGGAGTTCGTCCAGTTCCACCCCACGGGGCTTCCCGGTACCGGCATCCTCATCACCGAGGCGTCGCGCGGGGAGGGCGCCTACCTCCTCAACAGCGAGGGCGAGCGGTTCATGAAGAACTACGCCCCGCACAAGCTGGAGCTGGGTCCGCGGGACCTCGTGTCGCGCTCGATCATCCACGAGGTGGAGGCGGGCCGGGGCGTGCAGGGGCCCGACGGCAAGTCGATCTACGTCCACCTCGACTTCCGCCACCTGGGGGCGGCCAGGATCGAGGAGAAGCTCCCCATGGTGCGCGAGCTCGCCCTCGAGTACCTGAAGATGGACGTGGTCACGGACTTGCTCCCGGTGCGGCCGGTCGCCCACTACATGATGGGCGGCATCGCCACCGACGTGAATGCCCACACTGCCCTGGACGGCCTGTTTGCCGCCGGCGAGTGCGCGGCCGGGTCGATCAATGGCGCCAACCGCCTGGGCTCCAATTCGCTGACCGAGTGCCTGGTCTTCGGGGAGCGGGCCGGCCGCGGTGCCACCGCCTTTGCCGCCGACCACGGTCACGCCCACGCCACGCCCATCGAGCAGGCGGCGACGGACGAGGAACGGATGATCCGCCGCCGGTTCCTCGACCGCAGCGACGCCACCGAGAGGTACCCCGTTCTCTTCCACGAACTCACGGCGACGATGGACCGAGGGTGCGGTGTCTACCGCACGGCGGAGACCCTGCGCGAGACCTCGGAGAAGGTGGCAGAGCTGCGCGACCGTTACCGCAACGTGGCGGCCACCGACCGCTCCACCATCTTCAACGCCGATCTCATGCACACCATCGAGCTCGGCTTCATGTTGGAAGTCTCCCAATGCGTCGTCGATGGCGCCCTGGCGCGGCAGGAATCGCGCGGTGGCCACGCCCGTGCCGACTACCCTACGCGCGACGACCAGAACTTCCTCCACCACACCCTCTGCTACCGCCAAGAGGATGGCTCGCCGCGCCTCGCCACGGCCCCGGTCACCAAGACGAAGTGGGAGCCGGAGGAGCGGAAATACTAATGCGAGGGACGGAGATCGCGGGGTGGGGGATGGCGGGAAGGATGCCCAACTCCACCTGAACGGGCCGCGCCAGGTGCGGCCTTCCATCCGCATCCCCAGCCCCCAACCCGAGAGCGAATATGACCACCACCATCGAACGGACCGTCACGGTACGGGTCGCCCGCTACTCGCCGGAGCGTCACGAGGAAGGTCAGACCTTCGCTACCTACGAGGTGCCGCTGCGCCCCAAGTGGATGGTCCTCGACGCCCTCAATCACATCCGGTGGGAGATCGACCCCACCCTCACCTACCGCCACTCGTGCCGCATGGCGGTATGCGGCTCGTGCGGCATGACCCTCAACGGCGAGCCGAAGCTGGCGTGCAACACCTTCCTCGACGACTACCCGGAAGGTCTCACGGTCGAGCCGTTGTCGAACTTCCCCGTCCTCCGCGATCTGGTGATCGACATGGAGGACTTCATGGACAAGCTGTCGGCGATCAAGCCGTGGATCGTGCGCGACGATGCCGACGACCCGAGCGGCGGCGAGTACCGCCAGACCCCGGAGGAGTTGGAGCTGTACACCCACTTCTCCCACTGCATCAACTGCATGATCTGTTACGCGGCCTGCCCGGTCTACGGCTTGGAGCCGACATTTATCGGCCCGGCGGCCGTGGCGCTCGGCTATCGCTACCAGCTCGACGATCGCGACCAAGGCAACGCCGAACGTGAAGCGCTGCTCACCAGCGAAGACGGCGTGTGGAATTGCTCCTTCGTAGGTGAGTGCACCAAGGCGTGCCCCAAGCACGTCGATCCGGCCGCCGCCATCCAGCGCACCAAGCTCAACTTCGTGATGGGCAAGCTCCTCAACTTCGTCCTTCCCTGGAGGCGATGATGACCCCGGAAATCGAAGGCGCCGACACCACCCGTGCGCCGCGCCTGGCCTGGCAGATGCCGTCCAACTGGTGGACGAAAAAGCACAACTACCGCCTGTTCATGCTGCGTGAAATCTCCGCGGTGTTCGTGGCGATCTTCCTGCTCGGCTACCTCGGCCGGCTCGCGGCCCTCGCCCACGGTGAAGCCGCCTATTACAACTACGTGGAGGGGGTGGGCGGATTCTTCGGCATCCTCTGGAATTGCCTCGCCCTGGCCATTGTCTGCTATCACGCGTGGACCTGGTTCCAGACCGCCGGCATCGTGGCGCAGGTCCGGGTGGGCGGGAAGCTCCTCGCCCCCGACGTGATCGTCAAGGCCAACCTGGCCGCGTGGGCGGTGATCAGCCTCGTCCTATTCTTCATTCTCACGTAAGAAGCTGTCCGCGATCCGCCATCAGCGTTCAGCTTGAACAACCTAGTCCCCGCCGAAAAACGATCAGCCCGCGAATCGGTCCTTTCAAGCAGAGAGCCAATCGCTGACCGCTGATCGCTCCCTCCCCCGAGGCCAACCATGTCCCAGCCCACCCACTCCCACCCATCGGTCGAACCGTTCTGGTGGTTCCTGTTCGCCGCCGGCGGGACGGTGGCCGCGCTCTTCCTGCCGGTGCACATCCTGGTGCACGGCATCCTGGCCCCCCTGGATCTGGTGTCCAAAGAGGCGCTGAGCTACGAGCGGATGATCGGCTGGGTCTCCAACCCGATCGCCAAGCTCTACCTCCTGGTGATCATCGTCTTCCCCCTCTTCCACGCCGCCCACCGCATCAAGTTCACCCTCGTGGACCTCGGCTGGAAGGTGAGCACTGCGACCCTGAGCGTCGTGTGCTACGGCTCCGCGGCCCTCGCCACCGGCGCCGCCCTCGCGATTCTCGGGCAGTTCTAGCGAGCGAACCCCGACCGGCCCCGCCGGTCGGCGCCGAACCCCTCCGGCGATTCAGGCCCGCGAGGGCCTGCCGCAGGCCGGCCGCACAGGTGGCACGGATCGCCGGTACAACCGGCTCCTACCTTCGTCCACACACACGGTAGGAGCCGAATCCCTTCGGCGACCCGCGATCGGGCCGGCCCAAGGTAGGTCGGGCTCGGCCCGACACGGCGGGCCCCCCGCTCGCACATCTGGACCCTGCGCCGCCCTCGCGGCCCGGACAAGGGTCGGCCCCCCCCGGCACCGACGGTGCGGAACCACCGGTAGGAGCCGAATCCCTTCGGCGATCCCGGCCCGAGAGGGCCGGCCGCGCCAGCGGTGCCGGGTTGCCGCGCCGGGCGGCGCGGATCGCCGGTGCAACCGGCTCCTACCTCGGGTTGGAACATCGCGCCGTGGCCCAGCGCCAAGTCCCCTCTCCCCCCGTGGGAGAGGGCCAGGGTGAGGGGGGGCCTCCCCACCAGCCCTCTCGATCAAACCCTCGCTGGCTCATCGCGTTGCAGAGTTTCCCAAGCGCTTTGACAGAGACTCCCGTGTCACCTACGTTGGATCAAAGCTGAACCAGGGAGGGGTGGGGATGGGCACCACATACCCATTGAGAGGGATGAGGGACCGCCGCGGAACCCCGTGGTTCGTCGCCGAGCCCACGCCCGGCAACGACCCCAAGCCCAAGCTCCTCGACCAGCTCCACGAGGCGATCCGCGTCCGCCACCTCAGTCCCCGCACCGAGGAGGCGTACCGCCACTGGATCCGGCGCGACCTCTTCTTTCACCACCTGCGCCATCCCAGCGAGATGGGCGAGGCGGAGATCAACACCTTCCTCACCCACCTGGCCGTCCAGGAGCGAGTCAGCGCCTCCACACAAAATCAGGCGTTGAGTGCCCTGTTGTTTCTCTACCGCCACGTCCTGAACAAAGAAGTCGGCGACCTGGGGCAGGTCATCCGGGCGAAGCGACCCCGGCGCCTCCCGGTGGTCCTGACGCGGGACGAAGTCCATGCCGTACTCGCGAACCTCGCCGGCGACCGGTGGCTGATGGCCTCCCTCCTGTACGGCGCCGGGCTGCGCCT
>DASWHD010000245.1:0-3253 GCA_036393335.1 bacterium
GACCGTCAAGGTCATCCGTATGTGGACCCACTACGAGTGAAGGCGCACCGACCTCCTCCGGTGCACCGAGCGCCTCGTCGCTTCCGGTGAGGTATCGTCTTACCGGCCTGTGGCTTCGGCGAGAACGAGGCCCTGGAGCGCGCCAGACGCCAAGGTGCATGGATCGGGGTCCGGCATGCGCTATTACGCTTTGCATTCTCCCCCCTCCGCGTCGTGACGATTTCCCGGTTGCTGTCATGGGGCGGAGTCGATGCGGGCAGGTCTTGAAACATGCGGCTCGGTTCACCTCACGGTGTGGTGTGGCGGGCGACGAGGTCCAGGAAGGTACCCCGGTGGATGAGGATGCCGATCACCAGCACCCGCCAGCCGTAGTGGCGGCAGATGGTCACGGGGTGGATGAGCAGGTCCTTGCGTGTGATGAGACCGAACATGGGGTCGCTCGCGGGGGGCTGGTGATTCCTCTGCTTCGTACTTCGCAATCGGTGTGCCAATACCTGCTGGCCACGTAACACACTGAGCCGTCGGCACCTTTTAAGGTTCGTGGGAACTACGGTGTCGCCGTCAGAGAGACACCCCGGCGCAAAGCCGGAAGGTAGGCCCGGTTTTCAGCAGCCGCTTGAGGCTCGCGGGCGGCGGCGCGCCGCCGGCTCACAGCTCATGCCGCCGGAGGGCGGCGGTGCCGGGGATCTGGTAGAGCTCCAGTGCGCGGTGAGTGGCGCGCTGCGCCCGGCTCTGCCGGGCGTTGTCGCGGAACACGGTGTCGTCGAGGAGCCGCGACAGGTTGAGGGAGAGGCCGTAGTAGACGTTGCGCTCGCGCTCCTCCGGAGGGCGCTCGGGGCGGTAGCCGCGGGAGCCATAGCCGACCGCGACCTCCAGATACCGCAGGAGCGTGTGCCGGCGCAGAGCCGGCACGCCGCTCGCCTTGAGCAAGAGGAGGTAGGTCTGGCCGGAGTAGTCCTCGGCGATGGACGTTCCGTCCTCTTCCCGCTCCTTGCGGTCGGAGGGCCAGTACCGAAGACGGAAGTCGAAAAGCTCATCCCAGGCAGGGTGCGACTCCAGGAGCCAACCCAGGCCGATGCCGACGCCGTTCATCAGCAGGTCACCGGCGCCGAAGCCGAACTCCTCGGTGAACCCGTCGAATACCTCGACGGCCAGGAGCAGGGAACCGGTGAGGGCGGCGCCGAGGCGGCGGGAGCGCAGCGGATCGTTGCCGGCCCACTGGAAGCTCCAGGTGAGGAGCCGGGTCGAGGCGTAGCCGAAGTACGCATGGCCGAACTTGTCCGCGCCACCGCGGTAGCTGTCCTCCTCGAACCATCCCTCGTCGCGGAGCTCGAACGACGTGTCGAGGTTCTCCCACCAGGCGTTATAGCCATAGGCGAGGGTAGCGGCGGTATAGCCGGCGATCAGCAGACGAGTCCGCCGGGTGATCCGCTCGTCGCTCTCGTCCCTGGAGGAAGGCGCGCGGTCGAACGCTGCCCCCTGTTCCGCCGCCGGCGAGGGGCTTGCCGTCAACAGTGCGGCGGTCCACAGGGAGATGAAGGTGGGGCCAAGGAACACGACATTCTCCTCCTCTTCGCCAAACCTACCGCACGAGCACCCGCGCCTCGCCGGCGCGCCGGGTGACACCGATGCGGTCGAAGTACTCGAGGAGAGGGATGGCGTGCTTGCGGCTCAGGCCGTGCTGCGCCTTGAAGGCGGGCACCGTGATCTCGCCGTGGGTGGCGAGGTGACCGACCAACGCAATGCGGATCTGCCCCAAGGCGTCGGCGCGGTAGTGAAGGTCTGGCGCGATGCGCACCACCTCGCCGCTGCGCGTGAGGAGCCCCAGCAATGCCTCCACGGTGGGGCGCGGTGCGTCGAGATCGGCGGCGAGGTCCGCCACCGTGGGCGGCGTGGCGGGCTGGGCGCCGAGGGCGCGGAGGATCGCCTCGCGCAACCTCCGGGCCTGGTCGTCGAGCTCCACCCGGTGGGTCGCCAGGCGCGCGCCGCTAGCGGTGGCAACCGCCGCTGGGGAGCGCTCGAGCACGGCGGTGAGGAGGTCGCCCGCCGCGATGTGGAGGCGCTGGGCGATCTCCTGGCGCGGCATCTCCTCGGCCCAGGGCTCGGCCCGGTGGTGGTCGGCAAGAAGGGCGGCGAGGCGCGCCCCCAGGTCGTCGAGGAGGGTGGCGGCGAAGTAGGTGGCCGGTTCCCCCACGGCGATCGCCGCACCGCGTTCCACGAGGGCCGCGGCGTGGGTTGCGGCGCCATCGTGATCCAGGCCCGTGACGAACGGGAGACGCGCGGCGGGGAGGCCGTCACGCCCGCAGCTCGCGATCTGGTGGAGGAGGCGCTCCGCCGGGTCGGGGTCGGTGAGGGGACGGACCGTTACCGCACCCCGGCCGCCGCTCCGGTGGATCTTCGCGCCGCCCGCCGCCAAGATCTGGCCGCCGCCGATGGTGTGGATCGGCGAGTAGGAGCGGATCACGAACCGGTCGCCCGGCAGGGCGACGCAGGGGCGCTCCAGGTGGAGCTGGGCGAGGGCGGTGGTGCCGGGCTCCTGGCGCATCTCTGCCAATAAGGACAGACGCGCGAGGAGGGCGTCGGCCCCCAGGTGGAGGCGCAGGCGCTGGCGGTCTTTGAGCACCGGCGCGGTGCGCTTCAGGGTGGCCAGCTCCACGGTCAGGCGGTCGGCCGGCAGGTAGCCGCCGGGATGGACGAGGGTCATTCCCCGCCGCAGATCCTGGGTCTCGACCCCCACGAGGTTGACGGCGGCGCGCTGGCCGGCGCGGGCCTGGTCCACCGGCTGGTTGTGGACCTGCACGCCGCGCACCCGGGCGATCCGATCGCCCGGGGCGAGGAGGACCTTGTCGCCGGTGACGAGCACCCCGTCGAGCACCGTCCCGGTGACCACGGTGCCGAAGCCGTGCATCTGGAAGACCCGGTCCACCGGCAGGCGCAGGGGGCGGGTGGCACTGCGCGGCGCCACACCGGCAAGCGCGGCGTCGAGGGCGGCGACCAGCTCGGTCAGGCCATCGCCGGTGCGGCACGACACCGGGACGATCGGGGCATCGGCCAGGAAGGTGGCGGCAACCGTGACGCGCAGGTCCTCCCGGACCATCGCCAGCCAGTCGCTCTCGACGAGATCGGTCTTGGTGAGGGCCACCACCCCGGCGCGGCAGCCGAGGAGCTGGCAGATCTCCAGGTGCTCGCGGGTCTGCTCCATCACCCCGTCGTCCGCGGCCACCACCAGGAGCACCAGGTCGATCCCCGCGGC
>DASWHD010000246.1:0-3091 GCA_036393335.1 bacterium
AGCGGCGCCGGGTTGCCGCGCCTGGCGGCGCGGGTCGCCGGTACAACCGGCTCCTACCCTCGGTTGGGAAATCGCGGCGCGCTCCCGGAACCCCGGTAGGAGCCGAATCCCTTCGGCGACCCCGGCCCGACCGGGCCGGCCGCACCAGCGGTGCCGGGTTGCCGCGCCTGGCGGCGCGGATCGCCGGTGCAACCGGCTCCTACCCGCGGTTGGGAAATCGCGGCGCGCTCCCGGAAACCTGGTCGGAGCCGAATCCCTTCGGCGATTCCGGCCCGAACGGGCCTGCCACGCCAGCGGCGCCGGGTTGCCGCGCCTGGCGGCGCGGGTCGCCGGTACAACCGGCTCCTACCCTCGGTTGGGAAATCGCGGCGCGCTCCCGGAACCCCGGTCGGAGCCGAACCCCTTCGGCGACCCAGGCCCAGCGGGCCTGCCGCGCCGGTGGCCGCAGGGAGAGACCCACCCAATCCATACCACCGGCATCCACCAACGGAGACAACAATCATCCAGGCGACTATACTGACTCCTCTGAAATGACCCATTAGGACAACTCTCGTGCAGACCTCCATCGCCTTCCTAAAGACCCATCTGAGTGAGGTGCTGGACCGCGTGGTCGCCGGTGAGACCGTCGTGGTCACCCGCCGCGGCCACGCCATCGCGCGCCTGGTTCCCGCCCCCCCCGCGGAGACCGAGGCCGGAGAGCGGCTTGGCGAGCTGGAGGCCAGGGGGGTGGTACGGCGGGGTGGGCAGCCACTCCCGGCGAGCTTCTGGAATCGACCACGGCCCGAGGACCCGAACGGCGCCACGGTCGCCGGTCTGGCAGAGGAGCGAGAGCTGGGGTGGTGAGCTTCTGGGATAGCTCGGCCCTCCTCCCTCTCTGGGTCGAGGAGCCGCGATCGGAACCCCTACGGCGACTGGCTCAAGAACGGCCGGGATGGGTGGTCTGGTGGGGGACGCGGGTGGAGTGCACGTCGGCCCTGGCACGCCGCAAGCGCGCCCTCGGGGAGGAGGCGTACCGACTCATCCCCGCCGAGGAGCTGTTACAGCTCCACGCCCAGAGCTGGACCGAGGTGCTGCCGACGGAGGCGCTCCGCACCATGGCCGAACGCCTCCTCCGGGTCCATACACTGCGGGCCGCCGATGCCTTGCAGCTCGCGGCCGCCCTCGCCTGGGCCGACAACGCGCCTGTGGGGCTCGAGTTCGTCTGCCTGGATCAACCCCTCCGGGAGGCCGCACGCAGCGAGGGGTTCCGGATCCTTCCCGAGCCAGGATAGCTCCCGGAACCCCGGTAGGAACCGAATCCCTCCTGCCTGCCGGCAGGCAGGTCGGCGACCCCGGCCCGAACGGGCCGGCCGCGCCGGGCGGCGCGGGTCGCCGGTGCGACCGGCTCCTACCCTCGGTTGGGAGATCGCGACGCGCTCCCAGAACCTCGGTCGGCGCCAAACCCCTTCGGCGACCCATTGGGTAGGAGCCGAATCCCTCCTGCCTGCCGGCAGGCAGGTCGGCGATTCAGGCCCGAAGGGCATGCCGCGCCGCAGGCCGCGGATCGCCGGTACCACCGGCCCTACCCTCGGTCGCGGCGTACGGGGAAAGGGGGACGGCACCGGGTCACACGAGGCCCGCGAGAAAGCGCTCATAGTCGATGACGCGCAGGCGGGTCTCGGGGTAGAAGCGGTCGTGGCCACGCCGGTCGATCAGTTGGAAGTTCAGTTGGGTGGTGAGGCGAGCAGCGAACTTGGCGAGCACCGGGCTGGGCGTGGTGTCGCCCGACTTGCACTCGACGAGCATCCACGGCTGTCGATCCCGGGTGACCACAAAGTCCACCTCCTCTTTCTCTTTGGTGCGCAAGAAACGGAGCTCGAAGTCGCCTTGGGCGAGGTCGGTCCAGTAGTGGCACGCCTTCAGGAGGTGGAGGGCGGTGAGGTTCTCGCGGCCGGCGGCCGGGTCGTCGACCTGCAGCACATCGTAGAGATAGACCTTGGCCTCGGCCTTCAATGCGCGTTTCAGCTTGCCTGCATAGGGGCGGACCAGGAACAGGTGGTAGAGGGCTTCGAGCACGCCGAGCCAGTCGCGGACCGTCGCATAGGCGACACCGACATCCTCGCGCAGGCTATTCACCGACAGCAGCGAGCCAACCCGTTCGGGGAGGAGGTCGACGAGCACGCGTAGGGCCTGCAGGTCGCGGATGTGGCGCAGGTCGCGGAGGTCCTCGTAGACCAGGCGCTCCAGGCGCAGGCGGCTCCAACGCCGTGCTTTGGCTTCCCCTCCGCCGAGAAGAGGCTCGGGGAAACCGCCGAGCCTCTGGAGATCGACGAAGGGATAGGTCGGATCGGCGGTCGCGAGAATCTCGTCCGGCGGCGGCGGGGTGGGTTTCTCACCGACGGTGAAGGGGTGGAGGCGGTACGGGAGGTAGCGGCCCATCAGGCTGTCACCCCCGCGACGGAAGAAGTCGAGGCGCGCACTGCCCGTGACCAGGATCGGGAGGTCGCCGCCCCGCAGATCGTAGAGTCCCTTGATGCGCGCCTTCCAGCGCCGATCCTTATGGATCTCGTCGAGGAGCACGGGGCCCTCGCCCCGCGTGGCCACGGCAGCGATGGGGTCCTTGGCCCAGGCGCGGCGGAAGCGCTGATCGTCCCAGGTGAACTCGTTCTCCGGACACATCAGGAGGTCACGGCCGAGGGTGGTCTTGCCCACCTGCCGCGGCCCGCTGATAAAGGCCATCTTGCGATCGTGCAAGGCGTCGTCGCGGACTGCGGCTGCCAGATAACGGTGCCTTACCGTGGGAGGGGTGTTCGATGTCATCGTCTCTTTTCAGAGAATTGATAACTAGTCGCGACCAATTATCACTTCGGTGAGGGCACGCATGTCCAGCGGTGTCTTTTCCGGATCCTCAGGTACCTCCCATCAGACCGCCGGGCCTGCCGCCGGTCTGCGTGCGGACCCGCACAGGCAGGCGCCGACGGTGCCCGGTTGCCGCGCCTAACGGCGCGGGTCGCCGGTGCACCGGCTCCTACGGGAGGATCGCCGGGCGCTGGGGAACACCTCTTATAGGAGCGGCCTTGGCCGCGAACCCGGGATTCCGTGTGGCTCTGTC
>DASWHD010000247.1:0-5511 GCA_036393335.1 bacterium
CGGGCGGCGGGCCACTAGTTGGAGGTGCGGCCGGCGACGCCCTTGGTGTCGGCGGTGATGGTCTTGGCGGGCTCCTTGGGGCGGAGCTCGCGGGTGGCCTTGCCGGCGCGCCACATCTCGCTGCGGCCCAGCTCGGCAAGCTCGGCGGTGAGGCTCTGCTGGTAGTCCGCGGCGCCGCACGCCTCGAGGACCCGGCGGGTCTCCTCGCCGTCCTTCACCCGCCGGTAGAGCTCCTTGAATACCGGCAGGACGGCCTCCTTGAACCGGGGCCGCCAGTCCAGGGCGCCGCGCTGGGCGGTGGCCGAGCAGTTGGCATACATCCAGTCCATGCCGTTCTCGTCCACCAACCGGATCAGGCTCTGGGTCAGCTCCTCGACGCTCTCGTTGAACGCCTCGCTCGGGGAGTGGCCGTTCGCCCGCAGGGTCTCGTACTGGGCCTCCATCACCCCGGCCAGGGCGCCCATGAGGATGCCGCGTTCGCCGGTGAGGTCGCTGTACACCTCCTTTTCGAAGGTGGTGGGAAAGAGGAAGCCGCTGCCCACGGCGATCCCCAGGGCGATGGCGCGCTGCCGGGCGCGGCCCGTGAAGTCCTGGCCCACGCCGAAGCTGGAGTTGATCCCGGCCCCGGAGAGAAAGTTGCGGCGCACGTTGAGGCCCGAGCCCTTGGGGGCCACCAGGATCACGTCCACGGTGGGCGGCGGCACTACGCCGGTCTGGTCCCGGTAGACGATGGAAAACCCGTGGGAGAAGTACAGGGCGTCGCCCTCGTTCAGGCAGGCCTCGATGGTCGGCCAGATCGCCTTCTGCGCCGCGTCGGAGACCAGCATCTGGACGATGGTGCCGCGCCGCGCCGCCTCGTCGATCTCGAACAGGGTCTCCCCCGGTACCCAGCCGTCGGCCACGGCACGGTCCCAGTCCTTCTGGAAGCGCTTGGCCTGGCCAATGATGACGTGGAAGCCGTTGTCCTTCATGTTGAGGGCCTGAGCCGGCCCCTGCACGCCGTAGCCGATGACCGCGATGGTCTCGTCCTTCAGGACCTCCCGGGCCTTCGTCACGGGGAACTCGTCGCGGGTCACCACCTCTTCTTTCGTGCCACCAAAATCGATCGTTGCCATCCACTGCTCCCGGTTTGTGGAGCGCGTTGCTTGCGTTCCCTACGTCACAAAGAGGCGCGGGCGGTGCCTTGCGCCGGGTCGCCGCGGCGGTCACGCCGCCGCCAGCGTGTCGCCACCGTCCGCGTGCGGGTCGGGGATTATGGGGGGCGACCGAGAGGTGGTCAATTTTCGGCTGCAGCCGGCCTGGTCGGTGAGCACCCCGTGGCGAAGGCGGTGAGACCTTCATCTAAGGAAGGCAAGAATCCAGGAAGGCAAGCAGGTGGGTTCCTCTGCGACGCGGCCAGATCTCCCTTCCTGCATTCCTGTGGTCTTCCTGCTTTCCTTACGCCGTGTACGGGGCTTACCGCGCGGCAAAGGAGACCGGCTGGCGGTGCGGGCCCCAGTTGCCGGGGTGGACGTCAAAATGGCCGGGGATGGGCGCGCCGCAGCGGCCGCAGTGGCCGTCGCGCGTGAGGTTGTAGGCCCCGAGCTGGTACCAGTCGCGCTCGATGAGCAGGGCGTGACAGCTCGGGCAATAGGTACTGCCGCCCGCCGGGTCATGGACGTTGCCGGTGTAGACGTAGTGCAGGCCGACGTCGAGGGCGATGTCCCGCGCCCGGGTAAGGGTGGCCGGCGGCGTATGCGGGGTGTCGAGCATCTTGTAGTCGGGGTGGAACGCGGTGAAGTGGAGCGGGACGTCGGGGCCGAGGTGGGCGGCGAGCCACTCGCACTCGGCGCGAATCTCCGCGTCGGAGTCGTTGTGGCCGGGGATCAACAGGGTGGTGATCTCCACCCACACCCGCGTCTCGTGCACCAGGTAGCGCAGGGTGTCGAGGATCGGCTGCAAGTGGCTGTGGGTGAGCTTGCGATAGAAATCCTCGGTGAACCCCTTGAGGTCGACGTTGGCGGCATCCATGGCGGCGAAAAACTCCGCCCGGGCCTGCTCGGTGATGTAGCCGGCGGTGACGGCGATGGTCTTGATGCCGAGGGCGTGGCAGGCGGCGGCGGTGTCGATGGCGTACTCGGCGAAGATCACCGGGTCGTTGTAGGTGAAGGCGATGGACCGGCAACCGAGGGCGACGGCCTTGTCGGCGATCGCGGCAGGCGAGGCCTGGGCCGCCAGGGTGTCCCATTCGCGGGACTTGCTGATGTCCCAGTTCTGGCAGAAACGGCAGGCGAGGTTGCAGCCGGCGGTGCCGAACGACAGCACCGCGGTCCCGGGATAGAAGTGGTTGAGCGGCTTCTTTTCGACGGGGTCGACGCAGAAGCCGGAGGAGCGGCCGTAGGTGGTGAGCACCATGCGCCCGCCGACCGCTTGGCGCACGAAGCAGTGGCCGCGCTGGCCCTCTTTGAGCACGCAGTCGCGCGGGCAGAGATCGCAATGGACCCGCCCGTCCTCCTGGAGGTGGTACCAGCGGCCCGGATAGGCGGCAACGTCGAGCATCACTCGCTCCCCCGGGGCGAACGGTACTTGACCACCGCGAAGCGCGACAGGCGGACCTGGCGGTGAGCGGCAATGCCGGCCTTGCGCCGCGCCAGGGCCACCTGCTGCGCCGTGTCGTCGATGCCTTCCAGCCCCGGTAGGAGCACGCCGCGCCGGCCGCCGTCTTCCACCACCACCCCGTAGTGCCGGGGATCGAGGGCGGCGAGCGACTCGACCGACTCCGGCGGGGTGAGGATACTCACCTCGATGGTGAGGCGGTCCACCTCGTCGAGGGCGACCGGCGCAAACCGCGGGTCGGTGGTGGCGGCGGCGATGGCGCGGTCGATGGTCTCGGTCGCCACGTTGGCCGTGGTCGGCGCCAGGCTGCCGATGCAGCCGCGGAGCTCGCCGCCCGCCGTCAGCAGGGTGACGAACACCGCCGCCGGCTGGGCCAGCTCGGGGTCGAGATCGGCGGGTGGCGGGATCTCACGACCCTCCAGGAGATAGGTGCGGATGGCCCGGCGGGCGAGCTCGGGCAGAGCCTGGGAGCCGGTGGCGGGCCGCGCCACGGCGGTGAGGAGGGCGACACCGTAGCCGACACCGAATGGCCCCTCGTAGGAGAGGAGGTGGGCGGAGGTCGGGGCGAAGTCGAAGGTCGCCGCGGCGAACTGCAAGGAGTCGAGGCAGTCCTCGCCGGCGCGCTCGACGCGCTCGGGACTCAGGGCCAGGAGGCCACGGAAGTCGCCGTGCCGCAGCAGATCGGTTACCTGGTCGTCGAAGCGGCGTCCCTCGGGATCGAACCCCGCCGGTGCGTCGCGGGTCAGGCGGTGGCTCATGTCGCCGCTGGCGAGGACCGCCAGGCGCCGCCCCAACTGTCGTGCCGCGGCCGCTACCGCCCGACCGATCGCGATCGGGTCGCCATAGCCGGGGTACGGGAGGCTCACCACCACCGTCGGGCCATCCCAGCCGGCGTCACAGAGGAAGGAAAGGGGGACGACGGTGCTGTACTCGAGCGTGCTGCTGGTGGAGGTGCGCACCGCGAGGTTTCTCTCCCGCGCGGTCTCGGCGATGGCCATCGCCAGCGCCTGGTCCACCGGCAGGGAGATCGCCACCCGGTCCGCGCCGAATGGCCCGAGGTCTCCGGCGACCCGCGGCCCGGTCTGTACCGTGAAGTCGGTCGGGTGGCGGAGGCCATGGGGGGCCGTGACGACCACCGTCTCCGGGGCACCGGCGAGCAGCTCTGCCGCGAGGAGGCGTGCGGCCGCGGTGGTCGTGGCCACCTGACGGGCACGGGATCCGGCGACCGCCGGTACGATGATCGGCGCATGCGGCAACAGCCCGGCGGCGACGGTCGAGGAACCCACGGTCGGCCTCCTTCACCCGGGGGCGGCGTCCCGGCGTGCGCCGGCAGCCCACCCTAGACCCCCGGCGCCGTGGGTGACCCCACTCACCTCTCCCTTCCGCCCGCGAGAGGGCTCCAGGGAGAGTGGTTTAGCCCCGGGAGAGATTCCCGAGACAGTGCAAAATACGACCTTCGACACCCTCTAAATCTAGCGCAAAGCCGAGACTCGGAGCGCCGCGGAACCGGCCGGCAACGGCCGCCCTAGTGCCCATCCCGTCCTCGCCCGCCGTCCCGTGGAAAACTTCGCCTACCGGTCGCCGTCCTCGTCGGTCACGGGGCGGCTTCCTTGTGAAGCCTGTGGCACGGGCTCTCGCCCCCTCCCGACCGGGACAGCCAGCCATGAACCACTGGAGGCGACGCCCGGATTCGAACCGGGGATAAGGGCTTTGCAGGCCCCTGCCTTACCACTTGGCCACGTCGCCCAACACGCGGAAAAAAAACGGCTGGGACAGTGTACGATCTGCCCCAACCGGCGATATTTGGAGCGGGAAACGAGATTTGAACTCGCGACCCCAACCTTGGCAAGGTTGTGCTCTACCCCTGAGCTATTCCCGCATGAGCGGGCAGAATTATCGGCAAGGGGTCGGGGGGAGTCAACGACGGAACCGAGCCACAGGGCACGGCGGGCCGGGCGGCGGTTGGGGGCGGGCGGGAACTCCCGTAGACTACGGGCCTTCTAGTCGGGAGGACACATGAGTACCGGTGTGAAGACCTGGGTGGTGATCGCCTTCGCCGTGGTCTGGGTCGCGGGCTGCCACGAGTCCGCGGACACCAGCGTGGACGCCAGCGCACAGGTTCCTGCCACCGGGGGCGGCACCCAGCAGATCGCTCTGCCGCCCACCGGTGACGTCCTCCTCACCCTCACCGAGGGGGCGGTGGCGGCGGACACGACGGTCACCCTGGCGGTGGTCGACCGGAAGGTGCCGGCAGGGGTGGGAATCTTAAGCAAGGTGATCCGCCTCGGCCCGGCGGACCTGGCTCTCCGGACCGCTGCCACCCTGACCTTCAACAACTTTGCAGCCGTCGTGCCGGCAGGAACCGACACGACGAACCTGACGATGGCCTTCCTGGGCGACGACGGCGCCCTGGAGCGCATCCAGGCGAGCCCGTTTTTTGGCGCCCTGGTGGGATCGATCGACCACTTCGGCGACGTGGTCCTCGTCGAGCTACAGCCGCGCACGGTCAACATCACGGTCACCGAGGACCCGGTGGCCGGGCGCGTCCTCCAGACGGTGGCCGCCACCGTGGGCTCCCAAGTCCCCGGCGACAACGTCCGGGGAACCTATACGATCGAGTTCGCGACCGACCTCGGCGACCTGAGCGCCACCTCCGCGCCGGCCACGGGAAGTCTGCCGGCCACGGTGCAACTCACCTCGCCGGAGACCGGGCGGGCGACGGTGACCGCCACGGTGGTGGACACCGCCCTCGCCAACTTTGCGCTGGTCCGGGTCGCGGGCAACGAGGTGCGCTGCGCGACCTCGATGGGCGATTTCACCCTCGCTCTCTTTCCGCAGGAGGCCCCAGGCCACGTGGCCAACTTCCTCGATTACGTCGAGGACGGGTTCTATGACGGCACCATCATCCACCGCGTG
>DASWHD010000248.1:0-2317 GCA_036393335.1 bacterium
CAAGCTGTGGATCGCCCGCATGTACCCGGCCGTGGCGCCAAACACCTGTTTGATCTCCAACGGCTTTGCCGCCATGGGCATCGCCCTCCCCGGCGCCATCGCCGCCGCCTTCCTCCACCCCGACCGGCGGATCCTCGCGGCTACCGGCGACGCGGGCTTCCTCATGAACCTCCAGGAGCTGGAGACCGCGGTGCGCGAGCAGCGGTCGGTGGTGGCGCTGGTGTTCAACGACGGTGGCTACGGCCTGATCGACTGGAAGCAGCGCCAGCACTTTGGCCGCACCTCGCATGTGACCTTCGGCAACCCCGACTTCGTCGTCCTGGCGGAGAGCTTCGGCGCCCTCGGGCTGCGGGTGACGGCGGCCGACGAGCTGGGGCCGGCCCTGGAGACGGCGTTCACCGCGGGACGTCCGGCGGTGATCGACTGCCCCGTGGATTACCGGGAGAACCTGCGCCTCACGGAAGAGCTGGGCCGCATCACCTGCGCCCTGTGAGGCCGGGGGTATCGGAACCGCCCCGATATGGAGGGGGACGCCAGGCGCCCCCCTGCCTGACGGCAGGCAGGCCTCGCCGCCCGGCGCGGGTCCGGGCGGCTTCACCCCCGTGGATGGCGGGCGCTTGGCCTACAGCGGAGAAGACGGGTCTGTGTCCCGCGGCGGTTCATACGGTGGCCACGGAGCGGTGCACGAGGCGACCGCAAGGAACAGCCGAGGACAAGTAACAGCCGAGGATCGGGGCCTGCCTGGCGTAGTGGGGGAATGTTGTAAAATTGAATAAAACCGAGTGCCTTTTGCCTCTTTCGCTCTCCCGCATCCGCGCGATGGGGGGGAGCTTGCAAGACACCATGAATATCAATGATCAAGGGTGGTTTATCTCCCGCTCCGCGGCCGAAGGAGGCCCTCATGAATGACCAGGCGTGGTTCACCTCGCGCTCGGCGGATGTGATCGGCGGGTCGCGGAAGTGGTCGCTCTTCTTGTACCCGTTCGCCACGGCCTGCTGCTCTCTGGTCTATGTCCGGGCCGCGGGCGGAGGAGGCCCTCATGAATGACCAGGCGTGGTTCACCTCGCGCTCGGCGGATGTGATCGGCTGGTCGCGGAAGTGGTCCCTGTTTATGTATCCGTTCGCCACGGCATGCTGCTCTCTGGAGTACATGTCCGTCGCCTGCGGTCGCTATGACATCGACCGCTTCGGTGCCGGCCTGCCGCGCTGGACGCCGCGCCAGGCGGATCTCCTGTTCGTGGTCGGCACCATCTCGCACAAGATGGCGCCGGTGCTGAAGACGATCTTTGACCAGATGTGCGAGCCGAAGTGGGTGGTCGCCTTCGGGGTCTGTACCTGCACCGGCGGCTTCTACAACAACTACGCCACGGTCCAGGGGATCGACACGATCATCCCCGTGGACGTCTACATTCCAGGCTGTCCGCCGATGCCGGAGACGGTGCTCGACGGCCTGATGAAGCTCCAGGAGAAGATCGAGCACGAGCGCCAGTCACTGCGCGGGAGGGAGGTCGCCAAGCTCAGCGTCGCCGCATGAGGGGGAGGTGAGGAGGAACGACCCATGTCACTCGCCTTCAATCAGCAGACCTTCAACGTCCAGATCGTCGATCAGGAGTTCCTGTACAAGAACTTCAGTTGTGCCGCCGGCTGCCCGGTGAACACCCAGGCCGGGGACTATGTGCAGGCGATCGCCGAGGGCGACTTCGAGCGGGCGTACGCGGTGGCGCGGGGCCCGAACCCGTTCGCCTCGGTGTGCGGGCGGATCTGCTCCCACCCGTGCGAGCAGGCGTGCCGCAAGGGGGTGGTCTCCGAGCGGCCGATCTCCATCCGCGCCCTGAAGCGCTACGTCACCGAGCAATACGGTGTGGAGATTTCCCGCAACCTGGACAAGACCCTGTCCTTCTCCACCGCCCCGGGCTCGGTCCACCCGGCGCCGAACGGTCACCGGGTGGCGATCATCGGCGCCGGTCCGGCGGGCGTCACCTGTGGCCACGACCTGGCGCGCCTGGGCTACGAGTGTCACATCTTCGAGAAGCTCCAGGTGCCGGGCGGCATGCTGTGGGTCGGGGTGCCCGAGTACCGCCAGCCGCGCGACGTGATCCGCAACGAGGTGGCGGCGGTGGAGCGCCTCGGTGTGCAGATCCACTACGGCAAGACCTGCGGCGTCGACTTCACCCTCCAGGATCTCTTCGACCAGGGGTTCGAGGCCGTCTTCCTGGCCATCGGCGCCCACATCGGCCGCGACCTGCCCCTGCCCGGCCGGGAGCTGCGCGGCATCCACATCGCGATCCCCTTCCTGCGCCAGGCGGCCCTCTACGA
>DASWHD010000249.1:0-5734 GCA_036393335.1 bacterium
CGGAAAGCAGCCGCACCTCCGCCGACGACACCGCCTGCGTGAACTCGGCCTCGCCGAGGACGCGAGAATCCTCGGAGCCGGCGTGAAACTCGGGCCGGTGGCCCTCGTCGACCCCCTCCCCAACAAAGCGGACGTAACGACCCCGGGCCACCGAGCCTCGTGACCCGAACTGGCCCAACACCCAGTCCGTCGTCAGCCAGGCCAACCGCTCCTGGCCAAGGTACGCACGGTGGCTGCTCCAGGGGTAGGCCTCCACCGCGTCCACCAGGTGCGCCCGCACCGGATTCAGGTGGAGGTAGCGCACCAGTTCCAATAGGTAGCTGTCGCGGTCCACCAGCACCGCCTTGTAGCGCCCCTGAAAAAGGTGCCCTGTCCGCTGCTGCTCGCGATGGATCCGGCGGGTATAGCGAAACGCCAGGTTCTGCATCGGCTTCGACAGCGGCTCCTCCCCCACCTGTACCGCCAAGTGAAGGTGATTCGGCATGCAGCAGAAGGCGTGGATCCGATAGCCAAATCGCTCTGTCCCTTCCTCCAGCAAGGCATAGAGGTAGGCGTAGTCCTCCTCCGTGAAAAAGATCCGCTGCCCACCGTTGCCCCGCAGCATGACGTGATAGACGCCGCCCGGAAGATGGACCCGCGGTCTTCGTGCCATGCGCGAGCATAAGTACGCTCTGTCTCAACTTGCAAGTTTCCAGGACTGACCCCAAACCCCCGGTCGTGGTGGTGACCGGCCCCCGCCAGTCCGGCAAGACGACCCTCTGCCAGGCGGTATTTCCCGATCGCGCGTACGTCTCGCTGGAGGCCCTCGACACCCGTGAGTTTGCACGGGAAGACCCACGCGCCTTTCTGGACGAATACGCCGCCGGTGCCATCGTCGACGAGGTGCAACATGCACCGGATCTGCTCAGCTACCTGCAGAGCGAGGTCGATGCACGGCCGGAGCCCGGTCGGTTTATCCTGACGGGCTCTCAACACTTCGGTCTGAGCCAGTCGATCTCGCAGTCCCTTGCCGGGCGCTGTGGAATCCTCGCCATCTTACCCCCCGGCCTCGACGAGCTGCGCGCCTTCCCCACCGCCCCCGACACGCTCTACGAGCTCCTGTGGCAGGGCGCCTACCCGCGGATCTACGACCGCAACATCCCGGCACACCAGTGGCTCGCCGACTACATCGCCACCTATGTCCAGCGCGACGTCCGGGACGTGGTCAACGTCGGTGACCTGCACGCCTTCGCCGGATTCCTGAAACTCTGCGCCGGCCGCACCGCGCAAGAGATCAACCTCTCCGCCCTCGGTGGGGATGCGGGCGTCTCGCACAACACCGCGCGTAGCTGGCTGTCGGTCCTGGAGACCAGCTACCTCGTGCACCGGATGCCGGCCTGGCACCTCAGCGTCCGCAAACAGGTGGTCAAGGCGCCGAAGCTCCACTTTCTCGATTCCGGCCTGGCCTGTCACCTCCTCGGCATCCGCGAGCCGGAACAACTACGCCACCACCCCCTGCGCGGGGCGATCTTCGAAAGCTGGGTGGTGTCGGAGCTCTACAAGTCGTGCGTCCACCGCGGTGCCTCGCCGGACCTCTTCCATTACCGCGAAGCCCGCGGCGTGGAAATCGACGTGCTGCGCGAAGCGGGGGCCCGGCTCGACGCCATCGAGATCAAGTCGGCCGCCACCCCCTCACGACCGAGTTCTTCAACAACCTCCACCGCCTTGCCGACCGGCTCCAGGCGGCCGACGACCGGCGCACGGTGAACAAATACCTCGTCTACGGCGGGGAGACATTGCAACGACGCAGCGACGCCGCAGCGATCCCCTGGCACGAGGTCTACACCCTCCTGCGGTGAGCCGTGCAAAGGCTCCGCCGGGCGCAGCCTTGTCCCCGGCAAGCTCCGGCGTTACCAGCGCAGCATCTTGCCGCGCTCGGGATAGCACTCGAGGAACGATCGCTTGTCCCCATGGCCCTGTGCCTCATCCCCCTCACGTAGCACCTCCTCGACCCACCCCTTGGTGATTCGTCGGCGTCTACTCTGGAACTCGGCGTGAGGATCATCGCGTACCCTCTCGCCATCTCATGTGCGGCATGGCATTGCGAGGTGACGTAGGCGGAAATCGGGAAATTCGTAGCCCATGGTGCGCAGCCATGGTGCGCAGAGAGAGGGTCTTGCACCATGTATTGACAACATCAATACGCATAGTACCTTCCACCCATATGGATACGCGCTTCCAGCTCCACGGGATCTCTTTCGTATGGGACGACGACAAGGCCCGCAAGAACCCGAGGAAGCACGAAGGCGTGTCCTTCGAGCAAGCGGCCGAGGCCTTCTTCGATCCGTTCCTCAAGGTCGTGGATGCCAGCCGCCATGAAGAAGCGCGCAACGCGGTGCTCGGCATGGACCAGCGCAGCAACCTTCTCTTCGTTGTTCACGTGGCCTTCGAGGACGACGAGATCCGCATCATCTCGGCTCGCAAGGCGACTCGCAAGGAGCGTAAGACCTATGAAGATTGATACCCTAAAAAAGCGCATGACCCGCGACCGGCCCATGACCGCCGTCACACTCCGAATGCCAGAGGACGTGGTAGGCGACCTCAAGCGCATCGCCCCACTCCTGGGATTCTCCGGATATCAGCCCTTGATCCGCGCCTATGTCGGCCGCGGGATGCGCGCCGATCTCGAGCGCTTGGAGAGCGACACCGTCACCGCCCTGGTCGACAGCCTCAAGCGGCACGGCGTCAGCGCTCAGGTAATCGAGGAGGCCCTCGCCGAGGCAGCCCAGGCGGCTGCATAAACGTCGCCCATCCCCCGTGCAACACGGCCACACTTTCCGCAGGCCCCGTTTCGCTGGGTTGAGCGCCAGGACGTTACCGTGCGGCGTGAAGTGGCAGGCCGCCTCGGACGGAGCCGGCCATGGTTTTCGTGCCATGACCCATCGCAGCATCCAACAACAGCAACCTGCAAGTATGCAGGACTGACCCTATTGCTGACCCTATTGCCGATCCGCCACATAGCGCTTCACCAGCGCGCTGGTGTCCAGGTACCAGATCAGCGCCGGTCCTCCAGAACCACATCGGAGAGAGTGAGGGCACGGCGCCGGAGGGCACGCACCGCCTTGAAACCCTTGCCCCGCGGGAGGGTCGCCTCACCGGTTTGGGCGAGCTCCGAGAGCAGGGCATCCACCGCCGCTACCCTCACCTCGCCTTGCTCTCCGATGGGACTCAGCTCGGCCACGGGACGGCCGCGGTCCGTAATCAAGAGGCGCGCACCGTTCCGAACGATTTGCAGATAGTACCCGAGTCGGTTTTTCAGCTCCCGGCTTCCCACTTGTTGCATGGAGGCAGTGTAGCCACAGTAGCCACCTCCAGCAAGACATAGGGTCAGTCCTGCAAACCAGCAACTTATCGCAGAAGGTGGCCGCGATGGGCGTCGCGGCAGTCTCCCCGTGCTCCCTCGTCACCGCACGTTGCCGCAGACGCCGCACGGCCGAGCCGATCGTGCTCGCCTCCCGTCCCCATCGGCGTCCCACCTCGGCCAGACCACTGCTGCACCGCAGGTCGGCCACCAGCGTCTCCACCACGGCCCGCGCCTCGCAGAGCTGCCGTCCCTACCCGGCCATCACAAGGCCGACCATCGAAACCATCATTCGACAGCAGACCTCAGCTAACCCGGTATCGAGCGGACTCTTGATGATTTTTTTCCAAAAAACGTATTTTTCGTCCCCATCGACTGCCATCAGAGGGACAGCCATCCCATTCACCGGTTCCAGGAGGAACCGCATCGACCGGAGGTGTCACCATGAACAGGTGGTGGATCGCGGCAACAACATGGGTCGTTTCGGCGTCACGGCACAGGCGGAGGTGATCCTCAGTGAGATCAACTACGCCCCCTCACGGATGGCCAGGACACGGAGTTCGTCGAGACCCTCAATACCGGCCCCGGCCCGGTGGACCTCTCCGGGTGGTACTGGGACGGGATCACCCTCACCCTCCCCGACGGCACGCTCCTCGCCCCCGGCGGCTTCATGGTGGCGGCCTTTGAGCTGACCGACACCGGGGACAGCAACCCCGACTCCTTCGAGCAACACTACGGCAACGGCAACGGCGTGGCCGACGAGTTCCCCTACGCGCTCCTCGACTATTCCGGCGACCTCGTCGACGCGGGCGAGCTCATCGCCCTGCGCGACTCCACGGACCAGGTCGTCGACCGCTTCGACTACACGGCCCTGGTGGCCGTCAACCCAAACCGCCTCTCCCTGGAGCGCCACTCGACCGGCCCCGGCGACTTCGTCGTCGGCACCGTGGACGGCGGCACCCCGGGGAGCAGCGATCTCGCCCTGGTCGGGGTCCCGGAGCCAGCCTCCCTCGCCCTCGTCGTCCCCGCCCTCCTCCTCCTGCGCGGCCGCCGGCACCGCTAACGCCGCCCTCGCCATCGCCCCCTCCCCCACTGGCCGGCATGATGCCCCACCCGCCAGGACGGCACCCACCGGGGGAGGAGGCGACCTATGCCCCAAGCCCCCCCGCCAACATCCTCTCATCCCTCCCCGGGGCTAGGTGCTTGGCAACGCCGTCCGGACAGCCATGGTAAGCTGAAAATATTCCCTTACTTTCCTACCGAAAGGATCCGGCCAATGCTTACCAAGCGAACGTCAAAAAACCAGGTGACCATACCCAAGCCCGTGGCTGACAAATTCCCCGATGTGGAGCACTTCGAGGTCGAGGTGGAGGGCGGTCGGATTATTCTCACCCCGGTGCGCAAAGGCGGCGCCGAGGCCGTTCGAGAAAAGCTGGCCTCTTTGGGGATTGGCAAGGACGACGTCAGCGAAGCCATCCGCTGGGCACGGCGGCCGTGAGCCGCGCGTGGCGGGTCGTGCTCGATACCAACACTCTGGTCTCCGCGCTGATCTTCCGCAGGCGGCTGTCGTGGCTGCGCGAGGCCTGGCACCACGGCCAGGTGCGACCGCTGCTGTGCCGCGCCACCGCGAGCGAGTTGCTGCGGGTGCTCGCCTACCCCAAGTTCCGACTGGACGAGATCGAGATCAACGACCTGTTGGCGGACCTGTTACCCGCCACGGAAACAGTGGACCTTGGCCGCCGCCGCGGCCGTGGCTTACCCCGATGTAGGGATCCCCGCGACCAAGTCTTTCTCGTCCTCACGCAGGCGGCCCGCGCCGATGCCCTGGTGAGCGGAGACGGTGACCTCCTCGCGCTGGCCTCCCAGGCTCCATTCCCCATCTGGGACGCCGACACCCTTCGTCAGCGGTTAGCCGTCACCGACTGACGGTCGACCGACTACGGGGTCAGTCCTGCAAACTGGCAACTTCCCCGAGAAGCTGACCGCGCAGGGCTTCGAGGCGATCTCCGAGTGCTCGTTCTTGCACCGCACGCTGCCGCAACCGCCGCACCGCCGAACTGATCGTGCTCTCCTCCCGTCCCAACCAGCGCCCCACCTCCGCCAGACTACTGCACCGCAGCTCGGCGGCCAGGGTCCCCACCACCGCCCGCGCCTCGGAGATCCACCGACCTTGGCCGGTCGCGACAAGGTCCGACGGGGTCAGCGCGTAGGCCTCACACACCGCGGCCATCACCCCCTCCAGGGAGACGCGAACGGAAAGCAGCCGCACCTCCGCCGACGACACCGCCTGCGTGAACTCGGCCTCGCCGAGGACGCGAGAATCCTCGGAGCCGGCGTGAAACTCGGGCCGGTGGCCCTCGTCGACCCCCTCCCCAACAAAGCGGACGTAACGAC
>DASWHD010000250.1:0-8764 GCA_036393335.1 bacterium
TCCCGGTGGTCGCGGTGGGGCTCGACTTCCTCCCCGACGCCGCGGCCCTGCCCACGCCCCTGGGCTCCGCCCTCTGCCTGAACGCGAGTCAGCCGGCGTGGGCGATCAAGATCGACCCCGGGCTGAAGCGCCTCGCCGGCGCGGCCGAGCCGGAGTATCGCCTGGCGATCACCGCCGAGCAGCACATCGGCCTGTGGATCGAGGTGGGACCGCGCGCCGAGACGTGGCAGGGGGTGATGTTCGGGGTGAGCGGTGCCGCGACCCTCACCCACCAGGCGGTGGGTCCCAAGGAGGAGCTACCGTCGCGCACCGTCCTCGAGTACCCGCTGAAGGACATGAAGCTCACCGCCGGGGACCACGAGTACACCGCCTGCGCCGTGAGCAACGCCATCGACCCGGCGACCTCGTACTACGTGAAGATCGACGGCCACCCGGACCGCATCCTGTTCGGCGGCCACCCGGGAACCGACCAGGCCGAGGTGTACGTCCTTACTCTGGCGTAGCCCGCATTTCTCACCATGACTCTGCCGCGCCCGCGCCACTGCCCGCATCTCCTGGCCGTGTCCTCGACAGGGGGAGGAGCCGGTTTCCCCGGCGATCTGTGCTGGCGGTGCGCCAGGCCTTGCGGGCCTGGGTCGCCGACCTGCCTGTCCGGCAGGCAGGAGGGATTCGGCTCCTACCGCGGACCGACCAGGGTCTATGGCCATGTGCACGGGCTCGCGACGGTTCCTGGTGGAATTGCGGACAAGCATCAAGGCGCGAACGGGTGTGCTCGCGCGGCTGGTCATCCCCACACGGAACCGGGGCGTTTACGCCTCGCGCAGAAGCCGACCCGGCGTGTTGTGGTCCTCTTGTGACGCACGCTGCGCGTCGCACTCCAGCACCATGCCGGCGATCAGTTCGGCGCACGCCGCGATCCCCAGGCAGTGGGTGTTGAGGACCAGGTCGTAGTTGTGCGGGTCGGTCTGATCCGCGCCCCAGTAGGAGCGGACATAGGCGGCGCGTGCCGCGTCGATCCGGTCGAGGTCCACCTCGCCCAGCTCTTTCCCCTGCTGCCTGGCCTGCTCCTGCTTGCGCGCCAGCCGCACCGGCTTGGGGGCGATGAGGCGCACGTGCAGGCCGTGGGGAAGGTCATGGGTCAAGATCCCCCCGCCGCGGCCGACGATCACGGCGTGGCCGCGCAGGGCAAGCGACCGCACCGTCCGGGCGGTCTTCTCCGCCAGCACCACCTGTGGCGGCTTGCGCTCGATGACGCTGGAGACCCAGTCGTCGAGGCGCGAGATCTGCTCCTCCTCCAGCGACGAGCGCAGTTTCTCGCTCAGGTTGTGGTCGCGGATGATCTCGTCCACCAGCTCGCGGTCGAAGAACCGCCACGGGACGTCGGAGCGGGCCTCGCTCAGGAGACGGACCAGGGCCTCGCCCACCTCGCGCCCGCCGGCCCCGGATTCGCGGGAGATCGTGACGTACGGTGCCGGCGATCTCTGCCGTGGTTTCACTTTGGCGCCGAGAGCGCGGACGTACCCCTTGAGGTTGGCGCGACCTGCCATGACGGAGATCCTCCGGCGTAGAGACCCCCAAACTATAGCGAATGTGCGGGACTTTCCTTGCGCACGGGGGCGCGGCGATGTGTGATGGCTCCATGGAGAGACACTGGCAGATCGACAGCGAGCGGATGCGCGCCCTGGCGCGCATCATCGAGCCCCTGCGTCGCGCCGGTTTCACCGCTCGGTTGTGCGGCGGTGGGGTGCGCGACCGGCTACTGGGCCGATCGCCGGCGGACGACGATCTCGCCACCGATGCCCAGCCGGGGGAAGTAACGGTCGCCTTGGAGGCTGTAGGGCTGCGGGTCGCCCCGACCGGTGTGGCCCACGGCACGGTCACCGCCGTGGCAGGCGGCCACGGCTTCGAGATCACCACCCTGCGCCGCGACCTGCGGACCTTCGGCCGCCACGCGGAGGTTCAGTTCGGCGATGTGGCGTGGGAGGAGGACGCCCGCCGCCGCGACTTCACGATCAACGCGCTGTACGCGGATCTCGACGGCACGATCTACGACTATGTCGGCGGTGAGGCCGATCTCGCGGCCGGGCGGGTGCGCTTCGTCGGCGACCCGGAGGAGCGGATCAAGGAGGACTTCCTGCGCATCCTGCGCCTGTTCCGCTTCCACGCACGCTTCGCTCGCCACCCGCTGGATGCGGCTACCCTGGCCGCGGTGCGGCGCTGGACACCGTACCTCACCCACATCTCCCGGGAGCGGGTGGCGGCGGAGTGGTGGGCTCTGCTCGCCACCGAGCGGCCGCGCGCCGCCCTGGAGGCGATGCAACAACACGGCGTGCTGGCGGTGGTCGTGCCGGAGATCGGCGCCATGCCGGACGTCCCGCAGCGCAACCCGTATCACGACCGCGACGTCGCCCGCCACTCCTGGCACACCCTGTTCGCCCTGTTCGAGCTGGAGGAGGGACGCCACGCGCGCATCGCTCCGGACGGCACCGTCGACCCGGGGGGCGCCCGCGCCTGTGCTCCGATCCCCCGCCTGCCGCTGCTGCGTCACCTCGCCCTGTTCCACGACCTGGCCAAGCCCCTCTGTCACCGGCGGGAGGGTGAGCCGCCGCGCGACCGGTTCCTCGGCCATGACGAGGTGGGGGCGCGCATGATCGAGCGCCAGCTCCGCCGCCTCGGCCGCGGCCAGGGCGACCGCGACGATGCGGGGCTGATGATCCGGCGCCACCTCTACCTGTTGCAGCACGACAGTCGCGGGAGCCACCGCCGCCTCTACCGCCAGGTCGGGCCGCGCCTCTTCACCCAGCTCCTGTACCTCGCCCTGGCCGACGGCGCCGCCATGCAGCCGCACTCCTTCGCACGCTGCCGCGACTCCCTCCTGCCCCTGCTGGAGGAGATCGACGACTGGGCGCTGCCGCCGCCGCTGCCGGTCTCGGGCCGCGACCTCCTCAACCTCGGCGTCGCCCAGGGGCCGGCGGTGGGGGAGCTGCTGGGCCGGTTGCGCGAGTGGTGGGAGGGGGAGGAGCCGGCCCCCGACCGGGAGCAGTGCCTCGCCTGGCTGCGCGCGCGGCTGTGACGCGCTTCCCGTGGCGTACCCCGAAGAAGACACAGGAACGGCGGACCGGCCGCCGGCAGAGAATCGCCCTCCCGCCGTCACAGAACGCGGGAACCCAGGCACCCAGGAAGAGAGCCGGCCGCCGAGCGGTTCTCCTGGATTCCTGGCTTCCCGCGTGGAACGACCGTGAGCCACCAACGATCCAGCCGCCGGTGGGATGACTGCTCGCGCCGTCCCGCGTACTCTCACGCCATGGATTACCCAGCGATCCGGGACCACTTCGCCGGCCGCCGCCCCGTGTTGCTCATCGTTCTCGACGGCTGGGGGATTGGGAAACGGCGCGAGTGGGACGCGATCGCCCAGGCCGACACGCCGGTGATGGACCGGCTGTGGGCCCAGCACCCGCACACCACCCTCCTCACCCAGGGCCATCACGTCGGCCTGCCGGCCGACAGCGACCTGGGGGGCAGCGAGGTGGGCCACCTCACCATGGGCGCCGGCCGCATCCTCGACCAGGGCCCGACGCGCATCTTCAAGGCGATCGCCGACGGCACCTTCTTCCAGAGCGAGGTCCTGAAGGAGCTGATCGATCGCTGCCGCGGCGCGGACCACGCCCTGCACCTGCTCGGCCTCCTCTCGGACGGCAACATCCACTCGCACATCGACCACTTCGTGGCGGTGATCGAGCACGCCGATCGCCAGGGCGTGGAGCGCCTCCGCGTCCACGCCCTGCTGGACGGTCGCGACGTGGGCATCCAGTCCGCCCTCGACTACACGGGCCGTCTTGAGGCCCTGTTCGACCGCATCAACGGCCGGGGGAACCGCGACTATCGTTTCGCGTCCGGGGGCGGCCGCGAGGCGATCACCATGGACCGGGACTGCACCTGGCCGAAGGTCGAGGCCGGTTGGAACCTCCACGTCCATGGCCAGGGCGCCCACCGCTTCCGCTCCATCGAGGAGGCGATCCTGCACTTCCGCCGGGAGCGGCCGGGGATCATCGACCAGGACCTGCCGGGCTTCGTGATCGTCGATGCAGACGATCGCCCCGTGGGCCCGGTGCGCGACGGCGATGCCATGCTGTTCATGAACTTCCGTGCCGACCGCGCGGTGGAGTTCACCCAGGCCATGGAGCTGGACGACTTCCCGCACTTCGAGCGGCGCCGCCCCGACTGCCTCTACGCCGGCATGATGGTCTACGACGAGGACCACTACCTGCCGCGCCGCCAGGTGATGGGGCCGACCAAGGTGGACAGGCCGTTCGGCGAGCGGCTGGTGGCGCTGGGACTGCGCCAGTTCCGCCTCACCGAGACCCAGAAGTACCCCCACGTCACCTTCTTCTTCAATGGCGGCCGGCGCGAGCCTCTGGACCGGAACCTCGAGGAGTACATCCTCATCGATTCGGACAAGATCGACTCCTTCGCGCAGCGGCCGGCGATGAAGGCGCCGGAGATCGCCCGGCAGGCGGTGGCCCTGATCGAGTCCGGGCGCTTCGACTTCGGCCTGATCAACTTCGCCAACGCCGACATGGTCGGCCACACCGGCGACCTCGCCGCCACCGAGGTGGCCGCCACCACCGTCGACATCGCCCTCGGCCGGATCCTGGCGGCGGTGGAGCGCACGGGCGGATCCGCTCTGATCATCGCCGACCACGGCAATGCGGATGAGATGCTCATCCTCAACAAGAGGGGCGAGGAGGAGATCTCCACCAAGCACTCCATCAACCCGGTGCCGTGCATCCTCTTCGATCCGCGGCCCGGGCGGCCCTACGCCCTGCGCCAGCAGGACGGCGACGACTCGCCGGGCCACGCCCCCGGCCTCTCCCACATCGCCGCCACCCTGTTCCTCATGCTCGGCCGTCCCGTGCCGGATGGCCTCAACGCGCCGCTTCTGCTCCCCGCATAGGTGGGGCGTCCCATAGCCGATCCCTCGCCGCGGCAGAGACGATCTATCCCCCGTGCGGGGGTGCCTGCGATACAGCACGAAAAGAGATCGCCCGTTACCCAACGGAGTGCCCGCTAACCGCGCAGGCGTGGGGTCAATCCTCGTCCAGCAACCGCGCATCCCGGATATCTTTGTCTCGGCCGGTGGCGCGCTTGTTGGTGATGAGGTCCTTGATCGAGAGGATGGGGACCTTCAACGCCCCAAGTACCCCCACCTCGTGGCGTTCCCACGCCGCGGCGAACTCCACCCCGGTAATGCGTGTCAAAATGTCGATCCGCTGGGGCGCTACTCCTATCTGGAGGACGATGTCCTGGGTGGTGAAGGTGTCCTTGTCGAAGTGGTCGCTTGGGGCGCCGAACTCCACCAAGGCGTCATAGACTCGCGCGGCGTTCGCGGCGGTGGGCTCCACCCACAGATCTAGGTCGACGGTGGCCCGGGGGTAGCCGTGGCCGGCCATGGCGTAGGCACCGACCACCAGGAACCGAACCTCATGGTCCAAGAAGGCGGACAACATCTCTGCGTAGTCTGGATTCAGCATCGAAGCTCCCGGTAAAGGCCATCACGTCCATGGTCAGCGGCCACACCATCGCCAACCGGTCGCCGATCTCCCCCTCGACCTTCTCTTCCTCGGGGGCGTCGATCATGCGGATGATCTTCACTTTGCTGCGATCCATCCGTCGTGGATCCATCTCTGCCTCCGTCACCCACGAGTCGTCCCAAACCCCGGCGAATCTTACCACCCTCGGTTGCGAGGACCACCGCCTCGGGGCGTATGGCGCCAGCCCTGAGCGCCTCCAGATGGAGGCGATCACCGCCGTCCGGATGATTGCCCGCCGGGCGCTGCCGGCGACCCCGGTCGCAAGCCGCCACGGCCCGTTCCGTATCGCGCCGCGCCCGCGCTTGACGCCCTCCCGACCCGGTCCTAGGTTTGCCCGCGCGGCGCCGGATCCCGGATCTTGGTTGTCACGCCAGGGAGATGCCTGCCCCCGGGAGCGTCGCAGGAAGTCATGCCCCAAGCGCCTCCCATCGCCGCCGGCCACATTCTCACCGGCTCGCTGTTCAACGAGCCGATGCGGGTGGAGACTCTGCAAGCCAACGGCCCGGCGAGCTGGGTGCTCGGCCTCGTCGGGACCCAGTCCGAGCGCTTCCGCAAGGTGACCCTCACCGCGGCCGATCTCGCCCGCCTCACGATCCTCGATCCGCGCCACTCGTTCGACGGCGACGGCCGCCTGCTGCGTCTCGGCCTCCAGGCCTATGCCCTCGGGATCGCCTACGAGTTCGATCCCTACTTCGGGCTCTCGATCTCCCGCGTCGACCCGCTCCCGCATCAGCTCGAGGCGGTCTACGACTACCTGCTCAAGGTGGCGCGGGTGCGCTTTCTCCTGGCGGACGACGCGGGTGCCGGCAAGACCATCATGTCGGGCCTGCTCATTCGCGAGCTAGAACTACGCGGCCTCGCCGAGCGCATCCTGATCGTCTGCCCCGCGAACCTCGCCTTCCAGTGGCAGCGCGAGCTGAAGGAGAAGTTCGATACCACGTTCCTGGTGATGAAGGGCCAGGACATCCGCGACCAGTTCGGCGTGAATCAGTGGCTCGAGCGCAATCGCGTCATCACGTCTCTGGATCTCGCCAAGCGCGCCGACATCCTCCCCGGGCTGCGCCAGGTCCACTGGGATCTCGTGATCGTCGACGAGGCGCATCGCATGTCCGCCGCCGACGAGTCGCACAAGAGCCTGCGCTACAAGCTGGGCGAGCTGCTGCGCGACACCTCGGACCACATGCTGATGCTGACCGCGACGCCCCACAAGGGCGACCCGCAGAACTTCAGCTTGTTCCTGCAGCTCCTCGACGCCGACTGCTACGCCGACGTGAAGTCGATCCACGCGGCCATGGATCGCCGCCGCGCCCCCTTCTACCTGCGCCGCACCAAGGAGGCGATGGTCTACTTCCCCGAGCGGCGGGCGGACGGCACCTGGGGCGCCAAGCCGATCTTCACCAAGCGCATCCCGCACACCGTGGACTTCCAAATCGACCGCGCGGAGTTCGACCTCTACCGCGATGTGACCCGCTTCGTGAAGCGCGAGAGCGCCCGCGCCGCCGCCGAGGGCGAGGATTCACGGGCGCGTGCGATCGGCTTCCTGATGTCGCTCTACCAGCGGCGGCTCGCGTCGAGCACCTACGCCATGCGCCGTTCGCTCGACAACCGCGCGCGCCGCCTCGAAGAAGGGCTCAAGCGCGCGCAGGATCTCGCCCGCCAGGCGCCGCCGGATCTCCCCGATCCGGAAGAGCTCGAGGAGATGGAGGAGAGTGAGCGCGATCGGCTGGAGTCGCTGCTCGAGGCGATCACCCTCGCGGGGAGCGCCGACCTCGTACGCCAGGAAGTACTGGAGCTGCGGAACCTGGCCGGCCAGGCCCAGGCGGTCGAGGATGCGGGCACGGAGGCGAAGCTCTCGAAACTCAAGACGCTGCTCCAGCAGGAAGGCTTCTTCGACCACGCGGACCAGCGCCTGCTCCTCTTTACCGAGTTCAAGGACACCCTGGACTACCTCGTGGCGCGGCTGAAGTCGTGGGGCTTCCGCGTCGGCTGCATCCACGGCGGCATGAAGCCGGGCTCGCGCGACGAGCCGGGCACCCGCCTGCACGCCGAGCAGCAGTTCCGCGCGGGAGCGATCCAGATCCTGGTGGCCACCGAGGCCGCGGGCGAGGGGATCAACTTGCAGGTCTGCAACATCCTGTTCAATTACGACATCCCGTGGAACCCGAACCGTCTCGAACAGCGCATGGGACGCATCCACCGCTACGGCCAGCGCAAGGACTGCCTGATCTTCAACTTCGTCGCCACCAACACCATCGAGGGTCGCGTCCTCCAGCGGTTGCTGGAGAAGCTCCAGGAGATCCGCGACGCCCTCGACGACGACGCGGTCTTCAACGTCGTCGGCGAGGTCCTGCCCGCGGCCCAGGTGGAGCGCGTGCTGCGCGACTACTACGCCGGCCGCCTCGGCGATGCCGACCTCGAAGAGCGCCTGCTGCGCAATGTGGACGAGCGCCAGTTCCGCGCCATCTGCCAGAACGCCCTGGAGGGGCTGGCGAGCAAGAAGCTCAATCTCGAGATGCTGATCGAGCGGCGCGCCCGGGCGCAGGAGCGGCGCGTCGTCCCGGAGACGATCGCGCGCTTCCTCCGCGAGGCGGCCGAGTTCGTGCCGCTCACCCTCAAGGCCGTCCCCAGCGTGCCGCACGCCTTCGAGCCGGCGCGCACGCCGGCGGTGCTGCGCCGTCACGAGAAGGATCCGGACTGGAAGCTCCCGGCCCTCGCGGACCGGTACCCCCGTTGCTCCACCGACCGCGACGCGGCGGAGAAGCATAACCTCGAGTGGGTCACGCCCGGCCATCCGCTCTTCGAGGCGATCCGGCGGCACACCCACGCGCGGGCGCTCGACGTGCTCGGTACGGGCGCGACCTTCCACTCGCTTCAGCACGAGAGCCCGGCGCGGATCGACTTCTACCGGGCGCGGGTGGTGGATGGACTCGGGCAGGTGGTCCACGAGCGACTCTTCGCGGTGGAGATCCCCGAGGCCGGCGAACCTCGGCTCCAGGAGCCCGGCCTGCTCGGCGACTTCGCCCCGGCGGACCCACCCGCGGAGCTGCCCGCGGTCGCGGCCCTGGCCGAGCCCACGGCGTGGCTCCACGCCCACGCCCTCGACCCCTTCCTCACCGAGACCCGCGACGACCGTCTCGCCGAGGTCGACCGCGTCGCGACCCACGTCGAGCTGT
>DASWHD010000251.1:0-14068 GCA_036393335.1 bacterium
TCCGCGGCGAGCTCCGGGACGTGAGGGAGCTTGCGCCAGCGGTTGAAGTAGAAGCCGATGGCGCCGGATTTGATCGGCTTGATCTTGTGGTACTCCTCGCTGCCGTCCGGCCGGCGCTCCACCACCACGATCTTGCGATCCAGCACCGTGGTGCCGCGCGAGGCGAACAGGAAGGTGTAGGGTGCGTCCTCGGCGATGCGCCGGTGGAGTCGGCGCGCCAGGCGGATCTGCTCGGCCTCGTCGTACTCGCGGCGCAGGCGCTCGATCAGGGCGTCGGCCGCGGCGCTCTGGTAGCCCACGAAGTTCAGCTCCTGGGGATCGGTCTGGGAGGAGTGCCAGAGCTGGAAGAGGTCGAAGTCGCGCCCCATGGACCAGCCGAGGACACAGGCGTCGAACTCGCCGGTGTTGATGAAGTCCTTCAGGAAGACCGCCCACTCGAAGAGCTGGAACTGGCAGCCGACGCCGATCTTGCGCCACGCGTCCTGGGCGATGGCGCCGATCGCCTTGCGCTGCGGGTTACCGTTGTTGGTGATCAGGGCGAAGGCAAGGCGTTGGCCGCCCTTCACCCGGATGCCGTCCGGCCCCCGGTGCCAGCCGGCCTCCTCCAGCAGGGCCTCGGCGCCCGCCGGATCGTAAGGCAGCGGCGCGGTGTCGGGGTCGTACCAGTTGGTCACCTTGGGATACGGGCCGGTCACCCCCTCCCCCTCGCCGTACAGGAGATAGCGGATGATCGCCTCGACGTCGATCGCCATGCCCAGGGCCTTGCGCACCCGCACGTCATGAAAGAGCGGCTTGCGCTGGTTATAGCCGATGTAGGTGTAGCCGCTGCCGAGGCGGGAGAAGGGCTGGTAGGTGGGGTCTTCGCGGTAGCGCGCCACCTGGTGCGGCTCGGCGCCATAGCTATCGATGGTGCCGGCGCGGAACTCCAGCTCCTGGATGAAGATGTCGGGCAGCACCCGGTAGAGGTACTCGTGGTACTCGGGTGGCCCGTCCCAGTAGTCGGCGAAGCGTGCCAGGGCGATCTGTTCGTCCGACTCCCAGGCGACGAAGCGGAACGCGCCGGTGCCCACGGGCGAGCGGTTGAAGTCCGAGTCACGCATGCCGAAGGTTGCCACCCGCGCCTCGTCCAGACCGCGCGCCCGCGCCTCGCGCTCCAGCGCCTCCCGGTTCAGCAGGTGCTCCGGCAGGATGCCCATGGCCCACGCCTCGATCGCCGGGGAGAAGAGGCGCTTGTACACCACCCAAACCCGCAGGGGATCGACCACCTCGATGTCGGCGATGGGCTCGAAATCACTGGTGCGGGGCGAGAGGTTGCGCGGGTCCATGATCGCCCGCCAGGTGAAGACCACGTCGGCGGCGGTGAACGGGTGACCGTCGTGAAACGTCACGCCGGGGCGCAGGCGGAATTCGATCACCGGCTGTTCCTGGCGCCGGGGCAACAGCTCGTCGAGGTGCGTGGCGAGGGTCTCTTCCGCCACCTCGGGACCGGCGTGGAGCCGCCCGCGCCGGTCGAATCGGTCCAGGGCCCCGGCAGGGAGCAGCGGTTCGATGCGCGCGAACAGGTCCGGCACCACCCGCGCGAGCGTCAGGGCGACGTAAGGGGGGCGGTCCACGGTCACCGGCTGGGGCGCGCCCTCAGGTTCCACGGCGGGGATGGTCGTCGCGACCCGCTGCGCCGGCCGCAGCTCGGTGGTGACGAGATCGCCTCCCAGCGCGACCTCCAGAGCCGACCGCAGGGCGGCGATCTCGACCCCTTCCGGCAGGGGAAAGGCGGCGCGCTCCGTGATCGTCCAGCCCGTGGCCAACCGGCCGCGCAGGCGCAGCTCCTCGTCGCTGTCGAGCAGACCGTCGAAGCAGTGGTCGACGATATTGGCACTGGCGGTGTCGGCGTGGAGGATGGGGTTGAGGATGGCGGCGTCACCAATCCCGGCGTCGATGAAGCGCACCAGCCGCTCCGGGTTGCCGGTCGCCTGGCGCTCGTAGGTCGGCACCCACAGGTAGGACTGGAGGAGCACCGCCACCACCGCGACGGGCACCACGAGCATGAGGCGCTTAGTCCACATGGTCCCGGTGGACGGAGGTGGGTCCGCGCTGGGAGCCGGTCCAGTGCTCATGCCGGAGATGGAATTGCACGCACATGGCTTCAATCCGCCGAGGGCTGATGGTCACGGTGACCTCGTTCTCTGCGGCAAGCTACGGCAAAATGCGCCGCCGCGGCCAGCAGCGAAGGAGCCGTCCATCATGGCAGCACCACGAGCGAGATCGACCGGCAGTCGGCGGTGCCGCGGGACGTCGTGCGGCCGCTTTAGTTCCGACCGGTTGCAGTATGTCTATCCCGAGGACGATTCGGTCACCGGCGCCACGCCGAGCGTCGGTCCCGCGGCCAGGATTCCTGCACCGCGAGGACCCGCCGGCCCGTCATGGAAACTTGCAGGCGCCTCGGGGCAAACCGGGGAGCGCACCACCCGGGCGGTCGCCTGCGGACTCGAAACCCCGACCTTCAGCCAGGGTGAAACCCCAGCCCGGCAGCCGTTAGAAGAACTGATGGGGAATACGGAGCCTTCATTCCGTATTCCCCATCCTGGTGGTTAGGAGTACCTAGGGTTTGTCACGGGCACTGATGCGGGAAGGGATTGGTATCCACGAATTCCGCAACACATGCCGGATCGCACGGATCACACAGGTTCCTCTCCGGTCGCTGGAACTCGTGGCAGAAGTAACATCCGATGCCGGAGCCTTTCGCTGTATGGTTGTGCATCTGCTGCCAATCCCGTTTCAGGTTCTTGGCCGCATGGCACTGGCTACAGATGATCAGCCGGTCGTTGTCGTTGATCACGCCATTGCCGTCGCCGTCCTTGAGATGGTAGCCGATCGCATCCAGCTTGGTCTCGAACTCGAGCTTGAACTCATTGCTGCCATGATGACACTTGGTGCAATCATTGGCGTCGGCAGCGGGACCGATACCATGGGTGATCAACTGGTAGGCCTTGGTATTCTTCCAGGTATAGGGACCCGCTTCGCCGATGAAATCCAACCCTGACTGCGCGGCATCGTCATAACAACCGGTCATGAACATCTCCAACACGTCGAAGCTGGTCATATTGGTGTCGTTGTCCACCGGGTTCCACGACGTGTGGACCTTGAAGGGATACAGCTTGCCGTTGTTGATATCGCCGATGGGATACGAGAACCGCAGCATGCCGATATCATCCGGATCCGGGCTCAAGCCCTCGGTACCGTTGCGATCATAGACCCAGCTCTTGCCGGTCCAGAACCGGTACTCGGGGATCACGCCGGAACCCTTGGTGGTGGTGCCGACCCAGGCGCCCTGGCCTTCGCAGCCGCCGGCGCTCCATTTGGGTGCTCGCCAATCCCGGGTCATCTCCGTGGGCACGCCGTCGCCGTAGGAGCTGATGTGGCAGGCGGTACAATCGACCCGCGCCACATGGCGATCCGGCTCGCTGCGCCTGCCGGCACTGGCATGTCCGCCACCGCTGTCCATGCCCACGTGGCAGTCCACACATTTCCTCATCGTGGCACCGGTGTCGGTGGGCCTGAGGTCGTTGCCGCGGCCGGGAATCTGGTGGTTAACGGCGGCGTGGCAATCCACGCAGGTCATCCGCGCGACGCCGGCGGAGCTCAGATGCACATCGAGGCTGACTGGCGGATCCACCATGGCGGAGTCGAGGTCGCCGCGTTTGATGCCGTCACCGCCGCCGGCATCCGTATGACAGATGACCAGGCAAGATTCATTGTCTGGTAGATGCACGGTTCTTGCCATCTCGATCATGGTGGCGCCGGCCGGCATCAGATCGTAACGGGGATATTTGTGATATTTGCCATCGGCCTCTTTGACCGGGATCAGATAAGTCTTCGTGCTGCCGTCGACACAACTGGTTTTTTGCAGCGGAGAACTGGGCACGAACGTCGCATCGTAGGCATTCTGGTGGCAGGCCAGACAATCCATATCCGTGGCGGTGGCCAAGGTAGGCGGACCGACTAGCGAAACGTGGCAGCGCAGGCACGCGTAATCGGCCAATTCGGGGTCGGTACAGTAATTGTTGCTCGCACCCCACTTGCCGGCGGGACCGGCAATGTTGACGACGTCGGGTGTGTCCCCGAGCCAGCTACCATGGACGGAATTCAGCACATGATTTCCCGCCTGAGTGTGGCAGGCGATACAGGTGGCTGGGCCGTTATAGCTATTGATGGTGAGATGGGCAGCGACGGTGCTGGTGCATTCCGGGGTACCGTTACAATCGCTATCGGCGCAATCGATATTGCCGTCACCATCATTATCGACCCCGTCCTTGCACACTTCCGGCCCGCCGGTCGCACAATCGGAATCGGCGCCGTCGGTCGCGCCGTCACAGTCGTTATCGACGCCGTCGGAGCAGCTCACCTCCGGGTTCTCGGTGGGCGTGCAGCCGCCACCGCAGTCGGGGTCGGCGGCGTCGCTGGCACCGTCGCAGTCGTCATCGATGCCGTTGGTGCAGATCTCCGCGGCCCCCGGGTGGACGGCGGGGTTGTTGTCGTTGCAGTCCACGTTGGACTTGTAGCCGTCGCCATCTTTGTCGACCGGTTTGGCGGCGTGCGCCGGCAGAGCAGCCATCGAAGCTGTCAAAATGGCAGCAAAAAACATGGTAATCAGTTTGTCCATTGCGATCACCCTCCATCCTTGGTAATGCGGATCCCATGGGAATCGAACTACGGTTACCGATCTCTTATTGTAAAACCATGGCCAGTGCCCTCCTTTTGCCTTCTCCTCGCGGTTGAACATGCCGCGTATCGTCCCTCCCGTCAGGCGGCTTCTGGGTCCGAAGGGACCCGTAAATGGACGGAAAAAAAATTAAATGTCTTTGATTAGGTTTAATTTGACCGTAAAAGTCGCTTAAGTAGCGAGGAGCCGAGACGTTTTCGGAGGATTCATTAAAATCCTCTGCCATTCAGAAGTATTGCGATCAGACTACGGGACAAATGAGTTTTCTCGGTCATCCGCCGGCTGCGGCGAGTGCTCATCCTTCGGGCCTACTCACTAATGCCGTAGCGAAGCGCTTTCGCGGTGGGTCCACGACGCGGGGTGATGACGCCGTGGACGCATCGTCTCGCCTTGCCTAAGGCTTACTTTGGGCGCGGGAGAAGCAGGGGGCGATCGATCCCCTGCTTCGGTGAGTCTGCTCGCGGTGGGTGTCGTGAGCGAAGGAAGCAGCGTTGAGTAGCGCGGGGTAGGCTGCCGCTGCCGTCGCCAGGGGGAACGGCCCCGCCACCTTGACACCTCTCCGGCGGGACGCAAGGCTCGCGGTCTATGTACACGACGCTTCCGGAGATGTTTGCCGCGACGGTCGCCGCCCATGGCCACCGGCCGGCGTTCAAGGTGAAGGATGGGGACGTGTTCCGCGCCATCACCTACGCGGCGCTCGCCGAGAGCGTGCGCGACTTTGCCACCGGCCTGATTGATCTCGGGGTGGCGGGAGGGGACCACGTCGGGCTGATCGCCGACAACTGCGTGTTGTGGATCATCTCCGACCTGGCGATCCTCCATGCGGGTGCCGCGGACGTGCCGCGCGGCTCCGACTCCACGGCGGACGAGATTGCCTACATCCTCGCGCACGCCGACGTGCGGGTGGCGGTGCTGGAGAACGGAGAGCAACTTGCGAAGATCGAGGCGCGGCGTGACAGGCTGCCGCACCTCACGACCTGCATCATCATGGACGAGGGGTTCACCCGGACCGCCAAACACATCCTGCGCTTCGATGCCGTGGTCGAGCGCGGCGCCGCGCTCCGTGCCAAGGGAGATCGGGCCCTGGAAGAGCGGGTCGCGGCCCTCAGGGGTGACGATCTAGCCACCCTCATCTACACCTCCGGGACCACCGGCGAGCCCAAGGGAGTACAGCTCACCCACGGCAACCTCCTGCACCAGGTGAACGTCATTTCGGACGTGGTCACCTTCACCCCGGAGGATCGCTTCCTGTCCCTGCTGCCGCCGTGGCACTCGTTCGAGCGTGCGGCGGAGTACGTGGCCATCGCCTATGGCTGTTCCACGGCCTACACCACCGTCAAGGATGTGGGGGCCGATCTGCTGCTCGAGCGACCCACCTATATGGCCAGCGTGCCGCGGATCTGGGAGTCGATCTACGACAAGGTGGTGGCGGCGGTGGCGCAGGAGGGACGGCGCAAGGCGGCGCTCTTCCGGCGTCTGGTGGCCATCGCGGAGGGCTACAAGCGCCTCGTCCGGATCGCGCGCGGCGTCGAGCCGCGCTACCGCATCGAGGGGTACTTCGCGGAGAAGGCGTCGCGCGCGGCGGCTCGCGTCCAGGCCGCGGCCCTGGCGCCCCTCTACCGAGTCGCGCATCACAAGTTCGCGCCGATCCGGGAAAAGACCGGCGGTTGCCTGAAGGGCGCCATCTCTGGCGGCGGTGCCCTGCCGGCCCATGTCGACCGGTTCTTCGACGCGGTGGGGCTGCAGATCCTGGAGGGCTATGGCCTGACCGAGACCTCCCCCGTGTTGGCGGTGCGCCTCCCGGGCCAGGTCAAGCTGGGCACCGTGGGGCCGGTGATCCCCGGCACCCAGGTCAAAATCGTCGGCCCGGCGGGCGAGAGCCTCCCCCCGGGCGAGACCGGCGTGATCCACGTCAAGGGGCCGCAGGTGATGCGCGGCTACTACAAGCGGCCCGAGGCGACCGCGGCGGTGCTGTCCACGGACGGTTGGCTCAATACCGGCGACCTGGGCCGTCTCACCCTCACCGGCGAGCTCTCCATCACCGGCCGCGCCAAGGACACCATCGTCCTCCTGGGGGGCGAGAACGTGGAGCCGAAGCCCGTGGAGAAGGCCCTCTCCGAGTCCCCGTACATCGGCCAGGTGATGGTGGTGGGGCAGGACCAAAAGGTCCTCGGTGCCCTGATCGTGCCGAACGAGGAACAGGTAATGGCGTATTGCAAGGAGGCGGCCCTCGGCTGTGAGACGTACGCGGAGGCCCTGGCGCACGAGGAGGTCCGCTCCCTGTTTTCTTGCGAGATCCGGCGGCTGGTGAACGTGGAGCGCGGTTTCAAGCCGTACGAGCGGGTGCGGCGTTTCGCCCTCCTCCCGGAGCCGTTCGCCGTCGGCCGCGAGCTGACCCACACGTTGAAGATGCGGCGCAACGTCATCGCCGAGATGTACGCGAAGAAGATCGAGGGAATGTTCGGGGAGCGGTAGGAGCCGATTCCCAGCGGCGACCGTCCCTGCCACGCCATTCGCTTGCCGTCCCACGCCCTGCGGGCGTGACTCGCCGAAGGGATTCGGCTCCTACCATGAACCCCTGGCTCTGCCTGAATCACGTCCCGGGCCTCGGCCCGCGCGGCGTCGCTGCCCTGCTGGCAGTCCATGGAGACGCCGCGGCGATCCTCGCGGCGGGGCGCTCTGGCAGGCTGGGGGTGGACGGGGTGCGTGGCGAGGCCCGGGCCGCTCTGCGTGACGGTCGCTATAGGGAGGCGGCGGTGGCGGATGCACGGCGGGCGACGGAGGCCGGAGTGACCATTGTTCCGCTGCCGGACCTGCCGGCAGGGCTCCAAGCCCTGGTCGACCCCCCGCCGGTGCTGTACGTCGCGGGCGACCTGCTTCCCCGGGACGGGGTGGCGATCGCCATGGTCGGTTCCCGGGCCGCCACCCGTTACGGCCTGCACGTGGCCGCGATCCTGGCGCGGGACCTCGCCGGCCGCGGCGCGACTATTGTCTCGGGGCTCGCCACCGGCATCGACGCGGCGGCCCACGAGGGAGCCCTGGCGGCCGGCGGGCGGACCCTGGCGGTGCTCGGCTGCGGTGTCGACGTGGTCTACCCGGCGGACAGCGAGCCGCGGAGGTTGGCGATCCGCGACCACGGCGCCCTGCTCTCCGAGCACCCGATGGGTACCCAGCCGCGCGGCGGCTTCTTCCCGCGCCGCAACCGGATCATCGCCGCCCTGGCAGTCGGCACGGTGGTGGTGGAGGCCCAGGAGCGCTCCGGCGCCCTGATCACCGCACGCCTCGCCGGGGAATTGGGCCGGGAGGTCTTCGCCGTGCCAGGCAACATCACCAGCTCACGGTCGGTGGGCGCCAACCGCCTCATCCAGCAAGGGGCGCTGCTGGTGCAAAGCGGGGTGGATGTGGTATCAGCGCTCCCCCCCGCAGTACAGGGTTACCTGCAAACTCCCCCGCGCGCCCCCCGGACGTTGGTCCCGACCTCGGGCCTCGCCACACGGCTCCTGGCGGCGCTGACGGATTCGGAGCGCCGGGTGGACGAGTTGGTGGCCCTTACCCAGACTGGTGTCTCCGCCCTGCTGGCGGAGTTGACTCAATTAGAGCTCCATGGGCTGATTCGCCAGACCGATGGAGGCGGGTACATCACTGTAGATAGTAGGTAGTAGACAGTAGGTAGGGACGACCACCGCCCATAGGGCGGGATAAGGCCGCAGGCCGTTCCCGCCGCTGTTGCCGCAAGCCGCACACCTCGGAGCACCGATGGCAAACTCCCTCGTCGTCGTCGAATCCCCTGCCAAGGCGCGGACCATCGAGAAGTACCTGGGCAAGGGGTTCAAGATCCTCGCCTCGGTGGGCCACGTGATCGACCTGCCGCAGAAGAACCTGGGGGTCGACATCGACCACGGCTTCGCGCCGGAGTACCACGTCATCCGCGGCAAGAAGAAGGTCCTGGACGACATCAAACGGGCGGCGCAAAAGGCCGATCACGTCTACCTAGCTCCGGACCCGGATCGTGAGGGTGAGGCAATTGCGTGCCACATCGCCGACTATATCGGCGACCACCCATCGCTGCGCCGGGTGACCATCCACGAGATCACCAAGCGGGCGGTGCAGGAGGCGATCGCCCAGGCCGGCACCCTCGATCGCAACAAGTACAACGCCCAGCAGGCACGGCGGGTGCTGGACCGCATCGTCGGCTACAAGATCAGTCCGATCCTGTGGAAGAAGGTGGGGGGCCGCCTCTCGGCCGGCCGCGTGCAGTCGGTGGCGGTGCGCCTGGTGTGCGAGCGCGAGGACGAGATCGAGGCGTTCAAGCCCGTCGAGTACTGGTCGATCCACTGCGATCTCGAAGGCCCGAAGCCGCCCCCCTTCGAGGCGCAGGTCCACAAAGTCGGCGGGAAGAAGGCGCAGATCGCCACCGCGGCCGAGGCCGAGGCCCTGGCCACCGCCATCCGTCAGGCCACCCTCACCGTGGCCGAGGTGGCCCGCAAGGGGCGCAGCCGCCGGCCGTCGCCGCCCTTCATCACCTCCACTCTCCAGATGGAGGCGGCGCGCAAGCTCGGCTTCTCCGCGAAACGCACCATGAGCCTGGCCCAGCGCCTCTACGAGGGGGTCGATGCGGGGCCGCACGGCCGTATCGGTCTCATCACCTACATGCGGACCGACTCGACGCGCCTGTCGGAAGAGGCACTGGCGTCGATCCGCAGCCACATCGGCGCCGCCTTCGGCGCGGACTACCTGCCCGCCAAAGCGAACGTCTACGCCAAGAAGGCCGGCGCTCAAGACGCCCACGAGGCGATCCGGCCGTCCAACGTCGCCATCCTGCCCAAGGAGGTCGCACCCTTCCTGGACCGGGATCTTGCCCGTCTCTACGAGCTGGTCTGGCAGCGCGCCGTGGCCTCCCAGATGACCCCGGCGCTGTTCGACGCCACCGCCGTCGACATCGCCGGTGCCACGCTCGATGGCCAGCCGATCGTCTTGCGTGCCACGGGTCAGGTGATGACCTTCGACGGCTTCACCCGCCTCTATCGCGAGGGACGCGACGAGGCCAATGGCAGCGGCGATGCCGATAATGGCGAGGCGAAGGGCGACGACAACCGGCCCTTACCGCAGCTCGCCCAGGGCGACCCCCTGCGCCTGCGCAAGGTCGACCCGCAGCAGCACTTCACCCAGCCGCCGCCGCGCTACACCGAGGCGACCCTGGTGAAGATCCTCGAGGAGAAGGGGATCGGCCGTCCCTCCACCTACGCCGCGACCCTCTCGACCATCGTCGACCGCGACTACGTGGAGAAGCGGAAAGGCCGTTTTCACCCCACCCACCTGGGACGGTTCGTCAACAAGGTGCTGGTGGCCTCCTTTCCCGACATCCTGGAGGTCGGCTTCACCGCCGCCATGGAGGACCACCTCGACCGGGTGGCCGAGGGCGCGGAGGACTGGGTGAAGATCCTGCGCGACTTCTATGGCCCGTTCGAGAAGCGCCTCGCCGCCGCGCCCAACGTGATCCGCGGGATCCAGGACGACGTCGAGCTCACCGACATCCCGTGCGACAAGTGCGGCGCGCCGATGGCCGTGAAAAGCGGCCGGACCGGGGAATTCCTCGCCTGCACCAACTACCCGGAGTGCAAGAATCCCAAGTCGTTCGTCCGCGACGAGGAGGGGCGCGTGCGGATCAAACCCGAGGAGGTGGCGGACGAGCCGTGTCCCAAGTGCGGTGGCGAGATGGTGGTGAAGTCGGGGCGGTTCGGCGAGTTCTTCGCCTGCCGCAACTACCCGGAGTGCAAGTCGACGCGCCAGATCAAGCGTGATCCCGCAGATGGCCGGGCCGTCGCCGCCGCCGCCGACCAGATGACCGACAAAAAGTGCTCCAAGTGCGGCAAGCCCCTGGTGCTGAAGGAAGGCCGGTACGGCCGCTTCCTCGGCTGCTCCGGCTATCCGAAGTGCCGCAACATCGAGCCCGTCTCCACCGGCGTGCCATGCCCCGAGGAGGGGTGTGACGGCGAGCTGTGTGAGAAGCGGTTCCGTGGCCGTACCTTCTATTCGTGCTCCAACTACCCAACGTGCAAGTACTCCCAGCCCGGCAAGCCGGTGGCGGAGGTGTGTCCCGAGTGTGGCTTTCCGTGCCTGATGGAGCACCGCGACAAGCACGAGGACTCCACCGTCCTCGCCTGCCCGAACAAGGAGTGCGGCTATATTCGCAGCCAAAACGAGGTTGCGGCGTAGGGGCACGGCATGCCGTGCCCCTACGCCGGGCTGAAACCCGATGGATATCGGGGGTTAACCCGCATTTCTCACCAGGGATCGTCGCGAGACCGTGTATGTGCGCGGAGATCCTGGATGGCCCGCGGTAGGGGAGCCGATTCTATCGGCGACCCTATGTGGCAGATCGCCGAAGGGATTCGGCTCCTACCCCGGACGAGGACACGGTCAGGAGATGCGCCCTGCCTGCCGGCAGGCAGGGCGGTTGCACGGTCGCAGCAGATGCATGGTGAGAAATGCGGGTTAAGTCCCGCGCCAAGCGCGCCGATGAGTTTCGCCAGGCGTAACCGCCTACGGCCCGGTTCCCGCGCTTGGTTTCCCCTCCTCCCACCAAGCCCGGGGGCCGGGTCTTTTTTCGGCCTCGGGGATTCCGGGAGGTTGGCCGGCGCCACCTGTAGGAGCGAGCTCGCTGGCGAACCGACGCCATGCGCCGGCAGGCTCGGAGGGCCTGGATCGCCGAAGCGATTCGGCTCCTACCATGGGACCGGGCCGGCGGCGCTGTTCCAACCCGAGGTAGAAGCCGGTTGCACCGGCGACCCGCGCCTCCGGCGCCTGCCTGTGCGTGGCCGCACGCAGACAGGCGGACTATCCCGCCACCTCTGCCTCCTGCCAGCCACCCAGGAGGGGGTGATAGAGACCGATGCGGATGGGGCGATCGTCGATCCGGGCCAGGAGACGCGCGTAGCGTTCGAGCTGGGGGCGATAGCGCTGCCACTCCGCGGCAAGGAAGGACTCCACGTCGCCTCCCTCGTGGGTCGACGATTTGTAGTCGACGATCCAGCGGGTACCGGACGCGTCGACGAAGGTGCGGTCCAGCACGCAGTGGACGGTCCGTCCCTCCACCACCCCGGCCAGGGGCAGCTCGCACGCCGCGTCGGCGTACCGGTCGAGGAGCCAGCGGCCGCGTTCGTCGGTGAGGACCCCCGTGATCGTCGCCGCCGCCCGTTCCGTCGCCCCCTCCAGGTCGGCCTCCGGCACCCCTGCGGCGGCGAGGGCGGCGCGTAGCCGCGGCCGCTCACCCGCGACCCGCCCCGCGTCCCACGCGGTCAAGCCCTCGCTGGCGATGCGTTGCAGGAAGCCGTGCGCGATCGTCCCCACGTGGCGTGCGATCTCGCCGGCCCAGCGGAAGGGCGGGGCCTCCCCCACCGCCGCCGGCGCCCCCTCGGGGAGGAGGTCCGGGGCCGGCTCGGGGAGCTGGAAGGCAACCAGCCGGCGCAGACCGGTGGGCGGCACGGGCGGACCCGGCGAGGCCGGCGGAGCCGCGTCCGCGTCTCGGGCCGCGAGCCACTCCTCCGCCACCGCCGGCCAGAGGTGGGCGAGGAGGGAGCCGCCGGGCGCCCGCACCTCCCCCCGGGTGTTGTCCTCTGTGTGGCCCAGGAGGTGGAGGTGACACCGGGCGCGAGTGGCCGCCACGTAGAGGAGACGGAGGGTCTCGTGGTCCTCGGCCTGCCGCTCGAGGCCGGCGACGTAGCGGTAGATCGGATCCTGATCCTCCCCGCGCGGACCGGTGGCCGCCGCCAGGAGCCCGGTGGGGTGGTCGAACCAGCGCAGCAGGGGACTGTCCCCGCGCCGGGTCGGTCGCCCCAGGCCGGGGACGATGACCGTGTCGAACTCCAGCCCCTTGGCCTTGTGGATGGTCATCACCTGGAGGTGGGGGTCGGCCGTGGGGTCCGGCGGCGCGGAGAGGCGCGCCACCGCCGCCGCGATCGCCTCCGCGCTCGTCTCGCCCGCCTCCTCCAGCCCGGCCAGGCAATCGAGGTAGGCGGCGACCGCCGCGCCGTCCGCCGGCATCGCCGCCGCCGCGCCGCCGAGGGCGAGCCACGCCCCTTCGACCCGCGCCGCCACGGACCGCCGTCCGGCATCCGCCGTGGCCCGCGCCATCACCTCCCGGAAGCGGCATGCGGCGGCACGCCCGACCGGAGCCAGGTGGGCGAGGCGCGCCGCGTCGCCGAGCAGGTCGGCCAGCGCCGCGTCGGGGGCATCCCCGCACAGGGCGTGGAGGTCGCGCAGATCCAGCCCCACTGCCGGGGCACGGAGGCAGGCGAGCCAGGCGATGCGGTCCAGGGGGTGGAGGAGGGCGCGGGTCAGGGCGAGCAGCTCCTCCACCGCCGGCCGCTCCCCCAGGGGCAGGAGCCCCTCCGCCTGGTAGGCCAGACCGGCCGCGGTCAGGGCCGGGAGGATCTCTTCCGCGTGGCGGCGCGCCCGCACCAGGACGGCGCAGTGCTCGCCCCGGTCGCGCGCCGCCCGGCACAGGGCGGCGACCGTCTCCGCCTCGCCGCGCGGGTCGCCGCCGTGGCATGGATGGAGCATGACCTCGCCCCCGGCCCGCCCCGGGGCCGGCACCGCCGAGGGGGCGTAGACCACCCCACCGGTCGCCTCGTCCTCGGCGCGCGGAAAGAGCCGGGCGAAGCGGTCGTTCACCCACGCCACCACCCCCTCCCGGGAGCGGAAGTTGGCGGCGAGGGTGAGGGGGGTGAGGGTCAGGTCGCCGATACCGCGCTGGCGGGCGTGGAGGAACAGCCCCACCTCCGCCTCCCGGAAGCGGTAGACGGACTGCATCGGATCCCCCACCAGGAAGAGGGTGCGGCCGTCGCCGGCCTCCCAGCCGGCGGTGAGACGCTCCACCAACCCCCACTGGAGGCGGGAGGTGTCCTGGAACTCGTCCACCAGGAGGTGGGCGATCCCCTGGTCGAGGGCGAGGAGGAGATCGGAGGGGTCGTCGCTGCTCCCCAGGGCGTGGAGGGCCTGGAGGGCGACCTCGGCGAAGTCCACCTCCCCCCGCTCGCCACACAGGAGCCAGAGCTCCGCCACCGCCGCCAGCAACACCGCCACCAGGGCCTCCACCACCCGCCACTGGGCGTCGTCGTAGGCGGGGGCCGGGAGGTCGCGCACCCGATGGAGGCGCTCACCCCAGTCGGGGTGGTCGGCCAGCTCCACGAGCAGAGCCTGCATCTCCTCCTTGGCCATCGCCTCGGCGCTGCCCCCCTTGCCGGGCGGGAAGCCGATCTTGACGTTCACGCCCCCGGGCTTGCGTGACGGACCGTCGTTGGTGAGCAGGAGCCGCGCCACCCCCAGCCAGCCGGAGAGACCCGCGGC
>DASWHD010000252.1:0-3036 GCA_036393335.1 bacterium
TCCCCCTGGTCGCGCCTCCCGGAAGCCCCCTGTTTCTGTGCGGCCTTCGCTCGGTCTCCCCAGAACCGACGCACGGCCGCACGGGCCTTGGCGTCGTAGTCGGTGAGGTCGAGGGCCATGGACGATGGGCGTCGGAGGCTACCCGATCACGGCCACTCGCTCGGCCGGCGTCAGGCGGTAGAGGTCGCACACCACGTCGTTGCAGGCCGCGAGATCGCCGTCCGCCGCCGCCTTGGCCAAGGCCGTGCGTGCCTGCGCCGGGACGTCCTGCCAGCGCGGCAGCCGGATCCGGCGCAGGTACTGGGCCTGATAACGGAGATAGCCCCCTCGCATCCGCGTCGAGTAGGCGGAGATGAACAGCCGGGCGATCCCCGACAGGAGCACCGCCTGCAGGGCGCGCAGGTCCCACTCGTCCGAGGTGATGTAGTAGAGGTTGTGGTGCGGGTAGTAGCACCCCTCCTCGAAGACAATGTTGGGCTCGCCCTTGATGTCGGGGATGAGGAGCTTGGGTGTGGTGGTCAGGGCCGGATAGATCCGGTCGATGGTCCGATACCAGCTTCCGGGGTTGCGGCTCGCGACGTTACGCCTGCGGATCGCCTCCTCGTGGCGACCGAGGTACGCGGCGAGTAGCGGGTAGCGGCGTAGGTCCACGACACCGCCCTCATCGCGGAACGGGTTGATGACGCCCTGCCCGCCCCAGTCGACCCTCCCCGAGCGGATATCCCGCGTCATCACCAGCGGGAGCTTGCGGTCCGGCTCCACCGGCAGCGCATGGCATGGGCCGACGAAGACCCGGTCGGCGCCGGTGGCCACGCCGATCCCGACGGAGCATCCCGCCTCCTCGAGGGTCGGGAAGGCGCCCTCGAGACGACGCACCACGGCCAGGACGTCGAAGGAATCGAGGATCCACGGGTCCGGGCCGCGAACCACCGCCTCGACGGACTGCACCGAACCATCGGCCCGTGAAGCTTCGCCGCGCAATGCTCGCGCCAAGGCGGTCAATGCGTCCCGTTCGATCGCCGGTCGATGCGCCACCCTGGTCGGCCCCGACTCTTCGCGGGCAATAACCGTCACGGCCGGATAGGCGATGACGTCGCTGTGGAAGGCCTGGGTATCCACCATGTCCACGTAGTACCGGAGGTGGAATTGGTTCGCGACGAGCTGCCGCAGCGGCCCTCCGTAGCGATTCTTCATCCACCGATCCGAGCAGATGAAGGCCAGCACGCCACCTGGCTCCAGGTGGTCGAGGGACTTCTCCAGGAACGGGACGTACAGGTCGGCACGGTCAAACAGGGTGACGAACCGCCGGCGGTACTCGGCCAGCAGCGGGGCCGGCACCCGCTCCTGGCGGACATACGGGGGATTGCCCACTACGTGGGAGAAGGGGAAGGGTAGCGGCTCGAGCAGGAAGTCACCCCGGACTAGCCAGTGATCCAGAAGGACCTCCGCCTCCCAACCCGAGAACCCGTGGCGGACCAGGCAGGACGCCAACTGATCACGGGTGGCGTGGAAGCTGGCGGTATGGAGCTCGACGGCCCGTACAGAGTCGCGCAGGCCATCCACGGAGAGTGCCTTGGCCGAGCCAAGGGCTCGCGCCGCCGCCAACAGCCGCTCCACGGCGACGAGGAGGAAGTCGCCGTGGCCGAACGACGGCTCCAACAGCCGCTTCTCGTGAAGCGGCTCGGCCGTCGTGTACCCCGCCAGATCGAGGATGAGCTCGACCACCTCCCGCCGGGTGAAGATGGCCCCCCGCTCCTCGACTCCCGCCGCCGTCTGCGCCTCGACCGCCTCCGCGACCGGATCCAGCCCGGGCAAGGAGGCCTGCAGCAGGTCCGCGATCGACAATGTTCCTGGCAAAATGATCCTCACTACGAAGCACCGACCAGAGGATAAGCGATCGCGACCCGATGCCCAACGACCACCCGGCGCGCGGCGAAGCTAAGCGCCGGGGGTCCGACGTAGGTCGGGCTCCGCCCGACCTGGCGGGCAGAGCCCGACCTGATATGGAGGGGGACGCCACGCGCCCCCCTCGCCACCCGGCGCATGTCCGGGTGGCTTCACCCCCCGTGGATGACGGGCTCCTCACCCGCCATCAGACCCGGGAGCGTCCCGCTCCATACGGTCTATGACTGCTGCGCTAAGCACTTCCCGTGGGATCGGCCAGGGAGACAGATCCCCCCCTCACCCTGTCCCTCTCCCGCGGGGGGAGAGGGGGCTCGGCTCCGAGCGTCTCTGATGCCTTGTGCAGCTCTGCGCCTGAGCTCGCGAGAAGAGCGGCCTCCTCATCCCATCTCCGCACCGAGCAATTTCCCGAGCCCCCGGTGTCCCCCGTGGTGAAATCTTCACGGGTAGCCCCTCCGTAGCCGGTGCGCCGCGCTGCGCTTGACACACCCTACGGTGTGCAGGAGATATCCACGTCCATTTGCGTCCATACGCGGTGACCCCCGCCCGCTACTCCCGCGAGCTGAGCGGCTGGTAGTAGACGGTGCCGGCGCGGACGTCGCGGATGTGGCGGAGGAGGTCGTCGAAGTCTTCGCGGCGGTCGACGAAGTTGATGTCGGTGGTGTTGATCACCAGCAGGGGGCTGGCGTCGTAGTCGAAGAAGAACGACTTGTACGCCTCGTTCAGGCGCTCCACGTAGTCCTTGTCGATGCCGCGCTCGTAGGGGATCGCGCGGCTGTCGATACGGTGCAGCAGCTCATGGGTCGAGGCCTGGAGGTAGACCACCAGGTCGGGACGGGTGAGCTGGGGGGAGAGGAGCTGGTAGATCTGGCGGTAGAGGGCGAGCTCCTCGGAGGTCAGGTTGAGGCCGGCGAACAACTGGTCCTTGGCGAAGAGGTAGTCGCAGACGCACGGCCCCTCCGGCAGGTAGACCTGACCGAGGAGCTGCTGCTGGCGGAAGCGGGAGACCAGGAAGAAGAGCTGGGTCTGGAAGGCCTGGCCCGCGGGGTCCTGGTAGAACCGTGGCAGCAGTGGGTTTTCGTCCAGGGCCTCCGCCACCAGGCGAGCGCCGAGCTCCTCGGCGAGCATCCGCGC
>DASWHD010000253.1:0-5174 GCA_036393335.1 bacterium
AACGCGCGTAGATCCTGGCTGGCCCGCGGTAGGAGCCGATTCTATCGGCGACCCCATGTGGCAGGTCGCCGAAGGGATTCGGCTCCTACCCCGGACGAGGACCCGGCCAGGAGATGCGGGCAGTTGCGCGGGCGCAGCAGAGTCATGGTGAGAAATACGGGCTAGGGGTGGGTCAGACGATCAGTGGGTTGCGAACGGCAAGGGAGGGGAAACGGGTGAAGTCGCGGTCGGCGCTCCACAATTCCCGCACGTTGTGATGGGCACAGAGCGCCGCGATGCGGGCGTCGTGGACCTGCGGACCGGCGATACGGCCCGCCTCCAGGAGGCCCCGGAGGCTCGGCCAATAGCCATCGCGCTCGGCGAGGAGAGCGAGGCTCGGCGACTCCAGCCATGCCTCGACCTGGTCGATGGCCTGGGGCACGGGGGTCGCCGGCTGGTAGATGCGCGGGTGGGTGACGACGGCGAGAAACTCGTGGAGGGACGGCCAGGGAATCGCCCACGGGGTGGTACTCTCGGCGAGATCCCGCACCACGCCGTAGGCGGCCTCGTGCCAGGGGGAGTCCTCGCGGTGGGCGTAGACCAGGAGGTTGGTGTCGACGGCGATCATCCGCCGCGACCCTTGTAGGCCGCGTCGCGCAGGTCGGCCCAGTCGGCCTCGCGCCACTCCTCGCGCAGCCCTTCACCGCGGAAGGTGGCGCGCCGCAGGCGGTACGGTGGTCGTGCCTCGCGCGCCTGCAGGACCTGCCGCAGACCCGTCTCCACCAGGACCTTGAGGGTGATTCCCTCGCGCGCGGCGACGGCCTTCGCCTCTGCAAGCAGGGCATCAGAAATCTCTACGGTTGTCTTCATATGGGCAACCATAATCTATGGGATGGCAAGCAGCAAATCACCGCGCACACACCGTCGGGGCACGGCATGCCGTGCCTCTACGACGGAGCAGCGCCCCGCACGGCGGCGGGCAGAGCCCACCCTACGTGTGGGTCGACGGGACCGGCGATGCGGTGCGGGTGGGGACCTCGCGTACCGCGCCCTTGGCGGCGCTGGTGGTCATGGCGGCATACGCCGCAAGCGCCGCGCTCACCTGGCGGTCGCGGTTGGGCCGCCACGCCCCGTCGCCCTTCGCCTCCATGGCCGCCCGGCGACGCGCCAGCTCGTCGTCGCTGATCGCCAGGTGGATGGAGCGCTTGGGGATGTCGATCATGATCGTGTCACCTTCCTCTATCAGGCCGATGGCGCCGCCCTCCGCGGCCTCCGGCGAGACGTGGCCGATGGACAGGCCCGAGGTGCCGCCGGAGAAGCGGCCGTCGGTGATCAGGGCGCACTGCTTGCCGAGCCCCTTCGACTTCAGGTAGCTGGTCGGGTAGAGCATCTCCTGCATGCCCGGGCCGCCGCGCGGCCCCTCGTAGCGGATCACCACCACGTCGCCCGGTTCGATCAGACCGGCGAGGATCGCCTCCACCGAGGCCTCCTGGCTGTCGAACAGCCGCGCCCGGCCGGCGAAGGTGAGGATCGCGGCGTCGACGCCGGCGGTCTTGACGATGCACCCCTCCTCCGCGAGGTTACCGTAGAGAACCGCGAGGCCGCCGTCCTGGCTGTAGGCGTGCTCCTGGTCGCGCACGCAGCCTGCCTCCCGGTCGAGGTCGAGGGTCGGGTAGTGCGCCGCCTGGCTGAAGGCCACGGTGGTGGGGACGCCGCCGGGGGCGGCGCGGAAGAACTCGCGGACGGACTCCCGATCGGTGCGGGTGACGTCCCAGGCGGCGATCGCCTCGCCCATGGAGGCGCTGTGCACCGTGGGGACGTCCAGGTTGAAGACGCCGGCGCGGCTCAGCTCGCCGAGGATGGCGAAGATCCCGCCGGCGCGGTGCACGTCCTCCACGTGGTACTGCTGGCTGGAGGGCGCCACCTTGCACAGGTTGGGCACGAGCCGCGACATGCGGTCGATGTCCGCCATGGTGAAGTCGACCGACCCCTCGCGGGCGATGGCCAGGAGGTGGAGGACGGTGTTGGTCGAGCCGCCCATGGCGATGTCCAGGGCGATGGCGTTCTCGAACCCCTCGAAGGTGGCGATGGAGCGCGGCAGCACCGCGGCGTCGTCCTGCTCGTAGTAGCGCCGCGCAAGAGTGACGATGCGCCGCCCCGCCTCCAGGAACAGCGCCTTGCGCTCCGCATGGGTGGCCACCAGGGTGCCGTTGCCCGGCAGGGCCAGGCCCAGGGCCTCGGCGAGGCAGTTCATGGAGTTGGCGGTGAACATCCCGGAGCACGACCCGCAGGTGGGGCAGGCGGAGCGCTCCATCGCCATCACCTCGGCGTCGGTCACCGCGTCGTCCGCCGCCTGCACCATGGCGTCCACCAGGTCGACGTGCAGCTCCTGGCCGCGCCACTGCACCTTGCCCGCCTCCATCGGCCCCCCGGAGACGAAGATCGCCGGGATGTTGAGGCGCAGGGCGGCCATCATCATGCCGGGCGTGATCTTGTCGCAGTTGGAGATGCACACCAGGGCGTCGGCGCAGTGGGCGTTGACCATGTACTCCACCGAGTCGGCGATGATCTCCCGCGACGGCAGGCTGTAGAGCATGCCGCCATGGCCCATGGCGATGCCGTCGTCGATGGCGATGGTGTTGAACTCCTTGGCCACGCCGCCGGCCGCCTCGATCTCGCGCGCCACCATCTGCCCCAGGTCCTTGAGGTGGACGTGGCCGGGAACGAATTGGGTGAAGGAGTTGGCCACGGCGATGATCGGCTTGTCGAAGTCGGCATCAGTCATGCCGGTGGCGCGCCACAGGGCGCGGGCACCGGCCATGTTGCGGCCGTGGGTGGTGGTGCGGGAGCGATATGCAGGCATGGCAGGACCTCTCGGGTAGCGTAGTGTAGTGCCACTCTACACCGGTCCCACGGCAAAGCTCGACCCGCCGCCTTCGGTCGCCGCCACGAGCCATGGCTGACCGTGGTGCGGGAGCTGCCGGTACCCCAAGTAAGGGGGGGGGCGGCCGTGCATACGCGGTCTGCGGGTCACTGTCGGGACCGTGGTACTGTTACCACCGCCGGCTGGAGGGGATGTGGCGGGCAAGCGGACTCCGGGTCATTCCGGCGACCGGGCACCCCGCGCGCGATCGCGCTGCGCGACGCAGGACGCGGGCCGGTCGGAGATGGCAATGCCGATGCCCTGGGCGTACGCCCAAGCGCACCTGGCGCCGAACAGCTCCCCGAGCCGGCCGTGGCGGAAGGCGTTGACCAAGGGGATCTTGCCGGCTGCGCGCACCGTCGCGACGACCGACCGCCGGCACATCGCGGGGGCGAGCTCGATGATCAGCAGGTGGTCGTCGTGCAGGTCGATGGCCCACTGCAACTGGCTGTCCGCCGCCACGCGGAACGACAGGGTGACGCGCGGATCGGCGGCCCGTGCCCGGTGGTACCGCTCGGGATCCGACTTGGCCTCCAGGTAGACCCAGTCGTAGGCATCGTACCGCTGCACCAGGGCAATGGCCGGTTCGACCGCGTCGATCTCCTTGGGCTCGGCATCGATGATCACCTTGCCCGCGGACCATTGCAGGACCTCCTCCAGGGTCGGGATCCGTTCCCGGCTGAGCTTGAAGCGACACTCCTTGATCTCTGCCACGGTCTTCGCGTTCACCGGCCCGTCGCACCAGGTGCGCAGGCCGAGGGTCGCGTCGTGGTAGATAACCGGCACCTTGTCCTGCGAGAGGCGGAGGTCGGTACCGATGATGTCCACCCCTGCCTCGTAGGCAGCCGCGAAACGCCGCAAGGTGTCCGGGGCGAGGTGAAAGACTCCGCCCGAGTGGGCGCCCGCCTGGGGTCCCTGGAGCCGCTCCCGCAGGGGCTGCCCTGAGGCCGCGGCGAGGGAAAAGGCGATGGCGGGCGCGCCTAGGACGAAGAGGAGAGACAAGAGCCTTTCGTGGTGCATGGTTGCTTTACCGGATGATGCACCCGCGGCCGTGAGGGGATTCACCTCACCGCCCGGTGTGATCGACCGGATCCGACCGTGGATTGGGACAGACTCGCGATCGGGATACAGCGGCCCGGGGGCAGGGCATCGTGCGATCCGCGGGCCGGCGCGCCGATGGATTGGGCTACTGCCGGCAATGTCGAGGGTTGCGCAGATCTCGCCGCTTGAGCGGCTCAGGCGAGACCGAACGTCTCTGCAACTTTCTCGGACCAGGTGTCGGGATCACTCTGGTGCATGTCAAGAATGGCATGGGCGGCCTGGTGCCAGCGGTCGGCCCCGTGTGCCGCAGCGTCACGCAGGGGAGAGAGGTCGCCGCTGGCGGCCCACTGGTCATAGGCGGCCACTAGCTCGGGGGAAAGCTCGCGGCGCATGCCGCGCAGGTTGGCAAAGTAGTAGTGCAGGGCAGGGGGGTGGTCCCTCTGCAACAGGCCGGGAAGGGTGGAGAGCGCGTCGGCGAGCAGGTCGCGGACTGCCCGGGTGATGATCTCGGTGCGGCCGCACGATCGGGAGAAATATAATTCATTCCATCGAGGCCCCAGTAGGTTACCGGCCATTGCCTCACCTAGCTCGTGAAGGATAGCGGTCTCCGTCTCGGCCCCCGTCACTCGCTCCAGCAGGTCGTCCGGAGCAAGGTGGTCACCGAAGGTGCGCATGGCGCGGCCCAAGGCGCCGTCCTGCTTGTGCCATTGCCACTCCTCGATGTGCGACCACGCCTCACGGCGGATCGACTCCTGGCGCACGAACACCGTCGTACCCTGGAGCATGGCGGCCGGAGCGGCCATGTCCCGGGCATGCTCGCGGCCGGAGACCAGGATCTCGAGACCCTCGTGCGATTCTCGCCGGAGGAGGTCGCCAACAAAGAAGTGCGGCTTAAGATATCGGCCATAACCAGCGCTATAAACGAGAGAATCTGGAAGCAATGCGGTATTGATGTTCGTGCCATCAAAAGGGTTGCAGATGCCCCCGGCGGTAGGGATGTCGAGGAACTCGTCGTCCTCGATCGCGTTCCACAGTGTCTCACGCTCGGCGAGCCAGTCGCCGACGTCCTCCTTGGCGAGGGTTGCGGAGAACGGCAGCCGCTTCTCCCAGCGATAATGCTCGCGCATCTTCAGGAGGAAGATGCACAGGGTGAAGTTTCCGGCGTGGCGCGCATCGGAGATGTCGCAATTCCGCTGCACGGCACGCACGAGATCGTCTGTGGGAGTCATGG
>DASWHD010000254.1:0-2752 GCA_036393335.1 bacterium
CAAGTTCGGGAAATTCGGCCAACTCGGCCCGGCGGGGTCCCCGTCTGCCGCCGCTCAGCCGCTCTCGTCCGAGTGGCCCCTGTCGGGCGGGGTGGGGGCGGGGCGGAACGGCCGCCCATGGCCGCCGTAGAAGCGCATGAAGAACTCGAACAGCACCAGCCGGGTGGTCTGGATGCTGACGACTAATCCCTCGAGCACGATGATCAGCAGGTTCCCGACCACGATCACGCAGGCGCTGGCCACGGCGCTCGCGATGCCGTCGGCGACCGTGACGATCGCGGACTCCAGGGCCGAGTGGGCCAGGGCGAACGCGCCGACCCGGACGAACGACAGGGTATTGATCAGCAGCGCGAAGGTGCTCTGGAGCTGATGGCCGATGCCGATCAACAGCACCCGCAACGATCGCTCTCGCCACAGGCGGTTGCCAAGGCAGAGTGTCACCCCGCCCGCGACGAGCCAGGCGCAACGCACGTCCAGGAAGGCGAGCAACACGCCCCAGTAGACGACGAGCTGCGCCGCGTCGGCTACGCCCTCGGACAGGCCTTGGCCACGCCAGCAGGTCTGTACCGCGTGCAGCAGTACCCCGGCGGTCAGCACCAGCGCGCCGGCCACGACGGGCACCAACAGGATGTCGAGCGGATGTTCCAGCGGCTTGATCCACAGGGGAGGGACCCACTGGTGGTAGCCGAACACGTCGCCGTAAACGAAGCCAAAGCCGGTGGCCGCAATCCCGCACAGGACGAGCAGCCGCCACAGCTCCGGACGCCACCGTTGCAGCTCCACCCGCTCGCGACGCAACTGATCCAGCCGCTCCAGCAGCGGCTCTGCCGCAGCCCGCCACCGCTCGATCCGCTGGATCGCCGCTTCAGCCGCCACCTCGACCGGCAGCATGCAGCTGCGCGTCTCGAACACGGGGGCCGGCCAGTGGTCGGAGAATTGCGCGGCTAGCGCACGGTAGTGGCGGAGGGGCTCGCGCAGCCCTTCGATCCGGCTTGCCGCGCTGCGTTCACCCGCCCACTCGAATTGCACCTGGCCGCGGCGGGCTAACAACTCCATCGTCTCGGTCGCGTTCTCCGTCGCGACGACGATCTCAAACCACTGGGCGGGCGTGGCGCGTAGCAATGTTTAGCGCCCCTTTGATCCGGGCGCGCGGCAACGGTCTGCGAGAGGTCTCCCTACCCTAAAATGTAGTCGAGCGACGTCGCGGGATCGTGCACGGTAGCGATCAAGATCGTATCCCCTCGGCCGCCGTCCCGTCGGTGACGCTTGCCCGGGTCCGCACCTCCGCCATACTCGAGAGAAAACAAACCTCGGTTTCTGCGCGCTCCAGGAGGATCGCGCCAGGGGGACCCGATGGCTGACACCTTCTCTTTACTCGTCGTGTTCAGCCTTCTCGGCAGCATCGGCGGCATGTGCGGCGCCGCCGCGCTGCTGCTCTTCCCCGAGCCCACGCGGCGTAGCCTCCTTCCCTCCCTGCTCGGCTACGCCACCGGCACGCTGCTGGCGGCGGCCTTCCTCGGAATGATCCCGAAGGGCGTCGCCCAGGCGCCGGCGCTGAACGTGTCGGCCACCGTCCTGGCCGGGATCGTGGTCTTCTTCCTGATGGAGAAGATCGTGGTCTGGCGCCACTGCCACGCCGCCGAGTGCGAGGTGCATGGCGAGGCGGGACCGCTGATCCTGTTCGGCGACGGACTGCACAACTTCGTCGATGGCCTGGTGATCGCGGCGGCCTTCGTCACGTCGATCCCCCTGGGGATTGCGGCATCGTTCGCGGTGATCGCCCACGAGGTGCCGCAGGAGGTCGGAGACTTCGCGATCCTCCTCGACAGTGGCTACTCGCGGCGGCGCGCCTTCGCCCTCAACCTCCTCTCCTCCCTCACCACCCTCCCCGGTGCCCTGGCCGCGTACTTCTACCTCGCCACCGCAAGCCACATGGTGCCGTACATCCTCGCCCTGTCGGCGGCGAGCTTCATCTACGTCGCCATGGCCGACCTGGTGCCGACGATGCACCAGACCACCGGCCTGCCGCAGTCCCTGCGCCAGCTCCTCTGCATCCTGTTGGGGATCGCCACCATCGCCTTCTTCCGCTTCCACGGCTGATGCCGGCGCTACTGCTCGATGCGCTCGATCGCATTCCCCTCTTTCCCCTCGATTACCTGTTGGTCGACTAGCCCGCATTTCTCACCAGGGATCGTGGCGAGACCGTGCAAACGCTCGTAGATCCTGGCCGGCCCGCGGTAGGAGCCGAATCCCTTCGGCGACCCCATGTGGCAGGTCGCCGAAGGGATTCGGCTCCTACCGCGGACGAGGACCCGGCCAGGAGATGCGGCCTGCCTGCCGGCAGGGCGGTTGCGCGGTCGCAGCAGATTCATGATGAGAAATGCGGGTTAGCTGCGCGCACCGCGCACCGTGTGCTAGCCAGGTCGCTGGCCGCCTTGCGATCGCCCCTCAGCGGCGTACCGGGCGTCACTCCACTCGTTCCCGGCGGCAACTCCCGGGGAGGAGCGGCTCCTTTACTCCGCCTGGATCATGACCGTACCGGTGGGTGACCGCGGCGCGACACCGGCCCGTTCACTTCAGCCACAGGCCCACCAGCCGCCTACGCCGCGGCGGCGACCTCATCTCTGTACCGCACCGTCGCTCCGACCGGAAGATGGTCGGAGAGCAGATCCGGCAGCGTCTGCAGTCCGGAGAGCTCCAGGTCATCCGTCGCCAAGATGTGATCGATGATCCGGCTCGGCCGCCAGCTCGG
>DASWHD010000255.1:0-6307 GCA_036393335.1 bacterium
CGGCATCCAGCTCTGCACCGAGGTGGGGGACAACAACACCCGCCACCTCCTGGAGGAGATCCTCGAGTCGGAGGAGGAGCACGTGGACTGGCTCGAGGCCCAGCTCGAGCTGATCGAGCAGGTGGGCGAGCAGAACTACCTCGCCCAGCAGATCAAGGAGGACGAGGACGGGTAACTGATTTCTACCACCGGCGCGCCGATCGGACGCGTTCCAGAAACAACGACAGTCAGCGGCCAGCGGCCTTGAGCCCCGAGCCCGCGGCGGACCACCCGGTCGGCCGCGGGCTTTTTTTCACTGTTTGTCAATCGCAAGGAGGATCCCATGGCAGGTAACAAGACGCTTATTCCCCTTCTCGCATCGGTGGCCATCGCCTCATGGACGGCGGTGGCGCACGCCGCTCCCGGGGCGACCCGTACCTACTGGATCGCGGCGGACGAGGTGGTGTGGGACTACGCCCCGTCCTTCCCCACCAACCCGATGACCGGCGAGGCGTTCACCGAGCCACAAAGGGTATTCGTCGAGGAGGGCATCGGCCGGAAATATCTCAAGGCCCTCTATCGTGAGTACACGCCCCAATGGCAGGCCGCCGTGGAGCGCAGCCCGGAGGAGCGGCTCCTCCTCGGCACCCTGGGGCCGATCCTCCGCGCCGAGGTGGGCGACACCCTCGTCGTGCACTTCCGCAACAACACGCGCTTTCCCGTTAGCATGCATCCGCACGGTGTGTTCTACGACAAGGGCTCCGAGGGTGCGCCTTATGAGGACGACACCGACCTCAAGGCCGACGACGCGGTCGCCCCGGGCGACACCCATACCTACGTCTGGCCAGTGCCGAGGCGCGCCGGCCCCGGCCCCAACGACCCGAGCTCCATCGCCTGGATCTACCACTCCCATACGGACGAGCCTGCGGACACTAATGCCGGGTTGATCGGTCCCATCATCATCACGGCCAAGGGGGGCGCACGCGCGGACGCGACGCCCAAGGACGTGGACCGGGAATTCGTCTCCCTGTTCAGCGTCTTCGACGAGAATGCCAGCCCCTACCTCGACGTGAACCAGGCGGCGTGCAGCAGCGGTCCCTGTGACCCGGAGGACGAGGGCTTCCAGGAGAGCAACCTGATGCACGGCATCAACGGGCTGCTCTGGGGAAACAACCGGGGCTACACCATGCGCGTGGGGGAACGGGTGCGCTGGTACATCATCGCCATGGGCACGGAGGTGGACCTGCACACGCCGCACTGGCACGGCGTCACCCTCCTCCACAACGGCCACCGCCTGGACGTGGCCGAGGTGCTCCCCGCCGCCACTAAGACGTTCGATCTCGAGGCCGACAACGCCGGCACCTGGATGTTCCATTGCCACGTCAATGACCACCTGGAGGCGGGCATGATGACCACCTTCACGATCCTGCCCTGACCCCTCTTGTGAACGGCCGAGGCCGAAGGCAGAGAAAGAGAAAAGCCATGCCCGCGAACCGGAGAAAGAGGTTGTGGGAGCTGGATGGACGGTACCACTGCGCCGTGATCGGCACCTGCCTCACCCTGACGGAGCTGCATAAGATCGGCCGCAGGGCGCGCATCCGGGACGCGAGAAGGCTGAGTGACTATGAGCTCCATACCGTGTTCGTAGGGGGCGCGGACAGGCCCACCCCTCACCTACGGGTCGTGAATAAGGCGCTCGATGCCAAGTTCCGGCGGGCGGTCCGACGGTTCGCTACCGCGGAGACGCAGGCGGACCTGGCGCTCCTTTGGGAGGAGGCGGCGGCGGAGGGAGGGGTCACCGGCGCGTTCTGGGCGCTGCTCACCCACCCGGTGGCCACCGAGGCCCTGAGGGAGCGGGTCCACGGCGAGGTGCACATGCTTTCCCACCTCACCGGCGCCACCACCCGGGCCGACATGCGCCGGCTCCACGAGCTTGAGGAGCGGTGCGCTCATCAGGAGCAGGAGCTGGTGGCGGCCAAGGCCATCGCCGGCCGGCGGTTGGAGGAGCGCGACGCGTTAATCCGCGGCCTGCGGGCGCAGGTCGAGGAGAGCGGCAGTTTACGGACCCGCCTGCGTACCAGCGAGAGGCAGCTTGCCGCCCTGGAGAGCGGCGCCAAGCTCCATACCCTGCAAGTGGAGGTCGCGGCCCTCCAGGGCCGGCTCGCCAGCGCCACCCGCACCGCGGAGCGGGGTGAGGAGAGGGTGGCGGTGTTGGGTCAGCATCTCCAGCAACGCGACGCCGAGATCGCCCGTCTGCGTGCCGAGCTGGCGGTTCACGGCACGGAGCTGAGGAGCCTGGAAGAGGAGGTGCAGGTGTTGCTCCAAGGGGAGTGCAGCGACGAGTGCGAGGGCCATGATGGAAGCCGTTGCACTCGGTTCGACCTGTGTCGGCGCCGCATCCTCTACGTGGGCGGCCGGGTCCATCTGACGGCCCATTGCCGGGCGCTGGTGGAGCGTCACAACGGCGAGTTCCTCCATCACGACGGCGGCGTGGAGGAGCGAGGCGGCCGGCTGGACGAGGTGGTCTCTGGCGCCGATGCCATCGTCTGTCCCCTGGACTGTGTCAGCCACGATGCAGTCCGGCGCATCCGCCGTCTATGCCAGCGATACGCCAAGCAATGCATCTTATTGCGCAGCACCGGCCTCTCCTCCTTCGCCCGGGCCTTGCGGGACGTGGCGGCGTGAAACCAATGTCCAGCGCGGCCTCCTCCCCTCGTTGGGCCTGGCCCCGGGCGGACGGCAGCCGCCCGCGGCCCCTTGATCGGTGACCCGCGGGGGCCTGATATCCCTCCCAAACACCCTGACTGAACGCCGCCGAGGCTGCGATCCTTAGGCAACCCACCCGGTCCTTCCCCTCATCCACAAGGAATCACCCCCCCCACCCAACCGTCCGGCGCAAATCCCCCGACCCCCAGTCCGACAGGCCGGTAAGGCGAAATTAAGACAAAGACTATCCGCCTGCTATACTAAAGCCACGTCTTGCTAATCAGGCCATTTCAGGCCTGTCTCACTTGAGAGGAGCCTGCCATGCCCCACATCACCTGCACCCTCGACCCGATCTCCATGACCGACATTCGCGACCCGACGGGTCACCCGTTCGTGCACGAGGGTCACGGCGAAGACGAGATCACCGTCTACTTCGAGAACGAGGCCAATCGCCGCGCCTATCTGGCCACCCCTGTACAGCACCCCTGCCAGGACATCGGCGTCGACATGAGCAACACCACCGAGGAGGGGATCGACAACGGCTGAGCTATTCACGCGACCGGGCGCGGAGGCACATCCTCCGCGGGCCGGTCGGCGGTACGCGTGACGCAGCCACGTCGGAATTATTGCGCCTCGCGGCGATTGTTGTCGTGTAGCCGGAGGTGGCAGCGGCGGTGCTCCAGAACAATCGAGAGCACCTCTTCCGGCGAGTCGGCGAGACAGAGGAGCGAGAGGTCTTTCGCGTCGACACAGCCAGTTGCAAGGACTGTCTCGCCAAGCCATTGGATCAGCCCGCGCCAATAGCCGGCGCCGTAAAGCACCACGGGGAACGTGCGGATCTTCTCGGTCTGCACCAGGGTGAGAGACTCGAATAGCTCGTCGAGGGTGCCGAAGCCGCCGGGGAAGATGATGAAGGCGGCGGCGTACTTCACGAACATCAGCTTGCGCACGAAGAAGTAGCGGAAGTCGAGGCTGATGTCCTGGTAGCGGTTGGGAACCTGCTCACGCGGCAGGTCGATGTTCAGCCCGACCGACTTGGAACCATTGCCGTAGGCCCCCTTGTTCGCCCCCTCCATGATCCCCGGCCCGCCGCCGGTGATCACCGCGAAGCCCGCGGCGCTGAGCTGGGCGGCGACCTCCTCGGCTGCTTGGTAGTGGGGTGACTGCGGGCCGAGGCGCGAGCTGCCGAAGATGGTCACCGCGTGGCCGAGGTCGTGCAACGACTCGAACCCGTCCACGAGCTCCGACTGGATGCGGAAGATCCGCCAGGTATCGGTGCTCCGCAGGTCTTCCATCGAGTCGCTCCTATCCCGTGCAACCACCGCGAGTGGGCTGCCTTGAACCGCGGTCAGGCTACACACGACGGTGACGGGGTCGCAAATGGACGCGAATGGGGTCGCCACGACTTCTTCGCCATGGCACTACTTCAATCGGTGCCGCGCAGACTCGTATACTCCCCTCCGGTCAGGAGACGTCGATGGATTTTGTGCGCGAGCCCTCTCCCACGGTTCCCCTCACCCTGCTGGAGTCCACTGTGGTTCAAGGGGACTCGGCCGCGGTCCTTGGGAGTCTGCCGGAGGGAGTCTTCCGCTGCTGCGTCACCTCCCCTCCCTACTGGGGCCTCCGGGACTACGGCGTGGCGGGGCAGATCGGGGCGGAGGAGGAGCCCGCCGACTACATCAACCGGCTGGTCGCGGTCTTCGATCAGGTCCGCCGCGTGCTCTGTGACGACGGCACCCTGTGGCTGAACGTGGGGGACAGCTACACCAGCGGCAACCGTGGCTATCGCGCACCCGACAAGAAAAACCCCGTGCGCGCCATGACGTACCGCGCCAGGACCCCGGGCGGGTTGAAACCGAAGGACCTCGTCGGCGTGCCATGGCGCCTTGCCTTCGCCTTGCAAGAGGCCGGTTGGTACCTGCGCAGCGACATCATTTGGGAAAAGCCCAATTGCATGCCCGAGAGCGTGAAGGACCGACCGACCCGCTCCCACGAGTACCTCTTCCTGTTCTCCAAGTCGTTGAAGTACTACTACGACTCGGAGAGCATCCGAGAGTCGAACGGCCGCAACCGGCGTACCGTCTGGCCAATCCCCACCGAGCCGTTCCCGGGCGCCCACTTCGCCACCTTTCCGCCGCAACTCGTCGAACCCTGCGTCCTCGCCGGGAGTGTGCCGGGCGACTGGGTGCTCGACCCCTTCTTTGGTGCCGGAACGGTGGGGGTGGTGTGCGAGCAGCAGGCGCGCAACTACGTCGGCATCGAGCTGAATCCGGAATACGTAAGTCTCGCCACCGAACGCATCCACGCAACAGAGCGCTTGCTGTTTACGTTCGACCGTAGGGTGGCCACGTGAGCCACCTATCGGTACCGCTGCCGGACCTACAGGTTACCTTCCATGCACGCCTCGAGGAACTCCGACACAGCCTCCTACTGGACAGTTTGTTGGAGATCGTCGCTGCATCTGACATCAAAAAGATCGACCGGCAGCTCGGCCGCTTTGCCCCACCCCCGGGACTCCAGCGCGTAGCGGGTTGGGGGATGCGCGGAGAGGTCGTTTTTGCCGTCCCGTATCTCCTGGCGCAGCGCCCACGGCTGCTCGGCTACTATCGCCTGCTCCTCGGTTTCTCCCAAAAACAGTTCTACGGCCGGGAGCACGGCTTGGCCGGATTCAAGAGCATGGAGGAGCAGGGGCGGCTCTCCCCGCGGCAAGAGCCATCGCTCACCGATCTATGCACCTGTCTGTGCACGAGCGCAGCGCACCTCGTCGAGCACGTCTCTCAGCTCTCGCACACCAACGTCCACGAGCTCACGCTCCTTACCCTCGGACCGCAACTACGCGGCGGGGCATTGAACCGACTCGGCACTCGGGCCACCCGAGAGGTCTTCGACCTCATCCATGAGATCGTCGCCGCCGCGGTCACCTCGTCGGACGCCGACTGGATCGAAATCAAGAATGCTGCCGGCCGCACTGTCCGTATCGAGTTTTCCAGCGACCCCGACATCTGTATCCGGGAGCGCCTGCCCTCCGGCAACGACCGCAACCTGGTCGCCGTCGAGATCAAGGGTGGCCGCGATGTCTCGAACATCCACAACCGCATCGGAGAGGCGGAGAAGAGCCACCAGAAGGCCCGCAAACAGGGGTTCGTCGAATGTTGGACGATCGTCGGGGTCAGCCACCTCGACCTGAAGCTGGCCCACAAGGAGTCACCGACCACGGACCGCTTCTTCAACCTCGACGCAATTCGGGTGGGCGAAGGGCGCGAGGCATTGGCGTTCCGCGAGGAGTTGCTGTCCCGAGTGGGCGTCAGCGATTGACACATGGCCAGCACCGCCCGTGGACCCCTATGGCCCGTGATGCTCGCCTGCCTCTCCCGACAGCGGTGCGAACAGGGCCGCCAGGTCGGCGGCCGTGAGGGCGGCCGCCTCGCCGCCACGCCGCGGGCGGGTGATGCTCGCCACCAGGGCGCGCTTCTTCTCCTGTAGGGCGAGGATCTTCTCCTCCACGGTGGCCTCGGTGAGGAGCTTGTAGACGAACACCGGCTTGTCCTGGCCGATGCGGTGGGTGCGGTCAGCGGCCTGGGCCTCCACCGCCGGGTTCCACCACGGATCGTAGAGGATCACG
>DASWHD010000256.1:0-14716 GCA_036393335.1 bacterium
GTTGTCCGCCGTCCCCACCCTCTCCGGTGCCCTCGCCGTCGTACCACATCGGCCAGGGGAAGATACAGACTGGGCACCAGCGAGATAGAGGTCGGCCCACCGGAGTTCAATCAACGCGGGAACCCAGGAATCCAGGAGAACAGCATTTAGGAAGATTCCCTTCCTGGCTTCCTGGGTTCCCGCGTTCGACAACCCGCCTCCTCGCGGGCCAGCCCGCGCCTACATCGCCGGCCGCACCACCGCGCACACCGCCGAGAAGTCCGCTTTCCCCAGGCCCCGCGCCCGGGCCTCGCCGTACCGTTCCTTCACCGTCGCCGCAATCTCACGCACGCAGGCCAGGTCCACCGTCGAGCAGTCGACCCACAGGCTGCCGGCGCGCATGACAGGGAGAAAGCCGCCCTCTCCCACGGCCACCTGCCGCACCACCTGCGGATCGGACAGCACGGTGATGACGATGTCCGCGTCCCGCGCGGCGGCGACCGCCGAGGCCATGACCGTCGCCCCCGCCTCACCCAGGGGTCGCGCCCGTTCCGCCGTCCGGTTGTAGACCGCGAGTCTCATCCCGGCCCGCACCAGATTCGCCGCCATGCGGCTGCCCATGATCCCCAGTCCGATGAACCCGATCTGCATCGCTCGCTCCTTGGAAAATCCGCTGAACGTCGCGGCAGTCTACGGCGCGAGCCAGTAGAACCACAGCAGAAGGCGCCGTGCGTCCGATCTGGATGGGGGAACCGCGAATGGATGCGAATCAACGCGCGGATGGACGCTAATGGTCTCGGCGTGGGTCCACAGGGCGAGCATTCGTAACCATGGCGCTTTGCCCACGGCCTTTAGTCTTGTGTTCCCCCGTGCGAAAGGAGACGAGAGAGCAAGAGCGAATCAGCCGTCCTTACAGCTCATGTCCGATCAATCGATCATCGTCGGCTCACGGACGATGGATCAACGCGGGAAGCCAGGAACCCAGGAGAACAACACCCCCGAAGCAGCTCTTCTTGGTTTCCTGGCTTCCCGCGTTCTACCCCACTAGGACTCCGTAGCCATGGGCCCCTGCATCAGCAATCTGCCATCCAAATTCCGCAGGATCCAACATGCAGAACATGTTGCTGGAAAAAGTTGAATATCAGATCGAGGAGACCCCGCGCGGGACCTGGCGGCGCTTCGCCTATCCCACCGGTGGCCTGTTCGCCGAGTTCCGCTCCCATCGCCAGCTTTGGGGTCTGCCCGTGCTCCACTACACCCGCGGGATCTGCCCCGAGACCGGCCGGCGCGTCGTGGCCCGGGGCGTGGTGGGCGTCGGGCGCCTGGCCACCGGCGTCATCGCCGTCGGCCACGCATCCTTCGGCGTGATCGCCATCGGCCAGCTCGCCCTCGGCGTACTCTTCGGAGTCGGCCAGGCCGCCACCGGTGCCGTGGCCCTGGGACAGCTCGCCATCGCCGTCCTGTTCGGCGCCGGCCAGATCGCCACCGGCGCCGTCGCCATCGCCCAGATCGCCCTCGGCAAGTACGTCCTCGCCCAGTTCGGCCTCGGCCCCCACGTCTGGAGCCCCGACCGCGCCGACCCGGAGGCTGTCAGCTACTTCAAGGCCCTCGCCGCGAAGTTCCTGGGACGCTGATTCGACCTCGACAAACGTCGATCAACGCGGGAAGCCAGGAAGCCGGGAGAACAACCCTGAGGGACTCTTTCCTGGCTTCCTGGTTTCCCGCGTTCCACATCCCATCCGGTTGACGGATCCTTTGTGCCCCTGCGTATTGGCGCCTTGGCGTTAAACAGTTCATCAGCGGCTGGCGGCGGTGGGATACTCCTCCCATGGCCGTGGAGCTGTTTCATCCGGCGGTGGCCGGGTGGTTCGGGAAGACGTTTGACGGGCCGACACCGGCGCAGGTGGCGGCGTGGCCGGCGATCCAGAGCGGGCAGCACTGCCTGATCGCGGCGCCCACGGGCTCGGGCAAGACCCTGGCCGCCTTCCTGGCGGTGATCGACGACCTGGTTCGGCATGGGGTCGAGGCGCCCCTGCCGGACGCGACCCAGGTGGTCTACGTCTCACCGCTCAAGGCCCTGTCCAACGACATCCAGCGCAACCTGGAGGCGCCGCTGGCCGGGATCGAGGCGGAGCTGGCGGCGCGCGGCCTGCCCGAGGTCGGGATCCGCACCCTGGTGCGCACCGGTGACACGCCCCAGCGGGAGCGGGCGCAGATGCGCCGCCGGCCACCGCACATCTGCGTCACGACACCAGAGTCCCTGTACATCCTCCTCACCAGCGACTCTGGGCGGCAGATGCTCTCCTCGGTGCGGGCGGTGATCGTGGACGAGATCCACGCCGTGGCGGCGAGCAAGCGCGGCTCCCACCTCGCCCTCTCCCTGGAGCGGCTCGCGACCCTCACCGGCCGGCCAACCGTGCGCATCGGCCTCTCCGCCACCTGCCGGCCCCTGGACGCGGTGGCCCGCTTCCTGTGCGGCACGGCGGTGGCGGGCGGCGTGCCCTGCCAGATCATCGACACCGGCCACGTGCGCGAGCGCGACCTGGCCCTCGAGCTGCCGTCCGCGCCCCTGGAGGCGGTGATGGCCGGCGAGGTGTGGGAGGAGATGTACGACCGCCTCGCGGCCCTGATCGCGGACCACCGCACCACCCTGGTATTCGTCAACACCCGGCGCATGGCGGAGCGGGTGGCGCGCCACCTCTCGGAGCGCATCGGGCCGGAGCACGTCACCTCTCACCACGGCAGCCTCGCCAAGGAGCAGCGGCTGGCGGCGGAGCAACGCCTCAAGGCGGGCGAGCTGAAGGCCCTGGTGGCTACCGCCTCCCTGGAGCTGGGGATCGACATCGGCGCCGTGGACCTGGTGTGCCAGCTCGGCTCGCCGCGCGCCATCGCCACCCTCTTGCAGCGGGTCGGCCGCTCCGGCCATTGCCTGGGGGCGATCCCCAAGGGGCGGCTCTTCCCGTCCAGCCGCGACGACCTCGCCGAGTGCGCGGCGCTGCTGGATGCGGTGCGCCGCGGCGAGCTGGACCGGCTGCTCATCCCGACACGGCCCCTCGACGTCCTCGCCCAGCAGATCGTGGCCGAAGTGGCGTGCCGCGAGTGGGACGAGGACGAGCTGTTCGCCCTGATACGCCGTGCCGACCCGTACCGCGACCTGGCGCGGGCCGACTTCGACGCGGTGGTGAAAATGCTCGCCGAGGGGTTCTCCACCCGCCGCGGCCGGCGCGGCGCCTACCTCCACCGGGACGCGGTCCACCGCCGCCTGCGCGGCCGGCGCGGGGCACGGCTCACCGCGGTGACCAGCGGCGGAACCATCCCCGACCTGGCCGACTACCAGGTGGTGCTGGAGCCCGACGGCCTGTTCATCGGCACCTTGAACGAGGACTTCGCCATCGAGTCCCTGCCCGGCGACATTTTCCAGCTCGGCAACACCTCGTACCGCATCCTGCGCATCGAGCAGGGTAAGGTGCGGGTCGCGGATGCCGCCGGCCAGCCCCCCAACATCCCATTCTGGTTCGGCGAGGCGCCGGGACGGACGGAGGAGCTGTCGGCGGCAGTGTCGCGGTTGCGCGAGAAAGTCGAGGCGCGGCTCGTTAGCACCGAGGTGACGGTACCGAGCGTAGGAGCGGGCTTGCCCGCGAACCATGCGCGGCAAACGCCGTCACGGTCGGATATGTCCGGGTTCGCGACCAAGGTCGCTCCTACAGGGTGCAGCGCCACGTCGGGGCGCGAGACCGCCCTCCGTTGGCTCACCGACACCGTGGGCGTGACCGAGTCCGGTGCCGCGCAGCTCGTGGACTACCTGACTGCGGCCCGCGCCGCCCTCACCTGCCTGCCGACCCTGGACACGGTGGTCCTGGAGCGGTTCTTCGACGAGGCCGGGGGGATGCAGCTCGTGGTCCACGCCCCGTTCGGCAGCCGCGTCAACCGCGCCTGGGGGCTCGCCCTGCGCAAGCGGTTCTGCCGGCGCTTCAACTTCGAGCTTCAGGCCGCCGCCACCGACGACGCCATCGTCCTGTCCCTCGGGGCGACCCACTCCTTCCCCCTCGCCGAAGTGGCGGGCTACCTCGACCAGGCCACCGTGCGGCCCCTCCTGGTCCAGGCCCTCCTGGTCGCCCCCATGTTCCAGGCGCGCTGGCGGTGGGACGCCACCACGGCCCTGGCCCTGCCGCGCAACCGCGGCGGCAAGCGGGTGCCGGCCCAGCTCCAGCGCATGGCGGCGGAGGACCTGGTAGCGGTGGTCTTTCCCGACCAGCTCGCCTGCCTGGAGAACGTGGTGGGGGACCGGGAGATCCCCGACCACCCCCTGGTGGAGCAGGCGATCGACGACTGTCTCCACGACGCCATGGACATCGACGGGCTGGAGCGGCTCCTGGGCCGCATTGCGGCGGGCGAGATCCGGGTGGTGACGCGCGACCTCTCCGAGCCGTCGCCCCTGGCCCAGGAGATCCTCCACGCCCGACCCTACGCCTTCCTCGACGACGCCCCCCTGGAGGAACGCCGCACCCAGGCGGTGGTGAGCCGCCGCTGGCTCGACCCGGCCGCCGCCGCCGACCTCGGCCGGCTCGACCCCGCGGCGATCGCCCGGGTGCGGGAGGAGGCGTGGCCCGAGGCGGTGAGCGCGGACGAGGTCCACGACGCCCTGCTGCTGCTGGGCTGCCTCACCGCGGCCGAGGCGGCGGCCGGCCCGGGTTGGGGCGGCTGGCTGGAGGGCCTCGCCGCGGCCGGGCGGGCGGCGCGGCTGGATCCCGGCGGTGGCGCCGCACCCCTGTGGGTGGCGGCGGAGCGCCTGCCGCACCTGCGGGCGATCTTCCCAACGGCGCGCCTCAACCCGCCGATCACCCCGCCCGCGGAGCTCGCCGCGGAGTCGTGGTCGCGGGAGGCGGCCGTGGTGGAGGTGGTGCGCGGCCGCTTGGAAAGTCTCGGGCCGGTGACCGCGGCGGATCTGCTGGCCACCCTGCCGGTGGAGCCCCACGAGATGGCGACGGCGCTCCTCACCCTGGAGGGCGAAGGGTTCATCCTCCGCGGCCGGTTCACACCCGAGGCAACGGAAACCCCTCCCGTAGGAGTGGGCTTGCCCGCGAACCCGCCCGGGGCAGAGGATCCGGATCGCGACCAAGGTCGCTCCTACGGCGGGTCGGCCGGGGCGCCGCCGCCCGCGGAGACCACGGAGGAGGAGTGGTGCGAGCGCCGACTCCTGGCGCGGATCCACCGCTACACCCTCAAGCGACTGCGGCGGGAGATCGAGCCGGTGGCCGCGGCCGACTTCCTGCGCTTCCTCTGCCAGTGGCAGCGGGTGGCGGGGGCGGAGCGTGGCGAGGGGGCGAAGGCGGTGGCGGCGATCGTCGAGCAGCTCGAAGGCTTCGAGGCCCCGGCCGCCGCCTGGGAGGGGGAGATCCTGCCCGCACGCCTCACCACCTACCGCCCCGACTGGCTCGATACCCTGTGCCACTCCGGCCGCCTCGTGTGGGCGCGCCTGTCGCCGCCCGCGGCGACGAACGGCCGGCGCACGGGCCCGGTGCGCGCCACCCCCATCGTCCTGGTCACCCGGCGTCACCTGCGCCTCTGGCAGGGGCTGGCCGGCCGCGGCGACCAGCGCGACCGCCGCCTCTCCACCGCCGCCACCGCCATCGCCCACCACCTGACGGACCGCGGCCCCGCCTTCTTCGCGGAGCTGGTGGAGGGGACCGGCCTGCTGCGCACCCAGGTGGAGGAAGGGCTCGGCGAGCTGGTGGCCGCCGGGCAGATCACCGCCGACGGCTTCACCGGCCTGCGCGCCCTCCTGGTCCCCTCCCACCGGCGCCGGCCGTGGGGAGTTGGCGGGCGGCGCTGGACCGCTCCGTTCGGCATCGACGACGCGGGCCGCTGGGTGTGGCTCGGCGGCTCGCCGGCCGACAGGGCCGCGACTGCACCACCGCCGGCCAACCGCGGCCCAGCACGCCACGCGCGACTCGCCCCGGAGGTGGTGGAGCACGTGGCCTGGACCCTCCTGCGGCGCTGGGGCGTAGTGTGCCGCCGCCTGCTGGAGCGGGAGGCGGACTGGCTCCCAACCTGGCACGACCTGGCGGGGGTCTACCGCCGCCTGGAGGCCCGGGGCGAGATCCGCGGTGGCCGCTTCGTCGCCGGCCTGGCCGGCGAGCAATACGCCCTCACCGAGGCGATCGCCGCCCTGCGCGAGGTCCGCCGCCGCCCCGGCGACGGCGAGCTGGTGGCCGTGTCCGGCGCCGATCCCCTCAACCTCATGGGCATCGTCACCCCCGGCCCGCGCCTCCCGGCCCTCGCCGGCAACCGCCTCCTCTACCGCGACGGCGTCCCCATGGCCCTGCGGGTCGCCGGCGAGGTCCGCCTCCTGGATGCGGCAAATGGGGCCGACCCATGGCCCCTGCGCCGGGCCCTCCTCCACCGCGAGATCGCCCCCACCCTCCGCGCCTACCTCGGCCGGTAAGACGGCTCAGGGGACGGCGATCCCTTTGCGAAGCCGTCTCTCAGGCACATCCGCTAACCTATGCCAGATAGACGGCGACGGCGTGCAATCCGGGCGGGATTCAATAGAGGCACTGGCTAGCCCGCATTTCTCACCATGAATCTGCTGCGCCCGCACAACCACCCTGCCTGCAGGCAGGCCGCATCTCCTGGCCGGGTCCTCGTCCGGGGTAGGAGCCGAATCCCTTCGGCGACCTGCCACATGGGGTCGCCGATAGAATCGGCTCCTACCGCGGGCCAGCCAGGAGCTACGGGCGTTTGCACGGTCTCGCCACGATCTCTGGTGAGAAATGCGGGCTAGGGTGAGAGCCAATGTGGCCACGCATCGGCCCACGTCAGGAGTGCCGTACCCAACACCATGACGACATGCGGGTCACTCCCAGGAACCCGCACCGGGGGACCGGAACGCGATATCCCCCAGCGGTCGCACAACAGGCGGGCAACGCAATCGAGAGGCGCTCCTCCCGCGGTGAGCGAGTCATGCCAGGCACGCTCGTATCGCTCCACGGTCTGACGGGGAACAACACCGAGGGTTGTGCATACATCGGTGAGAACAAGGACCCGGATCCGTATTGCCTCACTCGGAACCAATCCGTCTGGCAGTGCCTGTATGTGAATGGCCATCAGCGCGAGCCCAAACTCCAGCCATGCATCGGGCTCGTCAAGACAGGCAGCCGCTTCACCAAACAAAGGCCCTAGCAACGTGCGGATCTCCGGCCACGAACGTTCCACACCCTGCGCAATGCGGTGGACGAATTCGCCAGCCACTGCGACGTCGGCCAGCTCGAACTTCGCGTTCTGGATTGCGTAACCCGTTGGCTTCACAAGTCCGGTCATCCAAGGTGCGAGAGATCACGGCCCAAGTGTCTACCGGCCACACAGAGCTTCTGCCCGCTCCGCCTGGAGGAAAAAAGAACAAAGAACACTGACGGCCGGGCCTGGGACGCGGGAATGGATCCGGGCCGGCTGCCGAGCGGTGGACGGGATCGGGCGACCCCCCCCCACCCTAGGCATGAGAGGCACCCCGCGGTTCACTTCGCGGGGTGCCTCTGTCCACTCCTCATCCGACCTCGATGAGGCTGGTGATGCTCTTACAGGTCCTACTCCAACTCGGGCACCTCGCTAGGCTGCGGTTGCATGGCCTCGAAGGCACTGAACTCGGCCTCGTCGATCGCGCCACTGTCATCCCTGTCGATCTCGGTCCATCTCTGGCTAAGCTCGGGCTCGGTCCTGACTTCAACGGCGGTCAGCTTGCCGTCCTTGTTCTGGTCGAGGGCCAGGAACGCCGCGCTCGGCTCCGACTGTTGAGCATCATCGGCATAGGATGCCGTGGCCAATGGGCTCGCCGTGGCGGCCAGGAGCACCGCACTCAGCCCAAGCATCTTGGTGAGAGATTCCTTCCCATTGTTTCCTCTTACTTTCATGATCATGCTCCTTTAAGCATGGGGTTCGACATGCGGGTTACCAAGCAATGGCCATGCCATAATTTGCGATCTAGCAAAATCAGACAGTTATGAATCCGTGCACCCCCGCCTTAGCACCTACCGCGGCGCCACCCGTCGTTTCCCAGCGACGGGTTCGTGGACCGATCGAGTAATCGATTGAAGTGCCAAGGGCTGGTGTGTTGCCGATGGGCGACACCACCCAACCGCCGGGGCTCGGAAGATTCATAATGGAGTCTGTCAACGATGCCGGGGAGAGCGTCCTGAGCCGTGGTGCCATCGATGAGGCTGAGACTGCAATATCCCCGTTCCTTCCCGTCCCTGTTGCTGTCCGCCTTTGTCCTGGTCGCCCTGCCACTGTTGGCTGGGATAGCGGCCATGACCTACACCTTGGACAGGATGGCCATCGAGGGACGTCAGTCCGTAAACATCACCGCCGGGGTGACGGCCGCGGCCCAACGGCTCGCAGAGGCCAGTGTCGCCCTACAGCGGGCCGCGGGGCAGTATTTCGTGCTGGAAGACCCGGCGCTGCAGGAGCGGCTCCACCAGGTCCATCAACGTTTTTTGACATCCGTGACGGAGCTCGGGGAGCTGCCCGTCGGTGCCGAGCAGGAACGGAGGTTGGCCGCCGTGGCGAATCAGGAGGCGGAGTTATTCACCCGTCTGCGCAGGGCGCGGAGCCCCGGCGGAGAGCAGTTCGAGGCCTTCAAAACGGACTTCGACCGACTGCACGAGGCGGTGGCCGCCGTAGTGGAAGAGGCCAACCACCTGGTTCAGCGGCACGCCGCCGCCATGAGCGAGGCGACTGCTCGCGTCGAGCGGATCATCATCGGGCAGGCACTCGTGGTGATCCTCTTGTCCATGGTGTTGGCGGCGCTCCTGGCCTGGCTGGTCAGCCGGCCGGTGCAGCAATTGGCCAAGGCGATTCGGCGGCTGGGCGAGAATGACTTGGTGACGGTCACCGCCATCAAGGGTCCCCGGGACATAGTCTATCTGGGCGAACAACTCGATTGGCTACGCCGGCGTCTCGTCGAGTTGGAGGAGCAGAAGCAGCGTTTCCTGCGCCATGTCTCCCACGAGCTCAAGACGCCCCTCACCTCCTTGTGGGAGGCGGTAGAATTGCTCGCGGACAAGGTGGTGGGAGGACTTACCGTCCAACAAGAGGAGATCGTCAGGATCATGCGCGGCAGCGCGCGGGAGCTGAAGCGACGCATCGAGGACCTGTTGCGCTACAACGAGGCGGTACGTCAGCCAGAATCGGTGGTGCCGATGACCGTTGCCCTGGAGCCGTTGATGAACGAGGTGGCCGCACGCTTCTACCTCTCCCTGCGGGCCAAGGGGCTGCGGCTCGCCACCACCATTTCCGAGGTTCGGCTGTGGGCCGATAAAGGCCGGCTTGAGACGGTGATCGAGAACTTGATAGCGAACGCGATCCGCTTCAGTCCCGAGGGGGGGGTCATCGAGGTGGGCGCGGAGACCGTCGACGGCCAGACGCGTATTACCATCTGCGACCAGGGACCGGGCGTACCCCTAGAGGACTGCGCATACGTCTTCCAACCTTTCTATCAGGGCACCAACCAGCCACCCGGGGCGCTGCACGGCAGCGGTCTCGGCCTGGCCATCGCCAGGGCCAATATCGAGGCCCAGGGTGGGAAGCTGGTGCTGTTGCCGCCCCGTGACCAGGGAGGGGCGTGCTTTCAAATATCCCTGCTGGGTGGGGAGAAGGACGGTACCGATGTGGCATAACCATGGAGTGTCGCTGGCGATGACGCTGCTCTTGGCGGCTTGCACCGGGTGCACCACCGGGCCCCACGGGCCGTTCTCGGGCTGGGCGGCGCGCGGCTCATCGCTGAGCGCCGAGCAGACGATCGCCTACCTGGACGAGGTGTCCAGGCTGGAACATGAGGCGGTGCCGGCCGAGATCCAGCGCCTGGAAGTCGGGGCCGCGGAAGGTAGCGCAGGTGACCAGCTGAAGCTGGCCTACCTCCTCAGCCGCACGGACTGTGCTACGGCGGATCCAGATCGGGCCTGGGAGCTACTGAAGGGCCTGGCCCCCGCATTCCAGGACAAGGGGGCACAGGGGATCGCGCGCCTACTTGGCCGTACCATTACCCTGGAGCGACAGCTTGGTCTGGCGCGTAGCAAGACGACGGAGCTACAGCAGAAGATCGAGCGGCTGAAGGGCCTGGAACGGCAGCTCGATGACTCCAACAGCACCATCGAGCGGCTTCCTGCGCCGGCGGACGGATCGCTGTCCGGCAGCCACGAATCCGGTCAGGCGCCGGCCACCGCGACCCAAGGAGGGTCAAAGTCATGAGCCCGGACAACCGAGCAATCCTGTTCGTGGACGACGACCGCGATCTGGTACGGCTGCTGTCCATGCGTCTCCAGTCGGCCGGCTACTGTGTCGCTGCAGCCCACAGCGGCGAGGAGGCGCTCGCCAAGATCGCGGTGGTGCGTCCGCGCGCCGTGATCACCGATTTGCGTATGGAAGGGATGGACGGCATGGCTCTCTTCCAGCAGATCCATGGCCGTGACCCGGCCTTGCCGGTCATCGTGCTCACCGCTCACGGCACGATTCCCGATGCCGTACAGGCGACCCAGCAGGGGGTGTTCGGCTATCTCACCAAGCCCTTCGAGGACAACGAGCTGCTGGACCTGCTCGAACGTGCTCTTTCCCTGCGCCCTGAGGAAGCGGCGGCGGAGGCGGCCCATGACGAGGCGTGGCGGGAGGAGATCAACACCGCCAACCCGGCCATGGAGGCGCTCTTGGCGGAGGCCCGATTGGTGGCCGACAGCGACGCCAGCGTGCTCATCCAAGGGGACTCCGGTACCGGCAAGGAAGTCCTGGCCCGGGCCATTCATCGCGCGAGCATGCGCCACGACCGGCCGTTCGTAGCCGTCAACTGCGCCGCCATACCCGAGCAACTCCTGGAGTCGGAGCTATTTGGCCATGCCAAGGGGGCCTTCACCGGGGCCGTGATGGCCCACGAGGGCCTCTTCCAAACGGCCGCTGGAGGCACGGTGTTTCTCGATGAGGTGGGCGACATGCCGCTCGCGCTCCAGGCCAAGCTCCTGCGGGTACTCCAGGATCGCGAGATCCGCCCGGTCGGGGCGACCCAGGTCATCCCGGTCGACGTGCGGATCCTTTCCGCGACGCACAATGACCTGGAGCAGTCCGTTGCCGAGGGTGGATTCCGCGAGGATCTGTACTATCGGCTCAATGTCGTGACCCTGACCATCCCTCCACTGCGGGAGCGGCGCGAGGACATCCCGCTGCTCGCTCACCACTTCCTCAAGACCCTGCGCGACAAGCACAAGCACCGGGCAAAGGAGTTCAGCCCCGAGGCAATGGAGATGCTCATCGCCCACGAATGGCCGGGCAACGTGCGGCACTTGCTAAACGTGGTGGAGCATTGCTGTGTCCTGGGCACCTCACCGCTGATCCCAGCCACGCTGGTAGCCCGCGCCCTGCGCGAAAAACCCACAGAAATCCTCTCGTTCGCGGAAGCCAAGAAACGCTTCGAGCGCGATTACCTCATCCAGTTGCTGAAGATCACCAATGGCGGGGTAACGGAGGCGGCACGGCTCGCGGGGCGCAATCGCAGCGAGTTCTACCGCCTCCTGCAACGCAACCATCTCACCGCGGCCATGTTTAAGCGCAGCGAGTAATTCTACGTCTGTCCTACGCGAAGACACGCCACAGTCACTCTGCAGATACCCCATTCGCCGCGCTCATGGCGGCCCTTGCGGGTAGACCTGTTAACAGCCGGCCGGTTGGAACGACGTCATCGTCCGCAGGCCTTGGGTGATTATTTGCGCTCCGTACGGTCCTCGCGGGTGATGGGCGATTGCACCTCGTAGCCGTTGTACGCCAAGCCGTAGCCCACGGCGCCGCCAGCGGCCCCCCCGGCTGCCGCACCCGCAAGAAAGGCGCAGCCCTGCAGCGGGAGAGCAGTCGCCAACATCATCGGGATCATCACCGTCGTCATCAGAGAATGGGTTATGAGTCTCATCGCAGGACTCCTCTCTCGCCTCACCTTGGCGCCGCCAAACCGGAAGGCAGCCATGGCCAGGGACAGCCTTCGGTGAGCGGGGGGGCAGAGCCCCCCCCGCTCACCGTCTCGACCGGGGTCCGTCAGACCTAGTCGGAGGTCCCCCCGGGAATCTCTTCGAATGCCGAGAATTCGCTAATCGGCCGATCCTCGGGTTGCACCTCGCTATACTGATCCGCCACATAGATCTCGCGGCTCATCAGATCGTCCTTGGTCGCCAGGATGTGGAGGTCGTCGCCCTCGAGCCGCAACTCGTCCAGCGGGACGGCGATCTCCTTGGCACCGACACCCAGGATTCCACCCACGGAGATCACGGCGCAGATCTCCCCACCTTCGCGTTTGGCCACGACGTCTTTCAGCGTACCGACCTCGTCGCCTGTCGTGCCAAGAACGTCCATTCTGTGCAACTCCTTCGGCGTCTTGCCGTACACACCTGCCGACGGCACGGCCGTACCGGGCTGCGTTTGCTGCTCGTACATCCCCTCCCCGGTCTGGAGCTGGCTTTCCCCTCCTCGCGTGTGCTCCTGGGCTGCGATCGCCCAGCCCGGTGCGGCGGCCAGGGCCGTGATCATTACTGCAACCAATGACTTGTGATAATCATGGTTCATGGTACCCCCTGCCTTGCGGCGTTGGTTGAATGGCCTCCTCGCTTCAGATGGGGCGCGGAGGTGCTGCCTCGGGGAACGCAAGTCCCATGCCAGGTCCGACTGGCATAGCAACGGCGCGGGGTTACGCCGCGGCGTGGGCTACCGGCGGCAGGAAGTAACGAGCGAACTGTCGTTGCGCTGCGACACTCGCGGCACGTCCATCCGCGATTTCATTGAATCGGCGAAAAATCGCCTGTCGCCTGCCGGCAACGGCTGGTGGGTCTGCCGTCGCGACGATCGTGGCAATGAGGTCGGCTGCATCAAGCTAGCGACCGGTGCGACGACCCGCGGGCGAGCACTCCTACGTCGTGGCCTCACCCCCTGCCAGCCAACAAATGGCCCGCCAGATCAGCTTTTGCGCCCCCGCCGATACGTGGGAATGTCCCTTCGGGGGGCAGGGACGCGGCCGCGCAGCGGCGGCGCATCCCTACGGTGCGGGTGTCATGGGTGGAGCTGGGACGGTGAGCTCGGCGAACTCCGCCGTTGGTAACTCCCTGCATTGGTTTAGGGCGAGTTGCGGCGGTTCCGTCGAGAAGGTGAACGGCGCCAGGCGCACGAGGATATTCATGCCCAGGATTGGACGCGACGTGCCCGGGAAAACGGCGGCCTCGACATCCTGTACCCAGCACTCCGTGCCCAGCCTTACCCCGGCGAGACGGTAGACTGGAACCACCGTGGCGGAGCCGTCCGCCATGCACCCGTGCAGCTCATGGGAAAAGCTGGCGCTACCCGCCTTCTGGAGGTCAGTTAGCATTGCCTCGTTGATCACGAGAAAGCTGGAACCGGTATCCACCAATAGCTCGACCTCGCCATAGCCCTGGATGGTGCCCGGTATATAAAACGTACCGCTGTCACGTCGTTGTAGGTCGATGGACACGGCGGCAGCTCCCTGCTCCAGCATCGGGGCAGCCGCATAACCAACGACCGGAAACAGACCTACGGCGACGGCGAGCAAACGGAAGAAGCGAGGCATCGAAATCCCATCCCGAACAAGAGGTTGAACATCGTCTCATCAGTTATGGCAAAGGGCTACCAGTTTTTTTCAGGGAATATCAACAACGCCCTGCGGCAACTCCTGCCGCAGCCTTCCGACGGCTGGCCATCCCATTCCGGCTTTGTTCGTATCGTCCGACATACGGCCGTCCATAATAGAAACGCGAGTACGCCTCGTCGCCGCCTCCGACGCCACCCCCTGGCCCTGCGCCAGGCCTTCCTTCATCGCCCTGGCCCCCACTGCGTGCGTACCTCGGCCGGTGACCGGCCCGCGCGGGGCGCCTGTTCACCTACCTCGGGCGCCCCGCAACGGGGGGGCCAAGGCCGCGCCTTGCACAATGCAGGCTGGGTGCAGGCCGCGTCGTGCAATTCTCCGGCAGGGCCCTCTCCCGCCGCTCGTAACCCTTTGCAATCCCGGGCGATCCTCTGGCACGCATCGTGCGTAGAGGGGGAGTAGGGTCTGCCGCACGGACGGCCCCCTGGAGGGTGGAGCTCAACCATGGCCGACATCCTCTCTGTTGCCACGATCGTGGGGTGCATCGCGTTGCTCCTCGGTCTCGCGCATGGGCCCGACCGCATCTAAATGAAGAGGCCGCGATGTTAGTAAAGATTCATCGGGTCGTTCCGTCTCGGCTCGACCTCCTTTAGTGGGAGACGCCTCTATGCCCCTCGATGACCTCCTCGGCGCCATCGTCGCCGGCGTGCTGGCGTTCTATCTGGTCTACGCCCTCTTGCGGCCGGAGCGCTTCTGAGGGAGAGCAATGTGAACCTTTGGGGATGGCTTCAGATCGGCGTGTATTGCCTCGTCATTCTCGCCCTGGTGCGGCCACTCGGGCTCTACCTCTACCGGGTCTTCGAGGGTGAGCAGCAGCCGCTGCCGCGCCTGTTGGGCCGCGTGGAGCACGCCCTCTTGCGACTGTGTGGGGTGGAGCGTGGTGAGGAGCAGGGCTGGCAGGAGTACACCCGCGCGATGCTGCTATTCAGCGGGATCGGATTGCTCGTCGCCTACCTGATCCAGCGATCCCAGCACCTGCTACCGTTCAATCCGCAGCACCTCGGCCCGGTCCCATCCGACCTCGCCTTCAATACCGCCGCGAGCTTCACGACCAACACCAAC
>DASWHD010000257.1:0-2741 GCA_036393335.1 bacterium
CCGTACTTGTGCTCGCAGGCGAGATTGACCTCTTGAACGAAGCGGATGTTCATGGAATTGATCGCGACCTGCTCGTCGTCGGTCAGCCCCATGAGGTAATGCTGTGGGTTCTTCGCATCTGGTGCTTTGAACGGTCGCCCGAGTGCCACCTGGCGCAGGGCGCGGATGTCTCCCGCCCACACGTCACGCTCTGCGGCGGTCAGCGCCGTGGACTTGGCGAGCTTGGCGTCGAGACGGTCGGCGATGAGGTGCTCCTGGTAGCCGACTGTCTGGTTCTGGCATTCGGCGAAGTTCTTGAGGCCGTCGAGTTTCGTCGCGCCGAGCGTGGAAGAGAGGGACTGGGCGAGCGCCTGGTGCGGCACGGCGCCTATTGCAACAACGAAACAGAGGACCCAGGAACCCATCGACATGGTCATATTCGGCCCCACCGAATGCTTGTGGGGCGGGATCCTAAGTCCGGCACAGGATGGTGAGCAACGGGGTCGGACGCGACACGGAAGGGCTGCAGCGGGGCGGTGATGCTACGCGTCGGCGAGGCCGTCTCGGTTCTCATCCGCTGGATGAAGCCGCTAGAGGCGTGGCATCTGTCGTGGCCCGGTGATCGGTGCTCGCCCGTCGCCACGCCGAAAGCGGAAGTCCGTGGAGAGGCGCAGGCGTCGGCCGGTGCGGGAGCGCGCGATGCACGGTCAGTCCGGAGAACAACAGCACATCGCCCGGCGCCAGATCGGACGCGAGCCAGACCGCGTCGTCGGGAACGTGCACGCCGGCGTGCCGGCCGTGACCCTCCTCGTGGGCCAGGAGCCCGCGCCGGTGGGAGCGGGGCAGGATCGCCAGGGGCCCGAGGGACAGGGGGCAGTCGCCGAGCGGTCGCTGGCGCTCCGCGGACCCCGCGAGCCACACCCTCGCCCCGAGGGAAGGCGAGGACCACCCTTCGGGTGACCATCGAGACCATAATCCGATGGTAGACCCGACAGTGACCTGTCAGACCCCGTCATGACCCCGTCATGGGGCTTACACAGTGGAAGCCGCGTCTCAATGTAAGACGGAGCCGCGCCGGTGTCTGGCGCGAATCCAAACTCTGGGTCCGGCCGGCGGCCAAGGTGCGCGACTCCCGGCGGCGCAGCGCCTCCGAAGGCGATCTCCGCCACCTGCGGGTAGTCGCCGGCGAAGTGCACGGTCAGCCCCGCGCGCAGGTCGTCCGGCAGCTCGTCGAAGTCCAGCCGGTTGGCCTCGGGCAGGATCGGCTCCCGCACCTAGCCCGCATTGCTCACCATGAATCTGCTGCGACCGTGCAACCGCCCTGCCTGCCGGCAGGCAGGCCGCATCTCCTGGTTCACCTCGTCCGTGGTAGGAGTCGATTTGATCGGCGACCCGATGTGACAGGTCGCCGAAGGGCTTCGGCTCCTACGGTTGGGCCACCCCCAGGATCTACGGCCATTTGCACGCTCTCACGACGATCCCCGGTGAGAATGCGGGTTCACCGTGAGGGTTGGCCCACCGGCCATCGCCAGGGGGCGGCCGATCGCCTGGCCGCGGGCCAGCGAGAGCAGGGCGGCGGGTGGTGGTCTGCACCGGGCGCACGGAACGGCGGCACGACGGGATCGAGATCTGGCCCCTGGCCACCTTCCTGCGCCGGCTCGACGCGGGGGCCATTTGATATAGAGCGGATCGGATGTGGCCATGCACGGTCGCCGTGTCTAGGATTATCGTATCATTATCGTGATACATTACCCACGGAGGCCCGTCATGAGCAAACCCCAACGCAGCATTCGTCTCTCGGGCGAGGCCCGGAGGATCGTGGGGCGCGAGATCGTGCGCGTGACCCTGAATCCGGTGCTCCTGTCGCTCTCCGAACCGTACGTGGGTTGGAGCGGCGGGGCCTCGGCCGGAGAGCGGCTGACCCCCAGCGACCTCGTCCTCCGTGCCCGGCGCCGCTTCCCGCGGCTCCCCCTGAGCTGGGCGGTGGAGGGATACATCGCCCTGCTGGCCAGCGGCGCGGCGGAGGCCCTCGCCCCATTTGCGGTAGCGCCGTACGACGAGGTCCCGGAGAGCGTCCGGCGCTTCCGCGCCTTGACGCCGGCCGAGAAGATCCGGCTCGGGGAGCGATGGCGGCGCGAGCTCCGTGCAGTGCGGGAGGCACGGTGAAGGCGAGCCCCGACTTCGACCTGATCCGGTTTCTGAAGGCGGCGGCGGCGCGGCGAATCCGCTTCCTCCTGATCGGGCGCTGGGCCGTGGCCCAGCACGGTGCGCCGGTCGTCACCGCCGACTACGACTTCTGGGTCGATCCCGGCCATCGCCAGCGCTTCCTGGAACTCCTCGCTGACACCTTCGACGCGGAGCTACCGCCGCGCGAGCGGTGGCAGCAGCCCCTGATCTCCGCCTACGTGGGGCCGGACAAGGTGGACTGCTTTTCCCCCCGTCGGCTGGTCAACGAGGAAGGGCAGGAGCTGGTCTTCAAGGAGGTCTACGCCCGCTCGCGGCGCAAACGCGACGCCGCCGCAGGGCTCGCCTTCCGCATCCCGTCCATCGACGACCTCATCGCCTTGAAAAAGTTCACCCAAGGCGACCCTATGAAGCGTGCCCGCAACCTCGAGGACATCCGCTACTTGTTGACCCTGAAGGGCGACCAGTCCCACGGGTAAACCCCGCCCCTATGCGGCGGGTGCGGGGGTGGGCCGGCGAACCGAGATCCCCCAGGGTTGAGGGGGCACGCTGCACGAATCTCCGCTAAGGAAGCCAGG
>DASWHD010000258.1:0-1560 GCA_036393335.1 bacterium
GCTATCTCTCGGGCCGCTTTGCCGAGGGGGACACGAAGCGGGCGGTGGAGGCCGTGCAGGACCACCTGATGGCCGCCGGCGGCGAAGAGTCAGCCTTGCGTACCGTGCTCTCGGATCACTACGGCATGGCGAACCCGGAGCTGAGCTGGTGGGGTCGGATTACCTCGAACTTCTACGGGGTGGTGCGGGTGACCCTGGTCGCCAAAGAAGCGGGGCGCGAGGAGGAGTTCGCCTGGGAGTTCGGCCTGGTCTCCGGCGAGCTGGTGCCGAAAAACGACAACGCTGCGGTGTTGCTGCGCAGCGTCGAGTCCACGGCGATGCGGGATCCTCGCACGCGGCGGGGTAGTGACCGGCGACGTACGAGTGGCGCGGTCTCCCACCCTACCCCGCGGCGATCAACCGCTCCGTCATGTGCAGCCTGACATCGGCGTCGAAGGTGAGCTGGTGGAAGAGATGATGCACGCTGGTGGAGCTGGCAACTCGGTTAGTGAGATCTCCCCGGATCTCCGTGTAGAGGTCGAGGAGGCGCCGGTCGAAGCGCCGCAGCGCGGCCAGCAACTCGACCCGCGGGGCAAACGCCCGGTTCTTGGAAAACGCCAACACCTCCCACCGCAGGGGGGCCGGCACCTGGCCGCACAGCCCCAGTGCCAAGCGTAGAGGTAGACGGGGTGGCGCGCGCCTCGCCCCCGTTGAGGCCCTGCACGCGGGCCGCCATGGCGCCACGGCTGAGCCGTTGCACCAGATTGTGCACCGCCGTCGACTTGGCCGTGACGAAGTCGTGCGGATCTCTTGATAACGCCGATTGACCGCATCACCATGGCGCCCTCTCCGTTCTCCTCGCTGGAGGCCTCATCATGTCGTGTTCCCCGTCCCCCCGCCGTCCTCTACGTCGTCAGGCTCATAAGCTCATCACCCTGGCCCTGCTGGCACTCCTAACCGTTGCCGTGCCAGTTGGCCGTGGAGAGGCGGGCCCGCTAGCGGCGCCGCTGGTGGCGGCACCGTGGGTCGCCATCGCTGGCGGCCATGCCGCGGTGGTGGGTGGCAGCGCGGCGGTTGTTGCCGGTCGAGCGGTCCTTGCCGGCCGTGCGGTCGCCATCGCCGACGCGCATCTCCTGGCGGCCACCGCGGTCGGCCTGCGCGGTGTGGTCGCGGGTCCGCACCTAGTCGCGGCCGGCGCGCGCCTCGTGGGCGCCGGTGCCCACCTAGCGCGGGCCGGTGTCGTCAGCGTCGCCGCGGGCGGGGCCCTGGCCCGGGTCGCCGGAGCACCGCTGGTTGCCCAGGGAGCGGTCGCCGGGGCGGTGGCGGTCCATGCCGCCGCGGCCCACACCGTGGTCGTCGGTAAAGTGATTGTGCCGGTGATCTGCGTTGCCGCCATTGCCGCAGGGACCGGCGGATGAGCCGTTGCTCGGAGTAACTTAACCCGCATTTCTCACCAGGGATCGTGGCGAGGCCGTGCAAACGCGCGTAGATCCTGGCTGGCCCGCGGTAGGAGCCGATTCTATCGGCGACCCCATGTGGCAGGTCGCCGAAGGGATTCGGCTCCTACCCCGGACGAGGACC
>DASWHD010000259.1:0-3445 GCA_036393335.1 bacterium
CGACGTGGGCCAGGTTCAGGTGCGACGGCAGGAAGGCCGCGGCGGCGGCGACGCTCCCCACGTTCACGTAGAGCAACCCATCGACGACCGCGAGGGTGGGGCAGATGACCGGCATGCCGAGGAAGCGGCGGATGGCGCTCAGATCCCAGCGGGGGCAATTCCGGAGCATGGCGTCGGCGAGGAAGGGGGTCAGACGGTCGGCCCAGAGGTCGTCGGCGATCTTGCGCGTCCAGGCGCCCGGCGGACATCGCAACTCCGCCTCCCCGAGGGTGGTGATGGCCCGCGACTGGAGCAGCCAGAGTTGCCCCGCCTCGTCCAGCGCCCATTCCACGTCCTGGGGTGTCCCGGCGTTCCTCTCCACCTGGCGGGCCAGGGCGGCGATCTCCCGCCACTGGCCGTCCGTAGGCTCGACGGCCGGCGGTTCGCCCGCCGGCGGTTCGACCAGCACGGTGCCGTCCGCCTCGACCCGGGCGCGGCGCGGCGTCGCATGGCCGCTGACCAGGTCTTCGCCCAGGCCGGGAACGGATTCGACGACGGCCTCACCCGCCGCGGGCGCCACCGGATTGCGGCTGAAGGCCACCCCCGCGCACCGGGGATGAACCATCTTCTGCAGGACCACGGCCATGAGCGGCGTTTCGCCGGCGCGGCCCTGCTGTTCGAGGTAGCTCCGGACGACCGGGCTTGCGGCGCTCGCCCAACACGCCTCGATCGTTGCCCGCAACTGCTCCGGACTCCGCACGTCGAGATGGGTCTGATATTGCCCCGCGAAGCTCGCCTCGCCCAGGTCCTCCAGCGTCGCCGACGAGCGAACGGCAATGCCGTGGGACAGGTCCAGGGTGCGCACGGCTTGCCCGATTTCCTCCCACAGCCCGGCCGGCCATGTCTGTCGTTCGGAAAACAGCCGGTGGGCCTCCGCCGACACCGCGACGGCCGGCGGCACCCTGAGGCCCGCCCGATGGGCCCGGGCCAGGGAGCGGAACTTGTGCCCGACGACGTCGGGGTCGAGGGCCTCCGGATCGTCGAAATGGATGATCGCGTTCATGGCGGGAGTCGGCTCAGTGTAACGGCGCGCCGCTAGCGTTGCCGCGGTGCCGTGGTCACCAGATCCCCTGGGCGAAGGGAGTCCACGAATCCGGAGTCACGTCCGCCGTCCCCGCCGGACACCGGGTGAGCGCCGCGCACGGCCAGGGGACGGTCTCCGTTCAGAGCGCCGCTGCCACCTGCCGCAGATACGTCTTGATCCGCCGGACATGGTCCGGCCCCATGCGCATCAGTTGTTTTTGCAGCGGCGGCAAGGCCTCCAGGGCCGGGTCCGCAAACCGGTACATCACCTTCGGCCGGACCAGCTCGACGGGCGTGTCCAGCTCGGGGGTCGCCAGCATCATGGCGATGGCGTCGCGCAAGGTCGCCAGCGGCTCCTCGGCGGGTTGCCCCAGCTCGGCGAGGGCCTGCCTCAACAGCGGGGCGAGGGCGGTCAACAACGCCGCCGCCCCCGCGGGCGGGACGCTCGTGAAGAGGTCGACGAACCCGTCGTAGCGGGCGTACCCCTTGGGATCCATGATGAAGCGGTCGTTGCCCCACTCGATGACCGGGAAGCGTCCGGCCGGGGCGAGAAAGGTCAGTTGCCGGCGCGGAACGTCACCGACCGCGGCGTTGTCCATCACCACCGCGAACCGGCGCACGAGGTCGTCACGGTCCAGCCACTCGGCGAGCCGCGGCGACATCGCGAGCAGCTCCTCGCGAACGTACGGGTCGCTCGCGTCGAGCGGCGGCAAGACGACCGCTTCTTTCACCGGCTCCTCCCTCGCCGGCGGCGGCGCTGGCGGTCGAGCTGGAACTGGAGCCGGCTTCACCGCCTCTGCGACCTCCTCGGGACTCTGCGCCATGGCCGGGGGTGCGGGCGGCGGCGCGGCCTCCCGCCTCTGCCACCAGACGACGCCTGCCACAGCGAGCACCGCCGCCAACAAAACGAGGACGAGGAAACGCAACCGCATGGTCGTCTATCTGCGGAAGTCCCGCTTTCTGGTGAGAGGTGCAGGAGAGGACTTTGGAGTTAGAAAAGGTGGCGCCTTGAGTCAGTCGACGTTGCGTCCGGCCGAGCCGAGGCGTCCCCTTTGCGACGAGAAAACGTATCCCAGGTGGGGGGGCGGGTGAAAGCCGAACAAGGTGCGGCTTTCAGCTCCGGGCCACGTCCCGCAATGGCGGAGTGTTTGCCATGGCTCCACGTGTCTCTGCGATGGGGGCGAGGTCGGTCGCGTCAAAAATCCCGCCGCAGGATCTCTTCCGCGCGGCGCAGGATCTCGCGGCCGTAGTCGGTCCAGATGCCCTCCCCCCAGTAGCGGAAACAGCTCGTCTGCGAGGCGAGGAGGTGAAAGAGGGCGTTGCGGTAACGGTGCTCGGTGGTCGACACGCCGCCGCGCACCGCCTGCTCGGCGAACAGGGCGCTGACCTTCTCCATCGGACCCAGCACGCCCTCGTAGCCCCGCACCCACGAGCGGTCGTTGGTCCAGCTCCCGCCTTCCATGTGGAAGCGGGAGTCCTCCCGGCGCAGGGCCGCGATCACCTCTTCCAGCTTCTCCGGGCCGTCGCCGGGAGCGAACCGGTCCCAGATGCGCTGCTGGTGGACCGGCTGCAGCGCCGGCAGGTCCGCCTCCTTCAGCCCGCCGGCGAACAGGGAGTCGAGGTACTCGGAGACGTTGACGATCGGCACCGCGGAGCCGGAGCACTCCCGCACGACGGCGAGGTACTTCGGCGGGAACTCGTTCATCATCACGCCGCCGTTCTCGCCATCGGCGATCTGCGTGACCAGGGTTGGCACCCTCTTGCCGCCCAGCTCCGCGCGCGCGAGACCCTGGGCCTCGTAGTAGGGCTGCATCTGGCCGACGAGCTTGGTGTCGCTGCCCTGGGTCTTGATGATGGCGGTGATCGCGGCCTCCTCGCCCCGCGCGTTCCGGCACACCAGCCGATGCGGCAGGTGGGGTCGCTCCGGTCCGCCCCCGGTCGACCGCCGTTCCACCGAGTGCTCCTGGACCAGGACCCACTGGTAGCCGCACTCACGCAGCGTCTTGACGAACGCGTGGGCGACGTCCGGATGGTTGGGCAGCGCCATCTCGGACGGCGAGAACCCGCGCACCCGGGCCAGGGCCTCCAGCCCGAAGATCGCGGCGAAGTGGTGCTGCCACGCCCGCACGTGCAGGCGGTAGTCCTGGACCGGCGTCGACGGCGCGACCGCGTGCCCCCACGGGCAGCCGAGCCACTCGATCGCGTGACGGGTCTGCGGATCGCAGGTGACGGCTTGTAACGCATCGAGGACGTCGCCCCGGCCCATCTGCCGCAGGCCGTGCAGCAGCTCTCCCGAGTACTCCACCATCACCCGCGGCTGCTTGCCCTCCTGGATCAGTTGGGGGAGGTACTGCCCCATGCGCTGGTAGCACCAGGCGAACAC
>DASWHD010000260.1:0-2238 GCA_036393335.1 bacterium
CGCCGCCGGGCCGGAGACGGTCGCTCTGGTAGAGGAGGCGGGAGACCGGCGAGTGGCAGTGGGTGCACCACAGGCCGCGGAACGTGTCACCCAGGCCGTCGCCGTCCTGGTCCTCGCCGGTGCGGGAGACATTGGCCTGCAACCAGCGGCCGATGGCATTCAGGTGCTCCGGGGTGCCGGCGCCATCCGCATCCTTGCCCGGATTGCTGTGCACGTCGCGGCCCACGAAGCAGCCCCCGGCCGCGTCGCGGTTGTCGCCGGTGGCATACGGGTTGCTGCCGTCGTCGGCGATCGGGTAACTGGCCAGGGAGCGGTCGGCACGATGCGCCGGGTGGCACCCCTGGCAGGCGCCGCTGCGTCCCGCACCATCGGGCAAGGGCGAGTGGCGCTGGTGGGCACGGTGGATCGCCTCGGTGAGGGGCGGCAGGGCTAGGCCGACCCGGCCGGGGAGCGGCTTGACGGCCGCCAGCCGCCGGCGGTACGCGGCCGCCTGCGCCGGGGTCGGCGTCAGCTCGGCTCGCACCGCCCCGCGACCGGCAGCCGGCAGGTAGCCGCCATCGACGTTGGCGTAATCCACCACCACCAGCTTGCCGTCGTGGTCCACGACCGCCCCGCCGGCGAGGACCCCGACCACGTTGTCCGCGTGGCACTTCTGGCATAGCACCGGGTCGCGGCCCAGGCGATTGGCGGAGCCCTCGGCGTGGTAGTCGGCGGTGAAGTCGGTGCCGTGCTTGGCGTCGTGGATGCCGAGGATGGAGATCGCCGCCGCCTTCAGGTCCGCCACCCACGGGCTGGCATCGATGGACAGCCAGTAGCTGCGTTCCGCCTCGACCTGGGCGGCGACCGGCGGGTAGGCGCCGTTGGCACGGGGGCGAGCGTGACAGTTGAGGCATGCGGGGAGGTCGATGGGCTCGGTGCCGGTGAAACGCACCACCCCCGCGTCCGTGCCGCGCACCGGCTCGCCGCTGGTGGCGTCCACCAGGGACACCTCCGCCACCTGGAAGGGCTGGATGTCCTCCTCCACCAGGGTGCGGAAGCTCTTGCCCTCGCGCTCGCTGTCGAGAAACGGGGTGACCGGCAGCCCCAGGGCCTCCCAGATCCCCGGGTTGGTCAGGCAGATGGGGACGTTGTCTAGCACCGGCGACTTGGTTAAGACCACCGTGCCGGTCGTCCCAGAGCTGGTGAGGTCACCGCCGGCCATCGCCGCGCCGGTGGGGCCGTGGTCGCGCCGCACCTGGAGTGTGCCCAGGCCCACAAACCGCTTGTCCCCGTCGCGGCTAGTCGCCGTGGGGTTGCCACCGTCGAGGCCGTCGTAGAGATAGAGGTGAGTCCAGTAGGCGTTGTTGACCGTCTCGCCGGTCTCGCGGTTGTTGCCGTCGCCGTCGATGTCGTACTTGGGCGCCCAGTAACTCAGCTTGGCGAACTCGGAGAAGGCGTTGTCCACTACCCGGTAGCGCAGGCGCAGGCGGCGGCCGGTGTCCGGCTCGATGACCACGGCCGGATCGTCCGGGGCGTGATCGGAAAGCAGCACGGGAGGCTCGCCCACCCGCACCACCTGGGCCTGGATCGAGTTATAGGGCGGCAGCACGCAGCAGTAGGAGAAATCGAAGCCGGTACAATGCATCCCCAGCTCGTAGTTGACGAAGATGCGGTAGTCGGCCGGTCCCGGCGTAGGTTGGGGCTCCTCTGGCACGTAGGCATCGAAGCCCTGCTTGCAGCCTGTCGCGAGGAGTAGCAGGGGGAGGAGGAGAGCGATAGCCCGGTGCATGGGCGGGGAACAGGGACGGATCATGGTGTCAGGGGAGTGAGACAGCTTCGTCCAGGCCGATCGCCAGGGACTTTGTTATCCGCAGATGGCGCAGATATGCGTAGCTGGATTGAGAGATCGCCGCGCATCTCGCCGGGCGACCTCGGTCGCGTGGAGCACGGCAACGATCTGGGTGCAGGTGAGATTTCCGGGGAGAGCCGTAGGGTAGGAGCCGAATCCTTTCGGCGACCCAGGCCCGCAGGGCCTGCCTGCCGCAGGTGGGCGTGCCGCGCCTGCGGCGAGGATCGCCGGTACAACCGGCTCCTACCATGGCTGGCGCCAGCGTCCCTGGAAATCCCGGATGAATCCAGATCTGGAGACCGTTGTTATCTGCGGCCATCGGCGTCATCTGCGGATCCCAACCGCTCCAGCCCCTCGCGGGCCGGCGGGTAGTCGGCGACCTGGCTCAGGGCGAGGCGGTAGTAGCGTTG
>DASWHD010000261.1:0-8168 GCA_036393335.1 bacterium
GCCGGCACGTGGGTGATCTCGTAGCGGCGCGCCTCGCGCTGGCGGGCGGTGCCGCCCAGACGCTTGAAGGCTGCGAGGAAGAACGACTCGATGTAGTGCGGCTGGAGCCGGCGCGCCTCGGCGCGCTCCATCTCCTCGCGGATGCGTGCCACGCGAGTCGAATCCATCGCGTCGTGGGCGAGCGCCCGATCCTCGATCAGGCCCTGGAGGTGCGGCCGGTCCACGCCGTGCTCGATGGCGCGGGTGAGGCGGGCGCGGACCTCGGGCTGATCGCCGTAGCGGATCGCCTCGATCAGGAGGTCGCGCAGCGGCCTCCCCTCGAACTGGAGCTTGCCGAGCACGTCGAAGACCTGTCCGCCCAGCGCCTGGCGCGCCTCCTCCAGCTTCTCGAGGAGGCGCCGGTAGACGTCGCCCTCGCGGGTCTCCTCGGCCACCAGGTTCCACAGGTGGCAGACCTCGGTCTGGCCGATGCGGTGGATGCGGCCGAAGCGCTGCTCCAGGCGGTTCGGGTTCCACGGCAGGTCGTAGTTCACCATCAGGTGCGCGCGCTGCAGGTTGATGCCCTCGCCGGCGGCGTCGGTGGCGAGCAGGACCTGCACCTCGGGGTCGTGCAGGAAGCTCTCCTGCGCCTTGCGCCGCTCCGCGCGGCCCATCCCGCCGTGGATCAGTACGAGGGCCTGCGGGCGGCCGAGCAGCGAGCCGATCTGGCGCTCGAGGTAGGCGAGCGTGTCGCGGTGCTCGGTGAAGAGCACGAGCTTCTGGCGCGGCGAGGGGACGGGTTTGGGGATTGGACCGGCGCCATAGGGCACGGTGGGTTCGGCAACCCGGCCACTGAGACCCGACGGCGTGAAGATCTCTCCCAGCAGATGCGACAACTCGCGCCACTTCGTGTCCTGGCCGCTGCGCCGGACCTCGGCGGCGAGGGCCTCGAGCTGAGCGAGCGTGGCGATCTCGATCTTCAGCTCGGCGACGGTCGCCGCAGCGGTGGCCTGGTCGAGGACTTCCTCCTCGGCGGCTTCCACCTCGTTCTCGGGGGCCTCGTCGAGATCCTCCAGATCCTCGGCGTCGAGGGACCGTCCGGCCATCGCCACCTGCATCGCGGCCGCGCCGCGCTGCAGGAGCTCCAGCTCGCGCAGCCGCTTCTCCAAGCGCTCGCGCCGCCGGCGCAGCGACTGGTAGATCGCCTCGGGTGAGGAGGCCAGGCGGCGCTGGAGGATGGTGAGCGCGAAGCCGACGGTGCCGGCGCGCTTGTCGTTCTGCAGCGCCTCGGCGCGGTTGAACTCCTCCCGCACGTACTCGGTGACCTGCTGGTAGAGGCGCACCTCGGCGTCGGAGAGCCTGTAGGGCACCGTATAGGCGATGCGCTCGGGAAAGAGCGGCCGGCCGTCGAACTTGAGCAGGCTCTCCTTGACCATGCGCCGCATCAGGTCGGACACCTCCACCTGGTGCGCGCCGTCGCGGAACTTGCCCTCGAAACGGTCGCCGTCGAGCAGCGCCAGGAAGAGCTGGAAGTCCTCCTCCTTGCCGTTGTGCGGCGTGGCGGTCATGAGCAGGAAGTGACGGGTGAGGCCCGAGAGAAGCTGGCCCAGCCGGTAGCGCTTCGTGTACTTCACCTCGCCGCCGAAGAACGTGGCAGACAGCTTGTGGGCCTCGTCGCAGACGATGAGGTCGTAACGGCAATGGGGAGCGCTCAACTTCTGTTGCATCTCCTCGTTGCGCGACAATTTGTCGAGGCGTGCGATGGCGAGGTCGTTCTCGACGAACCAGTTGCCGGTGCGGGCGGCGTCGAGCTTGTCGTTGGCTAAGATCTCGAAGGGCAGGTGAAAGCGGCGTGACAGTTTATCCTGCCACTGCTCGGCCAGGCTGCCGGGGCAGACGATGAGGCAGCGCTTGAGATCGCCCCGGGTGATCAACTCCTTGATGAGCAGCCCCGCCATGATGGTCTTGCCGGCCCCGGGATCGTCGGCAAGCAAGAACCGGAGCGGCTGGCGCGGCAGCATCGCCTCGTAGACCGCGGTGATCTGGTGCGGGAGTGGGTCCACGAGCGAGGTGTGGACCGCGAGCACGGGGTCGAAGAGATGGGCGAGGCGGATGCGGTGCGCCTCGGCGACGAGGCGGAAGAGGACCCCGTCGCCATCGAAGCTCCAGGGCCGCCCCTGCTCGACGATCTCGATCCGCCCCTCATCGTGCCGGTAAAGCAGCGCGTTCGCCACCTTCCCCATTGGGTCCTTGTAGGTCAGCTCGAGGGCTTCGGAGCCGAACCACTGCACGTTCACCACCGTGATCAGCGCATCCGGCAGGATGCCACGCACCGCGGCATGGGGCTGGAGGTCTTCAAGGCGGGCCATGGGTTGACAACGATGGATTGGACGGTCGCGACGGGGAACGACTCAGCTTCTTGTCGCAGCGAGGCGGCCCGGCAACCGACGCGGAAAGAGGCACACCACGAAGCTGTACCGGGCAACTCTCAGCCATCGGCTAACCGCTAAAACACGTAGCTCAGCGCCGCCTCCAATGCGACATCCGACGGCACCGTCTGGTCGTTGAGGAGGAAGTCGTCGGGGACGAGGTCCTCGTGGATGTGGGTGTCGTTGAAGTTGCCGGCGACCGCCACATCCGCCGCCAGGCCGCGCCACTGCACGCCGATGCCCGCCGAGGCGCCGGTGTCGTCCTGCTCCAGGTCATGGATCACGCCCAGGCGCAGGGCGAGCCACTCCCACGGGGTGTATTCGAGGCCACCGGAGAGGATGCGCGAGGCGGCGTGGGGCAAGGTCGAGTGGTTGCGGGTCAGGTCGACGTCGGCGGCCAGCAGGAGCTGGCGCCACGGTAGCCACGCCACGCCGGCGCGCACCTGGGGGTCGAGGACGAAGGCGCCCCGGTCGATGCCGCCCAGGCGCGGGTAGTCGAAGGAGGGCGAGTTGACGTCCCGCGCCAGGACCCCCGCCCGCCAGGTGGGCTGCCGGTAGAGCACGCCGAGGTCGACGCCGAAGTCGTTGTCGGTGGTGGCGCCCACGTCGTACTCTCCCAGGTTGAGGCCGTCGTGGCGGTTGAAGACCTCGATCTCCTGGTAGTACGTCTCGGCGTCCATCCACTTCAGGTTGGCGCCGACGAACAGGCGGGGCAGCAGGGGCAGGCCGACGGTGAGGGGCACCTCATCGATATCCGCGCCGCGCCAGCGCAGAAAGGTCTTGTTGTCCGCGAAGGAGCCGTCCGGGTGGTTGGACTGGGCGGCGATCGCCACCCCGGCGTCGATGGCGTCGTAGGTCCGCCACACCGAGTCGACCACCGACCCGAGGGGCAGGGGCCGGGTCACCGACCGCACCGCCTTGAGCCGCGCCCGGTCGAACGCCCGGTGCGCGGCCAGGGGCGGTGCCGCGAGGTGGGTGAAGCGCGGCACCGTGGGGTTGGGCGCCAGCAAGGGATGAGCTTGCGCCACCCATTCCGGGAGGACCTGGAGGGCGATGTCGATGTTTTCCGCGGTGAGCCCCTCCAGGCCGAGGTGGGTGTCGTACGCCTGGGCCTGGGCCGTGAGGTCGAACAGGCGGCGGTAGCCGATGCCCCAATTGTCGTGGCGCACCGCGGCCCGCATGTTGGCCTGAGACTCCACGCCCCCGCCCTTGACGTTGAGATCCGCCACCCGCCGGCGGACCTCGTCGCGGGCGTCGCCGCGCAGGTCGCGGACGGTCTCCAGGATGAGGGAGAGATCGGCACCCCGCCACTCGTCCGCCAGGTCGAGGAACCAGTCGACCGCCGGCAGGATGTCCTCGTACTCGCGGCCCGTGACACCGGCCCCCACCCCGAGCCCGGTGGCGACCGGCACCGACGGGCGGTACACGCGATTGGGGCGCTGGGCGATGTCCTCCGCCACGGGGCGATGCCGGAACGGCGTGCGGCGGGCGTACATGCCGTAGGCCGCCGGGTTCCAGTACGCCGCGTCGGTCTCCTCCGCCACCGCCACGTGGGCGCCCCCCATGCCCAGGGCCCGGGGGCCGACGATCTGGAATGGCTCGGCGTGCAGCGGCTCGGCGGCGAACAGGACTGCGAGGAGGAGAAGAACGAGGCGCATGGCGGAGGGCAGCGATCGGCCGTCAGCGGTCAGCAATCAGCTCTTCGCAGCGCGGGACTGTGCGGCCAAAGTGGCTCGCGCCACAACCCCTCTTCGCCGGGAACCGATCCCCCGTGTCCCCCGTGGTCAAACCCTCTGCAGGAAGAGGACCCCTGCAGGCCTGCCGCCTTTTCGACAACCTCCCCAAGCCAAGGGCGTAACCGTAAAGCTGACCGCTAGACATTGAACCGGAAGTAGACCACGTCGCCGTCTGCGATGGTGTAGTCGCGGCCCTCGATGCGCAGCAGCCCGGCCTCCTTCACCGCCTGGGGGGAGCCGAGGCGGTCGAGGTCGTCGTAGGCCATCACCTCGGCGCGGATGAAGCCGCGCTCGATGTCGGAGTGGATGGTGCCGGCCGCGGCCGGCGCGGCGGTGTGGGCGGGGATGGTCCAGGCGCGGGCCTCGTCCGGGCCGCCGGTGAGGAAGGTCACCAGACCAAGCAGCCGGTAGCCGGCGCGGATCAGCCGGTGCAGTCCCGGCTCCGCCAGACCGTAGGCGGCCAGTAGCTCCTGGCGGTCGGCCGGCTCCAGCTCCACCAGCTCGGCCTCCACCGCGGCGCAGATCGGGATCACCTCGGCGCCGCGGGTGGCGGCCACCGCTTCCAGGGCGGCCAGCTCGGCGCCGGGGGTCGTGAGCTGTTCCTCGTCGACGTTGGCGACGAACAGGGTGGGCTTGGTGGAGAGGAGGCCGCAGGCGGCGAGCCAGTCGCGCTCGGCGTCCGCCGCCGGTATCTGCGGCGGTGCGCCCTCGGCGAGACGCGCCTCGACCCTTTCCAGGAAGGCGACCTCCGGCAGCAGGGCGCGGTTGCCCTTGGCCTGACGGCTCACCTTGTCCAGGCGGCGCTGCACCGTCTCCAGGTCCGCCAGCAGGAGCTCGGTGTCGATGGTCTCCACGTCGGCCCGGGGATCGATCCGGCCGGCGACGTGGGCGACGTCGTCGTCGTGGAACAGGCGCACCACGTGGGCGATCGCCTCCACCTCGCGGATGTGGGCGAGGAACTGGTTGCCCAGCCCCTCGCCGCGACTCGCCCCCGCCACCAAGCCGGCGATGTCGACGAAACGCATCTGGGTGGGCACGACCTGCTTGGGACGGTAGATCTCCGCCAGGCGGTCGAGGCGCGGGTCCGGCACCGGCACCACGCCGACATTGGGGTCGATGGTGCAGAAGGGGTAGTTCGCCGCCGCCGCGCCGGCGCGGGTCAGGGCGTTGAACAGGGTGGACTTGCCCACATTGGGCAGCCCGACGATGCCGCACTGGAATCCCATAGCGGTGCTCTTCCGATTTCCGCTAAGGAATGCAGGAAGCGAGGATGTGGTCTATCCATGCCTTCCTGGCTTCCTGCATTCCTTAGGGGCACTCCTTACGGTGGGGGTTGCGGCGGGGCGGGATCGCCGCCGTCGGTCTTGGGTGCGGAGTTGAAGCGGTTCATCGCCGTGGTCACGCCGTCGGACACGATGGTCTCCACCGCCTCCGCAGCGCGCTCGCACGCCACCTCCAGGAGGGAGCGCTCCGTCGGCGCGACCTTGCCGAGGACGTGGCCGGTCGCCTCCTCGCCGGCACGCGGCCGCCCGATGCCGACCTTGACCCGCAGGTAGTCGGCGGTGCCCAGGGCCTGGTGGATCGAGCGCAGGCCATTGTGCCCGCCGTGTCCGCCGCCGCGCTTGACGCGCAGCCAACCCACCGGCAGGTCCATGTCGTCGTGCACCACGATCAGCCGTTCCGCGGGGATGCGGTAGTAGTGAAGCAGGGCCTGGGTGGGGCCGCCGCTGCGGTTCATGTAGCCCAGCGGCTCGGCCAGGAAGACCTGCCGGCCGGCGAGGGTGACGCGGGTGACCAGGGCGCCGGAGCGGTCCGTGGCCCACTGGACCCCGGCCCGGTCAGCCAGTCGCTCCACCACCCAGAAGCCGGCGTTGTGACGGCTCTCCCGGTAGGTCGGACCGGGATTACCGAGGCCAACGATCGCCCATTCCACGGTACTCACCCCCAACCGTTCGACGAGATCCGCGGGCGCCGAGAGGGGCACGCTGCACGGATTTCCAAAGTCAGGAAACCAAGCGGGTGCGGAAAGCAGGACCGGAGGGTCCATCGGGAAGGGCGGGACACGGTTTCCTGCCTCCCTTCTGTTTTTCCTGCCTTCCTTATTGTTGGTTCGTGTGACCCACCGCTGCGCGGCGGACCGGTCGGGCGATCGAGCGCCCCGTGGCCCGGCGGCGTTACTCGACCGCCTCGGCGGCCTCTTCCTCGCCTCCCTCCTCGGTCGTGGTAGCGCCGGCAGCGGCACCGACCCGCGGCGACACGATCTTGAACAGCACCGTATCCACCGGGGTCAGCAGGTTGCTGCTGTCGATCGGCAGTTCCGCGGCGGTAAAGGTCTGATCCGTATCCAGAGCCGACAGGTCCACGACGATCGCCTCCGGGATCTGTGACGGGAGGCAGCTCAGCTTCACCCGGTCGCGCACGACTTGCAGGATGCCGCCCTGGCGGACACCGATCGGGTCGCCGCCTGCGATGTGCAAAGGAACGTAGAGGACCACCCGCCGGTCTTCGTGGAGCTCCAGCAAGTCGACGTGGCGCAGGCGGCGACTGACCGGGTGGATGTCGAGGTCCTTGATCACCGCCTTGTGGGTGGCACCGTCCACCACCACGTCGATCACCGCATTGCGACTGTGGTGGCGCAGGTGGTCTGCCACGTCCTTGGCGGTAAAAGACAGGAGGGTCGCCGCCGAGCCGCCGCCGTAGAGGACCGCGGGGATCCGGCCTTCTTTATGCAGAACGCGGGTCGCGGTCTTGCCGCAGGCGGTACGCGGCTGGCTGGTGAGGGTAGTAGTGGCGGACATGGCGGCGACTTCCTGATGGAGGTTGAAACGTGGGAGCGCTAGTCATCCGGCCCCGCGCAGATCAGCGGAGCACGTTCGGAGCGCGTTACAGAAAGAGTTTGCTGACCGAGGTCTCCTCGTGGATGTTGCGAATCGCCCGACCCATGTAGCGGCCCACGGAGAGGACGGTGATCTTGTCGCGCTTCACCCCGTCCGGAATCGGGATGGTGTTGCTCACCACCAGCTCTTCCAGGCCCGATCTCTCGATCCGCTCGAAGGCCGGGCCGGAGAGGACCGGATGGGTACAGGCGGCCAGCACGCGCCGCGCCCCGTGGTCCAGCAGGGCGCTCACCGCCTCGGAGAGGGTGCCACCGGTGTCGATCATGTCGTCGACGATCAGGCAGTCCCGGCCCTCCACGTCGCCGACGATGTGCATCACCTTGGCCACGTTCGGGCCGTCGCGCCGCTTATCGATGATCGCCAGGGAGGCGTCGTTGAGGCGCTTCGCGGTAGCCCGGGCACGTTCCACACCGCCGGCGTCCGGCGACACGACCACCAGGTCGCGGAATTTCTTGGTGTTCAAGTACTCGATGAAGATCGGGGTCGCGTAGATGTTGTCCACCGGTCCGTCGAAGAACCCCTGGATCTGGCCGGTGTGGAGGTCCATGGTGAGGAGTCGGGCGATCCCGGCGGTGGACAATAGGTCCGCCACCAGCCGCGCCGTGATCGGGACCCGCGGCATCACCTTGCGGTCCTGGCGGGCGTAGCCATAGTACGGCATCACGGCAGTGATGCGCCGCGCCGACGCCCGCTTCAGGGCGTCGATCATCACCAGCACCTCCATGAGGTGGTCGTTACAAGGGTGACAGGTCGACTGGACGACGAAGCAGTCGAAACCACGCACGTTCTCGCCCAGCGCCACGTGGATCTCGCCATCCGAGAAGCGGTCGACCTGGGCCGCCGACAGGCTCACCCCCACCTCCTCGCAGATCTCCAGGGCGAGGGGGACGTTGGAATTACCGGAGAAGATCTTCACGGTGTTCTGCATCCGCAGCGAGGGTGGAGGCGAGATCGGCGATGGCGGTCGGGGCGGTGGCTGGGGCGGTAGGATTCGAACCTACGAATGCAGGGATCAAAACCCTGTGACTTACCGCTTGTCGACGCCCCAATGATCGATGTTCGTGCCAACTGGGGCCGCGCGGCCTGGCCACCGGCCCCCCGCGAGGAGCCGAGGAGGCTAGCCCCGG
>DASWHD010000262.1:0-11695 GCA_036393335.1 bacterium
TGGCCGTGGTGAGCGGACTGCCGCGCCTACCCGCCGCATGTGTGGGTCCTCCGCCGGGCCGCCCCGACAAGGATTGTCCACCCGAGCCCGTGCCGTCCGCGCTGACCCGGTAGGAGCCGAATCCCTCCTGCCTGCCGGCAGGCAGGTCGGTGATTCAGGCCCTTCGGGCCTGCCGCGCCTACGGCGCGGGTCGCCGGTGCAACCGGCTCCTACCTTGGATTGGGGGATTGCCGCGTGGTCCGCCGCCCCCGATAGGAGCCGGATCCTTCGGGCGATCTGCGCCTGGGCTGCCTGCCGGTGCAGATTCGCACCCAGAGAGGCAGCAGGCCGGCGGGCCTGGATCGCCGGTGGAATCGGCTCCTACCCGGACCGGTCAGGATCGCCGCGCGTCGCCGCGCAGTCGACCGCTACCCGACCTGCAGCCGGTTGCGTACGCCGCTCACGCCGTCGACGGCGGCGGCGATCTGCTCCGCCTGGCGCCGGGCGCCGTCGGTGGCTACGGACCCGAGGAGCACCACGGTGCCGTTCGCCACCATCACGCGGACCATGCGGTCGTCGATCTCCCGGGCAAAGGCAAGCCGGTCCATCACCTGGCGGACGATGCGCAGGTCGCGTTGCTGCGCGTCCGGAGCGACCCGCAGCAGGTTGACGATGCCGCGCACCCCCCGCACGGTGGTCGCCACGTCGATCACCCGGGCCAGCTCCGCCGGGCTGCCGACCTCGCCGATCAGGCTGGCGATCCCTTCTGCCACCTCGATGGTGAGGGTCTCGTGGACCACCCCCGGGTCGGCGTTCAGGGCGGTGCGCACATAGCGCAGGATCACCTGGTCGGCGACCGGCTCCGCGCAAATCACGGTGATCTCGTTGATCACCGGCATCTCCGCCACCTGGGCGGCGATCGCCTCGGTGATCTCCCGGCGGAGGGTGAGGTTCGGCACCGCGCCGCGAACCCACAGGCCGTATGGTCGCACCTCCCAGTAGAGAGGCGCCGCCAGGCGGGTTTGCCACTCGGCAAGCACGGCTTCGAGCTCGGCGGTATTGGGTTGCATGCGGCCGGCCACGGCGAGAGATTGAGGAGAGCCCGTGCAGACCGGAACGAGTATGTTGCCCTGATTTGGCCGGGTGCAAGCGGGTTCGCTCCCGGGAGCCACCATCGTCCGGCATCATGGGCTATGGCGCTGGCGTCCTCACGTCCCCTGTTTCGCCTGGAACAGGAACTTGCGCATGCGCACGTTGAGGATTAATCCGGCCCCCATCCACATGGTGAGCATCGAGGAGCCACCGTAGCTGACGAACGGCAGGGGTACCCCGACCACCGGTAGCAGGCCGGTGGTCATGCCCACGTTCACCAGGACGTAGAACGCAATCATCGTGGTGACGCCGACCACGATCAGGGCACCGAAGGTGTCATCGGTCTCGTAGGCGATCTCCAGGCCGCGCAGGATCAGGAGGGTGTAGAGGAGCAGGAAGAGGAGGCAGCCGACCAGTCCGAACTGCTCGGCGATCACCGAGAAGATGAAATCGGTGTGCTGCTCGGGGAGGAAGTGCAGCTCGCTCTGGGTCCCCTGAAAGAGCCCCTTGCCCCACAGACCGCCCGAGCCGATGGCGATCTTGCTCTGGATGACGTGATAGCCAGAGCCGAACGGGTCGAGATCCGGCTTCAAGAACGCGAGGATGCGCCGCTGCTGGTAGTCCTGGAGCCCGCGCCACAGGATCGGCGCCAGGAACACCGTGATCGGAAAGACCGCGGCGATCAACCAGAGCTGCAGGCCGGCACAGAAGACCATGACGCCGCCGATGAACAGGAACATCAGGGAGGTGCCGAGGTCGGGCTGCTGCAGGATCAGGATCAGGGGAAGGACGAGGAGCAGGGTGGGGCCGAGGATCTCCCGCAGGCCGAGGCTCCCCCGGAAGCGGCCGGCGGCGAGAAACCGGGCCAGGGCGAGGATGACCGCCAGCTTGCTCACCTCCGAAGGCTGTAGGCGAAACGGGCCGATATTCACCCACCGCTGGGCCCCGAGGCCGGTATGCCCCACCAGCAGCACCAGCAGCAGCAGCAGCAGACACAAGGCGTAGAAGAAGTAGGCCCATACCCGCAGCTTGTTGTAGTTCAGGGGCGCGACGAGCGCCATTCCCAAGAGGCCGATGCCGATCCACCAGAGCTGGTGGCGAAAGGTCGTCGCCAAGGATCCTCCGGGATCGCCGGTGGCGGCGTACAGGGCACCGAGCCCGAGGAGGGTGAGGGCCGCCACCAGGAAGAGAAACCAGTAGTCGATGTTATGCAGGAGCCGGCGATCGAACATTTTTAGGGGCTAGGGGCTAGAGAGTGGTGCCCGCCCTTCGGGCTGGCGATGATCATTCATCAATGACTCCAAAAAAACTCCTGGCCGCCGCCAGGCGGCCATCCACCCCCTATCCCCTAACCCTAGTCCCTAACCCCTTCTTTCCCGTTGCGGCCCGCACCGCGGGCGACGACGGGGAGAGGAACGGCTCGGCCATCTCCGGGTGGCGGAAGTAAGAGTCGAGCAACGCCCCGGCGACCGGGGCCGCCGATTGGCCGCCGTGGCCCCCGTGCTCGACCACCACGGCGACCGCGATGGTCGGTAACTCGACCGGCGCGAAGCAGATGAACAGGGCGTGGTCACGGTAGTGCTTGGGCGGGCCATCCTCCTGCTCTGTTTCCGGCTCGTCGCCCGTGTCCGCCTCGTCCTCCTCCATGCCCACCACCTGGGCGGTACCAGTCTTGCCCGCCACGCGTACTCCGTCGACCCGGGCGCGGCGGCCGGTGCCCTTCTGCCCGGCTACCGCCGCCTCCAGTGCGCCGCGCAGGGTATCCAGGTGGGCGACCGCGAGAGGTAGGACGCCCTCCTGCTGGTCGCCCGCCAGGAAGGAGCGACTGCCGTCCGTGGCCACGCCCATCGCCCCGACGAACGGCCGCCGCAGGATCCCATCGCCGGCCACCGCCGCCGTCATGCGGCAGAGCTGTAGCGGAGTGGTCAGGACGAATCCCTGGCCGATCGAGGCTGACAGGGTTTCACCCCCCCACCACGGCTCATGGCGCTGGCGGCGCTTCCATGCCTGGTCCGGGATGAGCCCGGCCACTTCGCCCGGCAGCTCCACGCCGGAGGGCCGACCGAGGCCGAAGCGGCGGGCATACTGGGCGATGCGGTCGATGCCCAGACGGATGCCGAGCTCGTAATAAAAGACGTCACACGATTCCACTAGGGAGCGGTGCAGCTCGATCGGCCCGTGGCCGTACTTGCGCCAGCAGCGGTAGCGCCGGCCGTGGTATTCGAGACCGCCGTCGCAGCGGTAGCGCTCGTTGCCCAAGTCCGTCTCCAGGGCCGCCGCGGCCAGGACCACCTTGAACACCGATCCGGGCGGGTACTGGCCCTGGGTTACTCGGTCCATCAGGGGTACGGCGGGGTCGTTACGTAGTTGCCGCCAGTCCTCCTGGCTCAGGCCGGTGGCGAAGCGGTTGGGATCGAAGGCGGGGTGGGAGACGGCGGCAAGCAGCGCGCCACTGCGCGGATCCATCGCCACCACGGCGCCGGCCCGATCCCCAAGGAGCCGCTCCGCTTCTTGCTGGAGACGGACGTCGATCGTCAGGTAAAGATCGGCACCGCTGCTGGGCTGCACCACGGACAGCGCCGATTGCTCCCGACCCAGCGAGTCTACCTGGATCAGCTTATAGCCGTCGCGGCCGCGCACCACCGGCTCGAAGATGCGTTCCATGCCGGCCTGGCCGATGACGTCGTTGCCGTGATAGTCGGCGAACGCCCGGTCGGCAAGCTGCTCCTCGCTGATCTTGCCCACGTACCCCAGGATGTGCGCAGCGAGGGGGCCGTACGGGTAGTGGCGTACCGGCGCGGGCTGGATGGAGATCCCTACCATCTCCGCCGCGTTTTGCTCGACCCGGGCCATCGCCTGCCAGCCAATGTCGCTTTTCAACACCACGGGCCGAAAGGAGGGGATGCGTCGCTGGCGCGCCGCCGCCAGCGCCTGATCGAACGCGGGTCCTTCACCGGGAAAGAGATTCCGCAACCGGTCCGGCACCCGCAGGCGCTCGGCGAGGTCTTCCGGAATCGCAACCAAGTCGTACGCCGGCCGATTGTCCACCAGCACCACGCCCTGGCGATCTCGGATCGCCCCGCGCAGAGACGGCAACGTGACGACGCGGAAGACATTGCGGTCGGCGAGGTCGCGGTACCGTTCGCCGTGCAAGATCTGCAGGCTCCACAAACGCAGCACCAGAGCGACAAAGCCCAACAGCAGCAACGCACCGATCCACACGGTACGCTGCTTGATACGCCCCAGCTCGCTCAGGGGCGGCTTGCGACCAAGACGACGGCGAGCCATTGCAGGGTGACGATCAGCGGGTGGTCGTCGTCTCTGGAGAGCGGTGCACGGTGCGTAATCCTAATCACCGAACGCTAGCGGTGAGGGTAGTGACTGAGATCGTCCGGAGCAAAGCCGCAACGCAGTGCCGCGGAGATCGCGACGACCCCGACGGCAGCGGTCAGCACCACCTGCGGTACTTCCGTGAGCAGTATCTGTCCCTCCCCCAGGGTGGCCTGGCCGATGAGGACCACCAACAACCACTCGACCATGTGGGTGAGGCTGCCGAGCACCAAGAGCGACATGAAGTGAAATAGCGGATTGCGGGCAAAGAGGTGGCGCCGCGAGACCGCCGCCATATAGCCCGCCACCGTGCGACTGATCAGGCGCAGGCCAACGAAGCCCAACGAGAGGCCATCGAGAAACAGGCCGAGCCCGGCGCCGGCAGCCATGCCCGCCGTCTTACCGTAGTAGAGGCCGCAAAAGTAGATCGCGACCAGAGAGAGATCGCAGTGCAGGCCGGTGAGGGTCGTGAAGCTGACCTGCAACGGCACGGACAGCACGACCACCAGGATCCCTGCAAGGCTGCGCATCGGCTCGGTGGCGACGGCTCATCGGACGCCGACGCGGCACACCGCACTCACGGCGCGAGGGAGTCGTCGCCCTGTGAGGTCTGGAGAAACACAAACACCTCCTCCAGCCGCGACAGGTCGACGGACGGTTCCACCTCGACCGCCTGGAAGAGAGCGTTGCCAGGGTCGGAGACGGTGCGCACCCGTCCGACCAGGAGCCCCTTGGGAAAGATTCCCCCATAGCCGGAGGTGATGACCGCGTCGCCCGGGACCACGGTCGTGCCGCTCTCCAGGTACTTGAGACGGCAGCCGCGACCTTGGCCGGCGAGGATGCACTTCTCGCGCTGCTGCTCCAGAAGCACGGGCAGGGACGAGGCGGGGTCGGTGATCAAGCGCACCCGGCAGTGGTTGGCCGCCGCGCGATGCACTACGCCGACGACGCCGCGGTTGGTGATCACCGCGAGGCCCGCGTGGACGCCGTCGGTCACGCCGCGATTGAGATCGATCGCCTCATACCAGCTATTCACCTCGCGACCGATCACCTGGGCGACCACCATCGGCAGATCGGTATTATCCGGGGCGAAGTGCAGGAGGCGGGCGAGGCGCTCGTTCTCGGCCTCCACCTGGGCGATGTGATGGGCCTCGGCCTGGGCGGCCTCCAGCTTGGCCCGCAGGACACGATTTTCCTCGGCCAGATGGGCAAGCTGAAAGTGACGTTCCCAGGAGTGGCGCACCGCCCGGGTGCCCCCGACGACGAATCGCTCCACCGGCGAGGCCACGGCCATGGCAAGCTGCTCGACCCAGGCGAGCCGCGCTGCGTCTTGCTGTTGCGCCGACAGGAGCGCGGTGCCCAGCAGGAGGCACGCGGTAAGCCCCAGGGCGTGACGATATTTCCCCAGGAGTCTAAGCATGGATTGAGCCAGCGCAGGCGCTGACGGGGGGTGTTCCTTCCCTCACTCAACGGTAATTTGTCTGAGCAACTCCAGCTCGTCGAGGGCCTTGCCGGTGCCCAACACCACGGCACACAAGGGGTCCGGGGCCAGGGTGACGGGCACGCCGGTGGCCTCGCGCAGGAGTTGCTCCATGCCGGTGAGCAGGGCGCCACCGCCAGCGAGCACCATGCCGTTGTCGACGATGTCCGCCGACAACTCGGGCGGCGTGTTCTCCAGGGCGAACTTCACCGTCTCGACGATCTGCGACACCGGCTCGGCGAGCGCGGCGCGGATCTCCTCGTCATCGATTACCACGGTCTTCGGGATGCCGGAGACCAGGTCACGGCCCTTGACCTCCATGGTCTTGCCGTCGGTGGTGGCGAAGGCGGAACCGAGCTGGATCTTCACCTTCTCCGCCATTCGCTCGCCTACCAGCAAGTTATATTTGCGCTTGATGTGCTGCAGAATGGCGTCATCCATCTTGTCGCCGCCGACCCGCACGCTCTGGGAGAAGACGATCCCGGCGAGGGAGATGATTGCGACGTCGGTGGTGCCGCCGCCGATGTCTACCACCATGTTGCCGTTCGCCTCGGTGATCGGCAGACCGGCGCCGATCGCTGCCGCCATCGGCTCCTCGATCAGGTAGACTTCACGCGCGCCGGCGCTCATCGCCGCCTCGCGCACCGCCCGCTGCTCCACCGGGGTGATCCCGGAGGGGACGCAGACGATGATGCGCGGGCTCACCAACGCGCGGCGGTTGTGCACCTTGCGGATGAAGTAGCGCAGCATCTCCTCGGTGATCTCGAAGTCGGCGATCACGCCGTCCTTCATCGGCCGGATGGCGGTGATCGAGGCCGGCGTCTTGCCCAGCATGTCGCGGGCCTCCTTGCCCACGGCGAGCACCTTGCGCGAGTTCTGGGCAATCGCCACCACCGATGGCTCGTTACAAACGATTCCGTGACCCTTGACGTAGACCAGGGTGTTGGCGGTGCCCAGGTCGATCGCAAGATCGTTGGAAAAGAGTCCGAGGAGATAGTTCCAGAGCATGTGGTGACAGGGGAAGAGGTCCGCAAAAGACCTGTTAAGTCAATGCGTTGCGCTTACGTGCACAAGTTTGCGCATCATATCAGCGCGCTCTTTGCGGTGACAAGCACGGGCGCCCCGAACCATTCTGCATTTCTTGTTTTTGCTTTCAGCCATTCCCTATAGTGAGCGCTTTGTTGACACCAAAGCGCTACCCTGGGCGCTCCGTCTGAGCCCAATCCTTGGCGGGTTCGGCGAAGCTCACCGACCGCCGTCCGAAGGGGAGATCCATGCTCACCACGATGCGCCAGAGCATCCGCTCGCTGCAGTCGGTTCTGTGGCTGGTCATCGCTGCCTTCATCGTCACCATCTTCTATGCGTGGGGAAAGGGCGGCGCGGCCAACAACCCGGCCGGCATCCTCGCCTGGGTCGACGGGGAGGAGATCCTGTACCGCGACTACGCCCAGGAGTTCCAGAATCTCGCCCTGTCGTTCCAGCAGGCGACCGGTGGCACGTCGCTCGACCCCGCGATGATCGAGCAGCTCGGTCTCAAGCGGCGTGCCCTGGACAACCTGGTTCAACGCCGCCTGCTCGCCAACGCCGCGGAGGACGTGGGCATCGAGGTGAGCGATGCGGAGCTGCGCGACGCAATCCGCAACTCTCCGGGCTTCCAGGAAGGCGGGGTGTTCCGCAAGGAGTTCTACGACGCCTACCTGCGCAATCGGCGCATGACGGCGGACATCTTCGAGACTAACCAGCGGGAGCTCTTGCAGTCGATCCATCTCAGTCAGCTCGTGCGCGGTAGCCTGGCGGTCTCCGACGGCGAGGTGGCGGAGGCATATCGGCAACAGGCCGAGAAGGTGCGGATCGCCTATACCGTGGTGCAGGTCGATCAACTCCTCGACCGAGTCAAGATGAACGATGAGGAGATCGCCGCCTCCTACGCGACCCACACGGAGCGATACGTCGCGCCGGAGCAGGCACGGATCGCGTACCTGACCTTGCGCCCTGCGGACTTCGCGGCGGAGGTGCAGCCGAGCGCCGAGGAGCTCACCGCCGAATACGAGAGCCATCTGGAGGACTTCGAGCGGCCGGAGACCGTGCGTGCCCGCCACATCCTCTCCCGGGTCGCCGCCACCGCCGACGAGGCGGCCGTTCAGGCGGCCGAGGCCCGGGCGCAGGCAATCTATGAACGGGCCGTGGCCGGTGAAGACTTTGCCACCCTCGCGCGCGCGACCTCGGAGGACACCACGGCGTCCGTGGGCGGCGACCTGGGCGAATTCCACCGTGGGCAGATGGTCCCCGCATTCGAGGACGCGACCTTTGGCGCCGCGGCCGGCGAGGTGGTTGGTCCCGTGCGTACCTCGTTTGGCTTCCACGTCATCAAGGTCGAGGCACACGATCCTGGAGGCCTGCGGCCGCAGGAGGCCGTGGCCGACGAGCTGCGGCGCCGAGTGGTGGAGCGCCAGGCCAAGACCATTGCCCTGGCCCGCGCCTCGGCCCTGCAAGGGCAGCTCGCCGACGGCGCCGATCCGACCCAGGTGGCCAGCGACGCCGGCCTCACCTGGCAGGAGGCGGGCCCATTCGCGGCGGCCGACGTTCCCCTCCCACAACCCCTGGTGGAGGCCCTGTTCGAGACCGGCCAGGGGCAGGTGGGTCGACCGGTAGAGGCCGGTGACGTGTTCTACGTGTTCCGCGCGGTGGAGCGAATCCCGGCCCGCACCGAGAGCCTCGACGAGGCACGCGCGCAGGTGGAGAGCGATCTGCGCAGCGAGAAGGCGCAGGCCCTCGCCACCGCAACCGCCGAGGAGTGGCGCGCGGCCCTCGACGCCGGTGGCGACCTGGCCAAGCTCGCCGGAGAGATCGGCCTCTCCACGACCACCACCGCACCCTTCACCCGCGCGAACCTTCCGGCCGCCCTGCGCGCCTACGGCGACGCTACGGAGGTCTTCGATCTGCCCGAAGGGCGGTCGGCGATCACCCTGAGTGGGGCAGGCGGCGCCGCGGTGATGCATCGTCTGGAGGTCATCCCGCCGGACGAGGCGGGGCTGGCCGGCGCCCAAGAACAGATCGAGCGCCACCTGCTGGCGGCGAAACACCAGCTCACCATGGAGGTGCTGGTGACCAACCTGCAGCAGGAGGCAAAGATTCGGTTCAACGACAAGGTCCTCACCCAGGTGCTCGCGGCGAGCCGCTAAAGGCCGTCGCCACGAGCGGGAAACGGCCATGGGAGCACGTGGCGAAGCGGGTTTTCAGTCCGTCGACGGGCTGGTGGCCCGGTTGCTCAAGAACAAGAAAGGGGTGCAGGATGGCGGCCGCGTCGGCCGCCTGCGCGCGGCTTGGCCGACCGTGGTGGGACGGGCGATCGCCGACCACACCGTTCCCGGCTACCTGAGCCATGCGGTCCTCACCCTGTTCGTCGATGAGGCGGCGTGGCTGACGGAGCTCAACTATCAACGGCCCGTGCTGGTGGAGCGGATCAACCAGTGGGCCGGAGGCGGTTGGTTGCAGGATGTCCGGCTGGTACAGCGCACCCTACCACCGGCCGAGACCCCGGACCTCCGGCCGGCACCCCCGACCGTGGACGCCGCGACCCGCGACCGTGCCCGGACGGCCGCGGCGACCATCGCGGACCACGAGCTGCGCGACCTCATCGCACGCACCCTGGCCGCGGCCGGCCGGGTATGAGGTCGTAGGGCGCACCGGCGAACATGCCGCGGCCGTGGTACGGGCTTGTCAGAAGAGCGAGCCCTGGGGCAGGTTTCGCCCAGATTGGGTTCCCACGCCATACTTTTTAATAAGACCATGCCCTGAGCCCATACCCCCGTCTTCTGGCCGGCCACACCCCGTACAGATTCCGCGTCAGGCCGGGCGACGCAAGCGATCCCAGGGAGCGACACGATGAGCGATTCCAGTATCACACTCACCATCGACGGCAAGAGGTGCGAGCTACCGGTGACCATCGGCTCGGAGAGCGAGCGCGGGCTGGACATCACCCGCCTGCGCAAGGAGACCGGCTACATCACCCTCGATCCGGGCTACGTCAACACCGGGAGCTGCCAGAGCGCGGTCACCTTTCTCGACGGTGAGAAGGGGATCCTGCGCTACCGCGGCTACCCGATCGAGCAACTCGCGGAGCGCTCGTCGTTCCTGGAGGTCGCCTACCTGCTGATTTACGGCGAGCTGCCCACGGGCACGACGCTGGCGGCGTGGGACGACTCGATCCGCCACCACTCCATGGTCCATGAGAACATGCGCCGCTTCTACGAGGCCCTGCCGCGGGACGCGCACCCCATGGCGGTGTGTGCCGCGGTGATCGGCGCCCTCTCGACCTTCTACCAGGACTCCCTCGATCCACGCGATCCGGAGCAGGTGAGGATTTCGATCCATCGGCTGCTGGCCAAGATGCCGACGATCGCCGCCTACTCCTACAAGACCTCCATCGGTCAGCCGCGGCTCTATCCGAAGAACCACCTGGACTACGCCAGCGGCTACCTGCGGATGATGTTTGGCACGCCGTGCGAGGAGTACGAGGTCAACCCGGTGGTGGCGAAGGCCCTCGACGTGTTGTGGATCCTGCACGCCGACCACGAGCAGAACTGCTCGACCTCCACCGTGCGGCTGGTCGGCTCGTCGATGGCCAATCTCTTCGCCTGCATCTCGGCCGGGATCTCTGCCCTGTGGGGGCCGCTACACGGCGGCGCCAACCAGGCCGTGGTGGAGATGCTACAGCGCATCGCCGAGGGCGGCGAGACCGGCAAGCAATTCCTCGAACGGGTCAAGCGGCGCGAGGAGGGGGTACGGCTGATGGGCTTCGGCCACCGCGTGTACAAGAACTTCGACCCGCGCGCCAAGATCATCAAGAAGGCGTGCGTCAACGTGCTCCAGCAGCTCAACGTCAAGTCGCGGCTCCTGGACATCGCCATGGAGCTGGAGGAGATCGCCCTGGCGGACGACTACTTCATCGCGCGCAAGCTCTACCCCAACGTCGACTTCTACTCGGGCATCATCTATCAGGCGATCGGCATCCCGGTAAACATGTTCACCGTCATGTTCGCCATTGGCCGCCTGCCCGGCTGGATCGCCCAGTGGGTGGAGCTGCACAAGGACCCGACCTTCAAGATCGGACGCCCGCGGCAGATCTACACTGGTGTTGCTCAGCGAGACTATGTGCCACTAGCCAGCAGGGGATAGCGGGGATGCGAATACGGGGTGAGGAGTGGGGGATGGGGGATGGGGGGGTGGTTGGCCGCCTTGGGCGGCCCGTGGAGTGTTTCGGGGGTGGCTTCGGATCAACATCGACCGGCCCGCAGGGCCGGCACCTTTCCCCCGCCCCTCACCCCCCATCCCCCACCCCTCAATGACCCCCCCCAACCGCAACCTCGTCCTGATCGGCATGCCGGGGGCCGGCAAGTCGACGTGCGGCGTGCTCCTCGCCAAGGCCATGGGCCGGCCGTTCATCGACACCGATGTGTGGATCCAGTCGCTGGAAGGCTGCCGGCTGCAGGAGATCATCGACGGCCGCGGTCTCGCCGCCATGCGCGCCGTGGAGGAGCAGCGCGTGCTGGAGCTCGCGGTGCGCGGCCATGTGGTGGCGACCGGCGGCAGCGTGGTGTACTCACCGGCGGCGATGCGCCACCTGAGGGCGGCCGGGGAGGTGATCTTTCTCGAAGTCGGCGTGGCCTTGCTCCACGAACGTCTCGGCGACGCCGCCGAGCGCGGCATCGTGCGCGCCCCGGGCCAGTCGTTCGCCGAGCTCTACGCGGAGCGCCTCCCCCTTTACCGCCGCTACGCCGACCACACCATCGCCTGCGACGGCCTCGACCACGA
>DASWHD010000263.1:0-2459 GCA_036393335.1 bacterium
GGCAGGGCGGTTGCGCGGGCGCAGCAGATTCGTGGTGAGAAATGCGGGTTAGACCAACCACAGCAGCAGCGCCACGAACGCGACCACCAGGGCGAGGGGCAGGAGGGCGGCGGTCCAGTCATCGAGGCCACCCCTGGGGGCGTGGGTCATCACCTCCCGCAGGCGCGGGATGAGCGCGACGACCATCACGCCGAGCAGCAGCGCCCAGCCGATCTTGCTCCACGGTGCCATAGTGCCACCCGACCGCATCCCCCTGGCAATTGCCTTCCGCGGCCCCGGACGGAGCCTCGCGCACAGATGTAGGGACCGCCGGGCGTCAGTCGTCGTTGCGCATGATCCCGAGCAGGCTCAGCAGATGGACGAAGATGTTGAAGAGGCTCAGATAGAGGCTGACGGTGGCGAGGATGTAGTTGGTCTCGCCGCCGCTGATGAGGCGGCTGGTGTCGAACAGGATGAAGCCGCTCATGATGAGGATGACGGCCGCGGAGATGGCCAGGGAGAGGGCGGGGACCGAGAGAAAGATGTTGGCCAGGGCCGCCACCAACACCACCAGCAGGCCGGTGAACAGGAAGCCACCGAGGAAGCTGAAGTCGCGGCGCGTGGCGAGGGCGTAGCCGGAGAGGCCGAGGAAGATCACGCCGGTGCCACCGAAGGCGGTGGCCACGATCTGCGGGCCGTTGGGCAGGGCGAGATACAGGGTGAGGATCGGCCCGAGGCCAAAGCCGAGCAGGCCGGTGATGGCGAACACCACCCCCAGCCCCTTGGCCGAGTGGGCGGTGCGCGGCAGGACCAGCCAGATGAGCAGCAGCGCGCCGCCGGCGGACAGCAGGTGGACCATCGGCGGCATGCGCAGCCACACAGACAGCGCCGCCATCGCCGCGCTGAACAGCAGGGTCATGGAGAGCAAGGTGTAGGTGCTGCGGATCACTTCGTTGGTCGCCAGCATCGATTGGCGGGTGCGGGTAGCCGTGGTCGCGAAATTCATGGGTGTCGTCCTCCAGAACCGGAAAAATTTCCTTTGGTAAATCGAATGATCCGCCAGCCTAGCACGTCCCGGCGATTGTGGGACCGGCCGCCACGATGATGCCGGTGGCAGGAGCGCGTGGGAAGAGCGCGCACGCGATACACCCTTGCGGCTGTCGTACTGGCGACCCGAATCACTACAGTTCTGACCTGAATCACTGGCAAGCCGCGCCATCGATCCGTGTTCTCGCCCGATCCATGCCCACGGCACGCGATCTACCGTCGCCATGACCCCACCGCAGATTCAGGACCCGCCCCTCCGATTCGACTACCAGCCGCGCTTTACCCGCGAGCTGCCCGGCGACCCCTCGGGCCATCTCCAGCCGCGGCAGACGCCTAACGTGTGCTGGAGCCATTGCCCGCCCACCCGGGTTGCCGCCCCACGCCTGCTGGCGTGGTTCCCCGAGGTCGCCGAGCTGTTGGGGTTGAGCCCGGAGGAGATGCAACGCCCCGAGATGGTGGAGGTGCTGGCGGGCAATAGAGTGCTGCCGGGGATGACGCCCTACGCCGCGTGTTACGGCGGCCACCAGTTCGGCCAGTGGGCCGGGCAACTGGGCGACGGCCGGGCCATCACCCTGGCGGAGATCGTGCACGCCGGCCGGCGCTGGGACATCCAGCTCAAGGGCGCGGGCCTCACCCCATACTCGCGCACCGCCGACGGCCGCGCCGTGCTGCGCTCGTCCATCCGCGAGTTCCTGTGCAGCGAGGCCATGTACCACCTGGGGATTCCCACCACCCGCGCGTTGAGTCTGGTGGCCACCGGGGAGCGGGTGGTCCGGGACATGTTCTACGACGGCCGCCCCCAGGCCGAGCCGGGGGCCATCGTGTGCCGGGTGGCGCCGTCGTTCATCCGCCTGGGCAACTTCGAGATCCTCGCCGCGCGCGACGAGCGGGAGCTGCTCGACCGGCTCGTCGACTTCACCATCGACCGCGACTTCCCGGAGCTCACCGGCAGCCGGGAGGAGAGACGGGCCGCGTGGTTTATCGAGGTCTGCCGGCGCACCGCCCTGCTGGTCGTCGAGTGGCAGCGGGTCGGCTTCGTGCACGGGGTGATGAACACCGACAACCTGTCGATCCTCGGCCTGACCATCGACTACGGCCCCTACGGCTGGCTGGACAACTACGACCCGGACTGGACGCCTAACACCACCGACGCCCAGGGGCGGCGGTACCGCTTCGGCAACCAGCCGGCCATCGCCCGCTGGAACCTGATGGCCTTCGCCAACGCCCTGGCCGCCGTCCTCCCCGATCACGACGTGCTGCGCGACGGCATCGCGCGCTACGCGGAGACCCTCGACGAGGCGCTGCCCGCCATGCAGGCCGAGAAGTTCGGACTGGCGATCACCGACGACTCGCGCGCGGACGATCACGGGCTGATCGACGACGCCTACGGACTCCTGCACCAGGCGAACATGGACTTCACCCTGTTCTTCCGC
>DASWHD010000264.1:0-20481 GCA_036393335.1 bacterium
GGAGGGTGCCGCCACCGACGAGACCGGCGTCGGAGATCGAGTGGTGCGGGCTGCGAAACGGCCGCCGGGTGATCAGCCCCTCACCGGGCGGAAGCGAGCCGTGTACCGAGTAGATGCGCGTGGTCTCCAGCGCCTCATCCAGGGTCATGGGCGGCAACAGGGTAGGGAGGCGCTCGGCGAGCATGGTCTTGCCGCTGCCCGGCGGGCCGACCATCAGCAGGTTGTGGGAGCCCGCGGCGGCGATTTCCAGGGCACGTTTAGCGCGCTCCTGGCCGGCGACCTCCGCCAGGTCGATGCCGGGGTCGCGGTCGCGCGCGGCGAACAGCGTGCGCGGGTCGATCACCGTGGGCTCCGCCTCCCGCTCGCCACAGAGGATGGCCGCGGCCTGGGCGAGGCTGTCCACGCCGATCACCTCGATCCCTTCCACCACGGCCGCCTCCACCGCGTTGACCCGCGGCACCAGCAGCCGCCGGCCGTGGCCGTGGTGGCGCAGCCATAGGGCGACGGACAGGGCGCCGCGCACCCCCTTCACGCGGCCGTCCAGGGCCAGCTCGCCGAGGATCAGCCAGCGGGAGAGGTCGGCGCCGCGCAGGCTGCGCCCCGCCGCGAGGAGAGTCAGGGCGACGGCCAGGTCGAAGCGCGCCCCCTCCTTGCGCAGGTCGGCGGGCGCCAGGTTGACGGTGATGCGTTGGTCCGGGAAGGGGAAGCCGCTGTTGGTGATCGCCGCCCGCACCCGCTCGCGGCTCTCCTTCACCGCCGTGTCCGGCAGACCGACGGTGCTCATCGCCGGCAGGCCGCGGGCGATGTCCACCTCGACTTCGATGGGATGGGCCGCCACCCCCACTGGGGTCGCGGAAAGGGCACGGGCCAGCATGGAGAGCTCCTCCTGAGCTCGACGGTGACCCCTCCGGGGCCGGTAATTCCGTGCCAGCCTCGCCGAGGGGCGCGCGTTTTTCAAGCCGCGCTGCCCATGATTGCGCAGAGAAAACGGGCGCCTCGATACGCACCGTTTTATAAGGAAGGTCGGAAAGGGGGCAGGAAAGCAGGAAGGGGTGGTAACTCAATGGCAAAGAGGCGATCCATCCAGGCCCCGGCGTGCATCCCACCACTACCCAGCATGGCGCGGAACCTCGGGGGTTACGGACGTCATGTGTGCGTGCCGCTCAACCCCTTCCTGCCTTCCTTAGATGAAGTCTGCCACCGCCAGGGGTCTCGCAGGCGATCTGCGGCGGGGACACGTAGCGGTCGAGACCTAGCTAGCCCGGACCCTTGCCGCGGGGCAGGTAGCGATCGAGAAAGCGATCATGAAAGTCGGCGAACTCGCCCGCCTCGATGGCGCCGCGGATTCCCGCCATCAAGTCCTGATAGAAACATAGGTTGTGGATGGTGGCGAGGGTGGCGGCGAGGGGCTCATCGAGGGCAAACAGGTGGTGCAGGTAGGCGCGGCTGAAGGTACGGCAGGTGTAGCAGCGGCACCCCTTGTCCGCCGCCAGGAGGTCGCGGCGATAGCGCTTGTCGCGGATCCGCACCTTGCCGGTGCGGGTGAAGAGGGTGCCACCGCGGCCGAACCGGGCCGGGATGACGCAGTCGAAGAGGTCGCAGCCGGCGGCGACCGAGGCAAGGATGTCCTCCGGGAGCCCCACGCCCATGAGGTAGCGAGGCCGATCCGTGGGGAGGAGCGGCGTGGTATACGCCACGACCTCGCGGATCTTGTCGGTCCCCTCGCCCACCGACACGCCGCCGATCGCGTAGCCATCGAAGCCGAGGGTGGCGATCTCCCGCGCAGAGCGCTCTCGCAGATGGCGGTGGGTGAAGCCCTGGACGATGCCGAACAGGAGCTGGTCCGCGCGCTGGTGGGCGTGGCGGCACCGGTCCGCCCACGCCGAGGTACGCTCCACCGCCGCCTCCGCCTCGGCCATGGTGGCGTCCGAGCCGACGCACTCGTCGAAGCACATGGCGATGTCGCTGCCAAGGAGCCCCTGGATGCGGATCGATTCCTCGGCGTCGAACCAGATCCGGCCGCTCGCCCCGCGCGGCCGCTCCTTGCGCGGGTCGGCGAAGGCGACACCGCCGTCGGAGACCTGGCGTTCCGGAAGGCTGAAGACCTGAAAGCCGCCGGAGTCGGTCAGGATCGAGCGGGGCCACCCCATGAAGCGGTGCAGACCGCCGTGCCTGGCGATCAGCTCCGGCCCCGGCTGGAGGAAGAGGTGAAAGGTGTTGGCCAAGACCACGGCCGGCTCCCCCGCCTCCGCTACTTGGTGCGGCGTGAGCCCCTTGACCGTGCCGCGGGTGCCGACGGGCATGAACGACGGGGTATCGATGACCCCGTGGTCGGTGCGGAAGCGGCACCGCCGCGCGCCGCCCGTGGCGGTGCCCAGCTCTGCGAAGTCGATATTTCTCGGGGTCCGGTTCATTCGTGGGGAATTGTCACCCATTCGTTGCAGGGTCGCGTCGCAAAATGAGTCACTGTTAAAAAATGGGACAAACGCGGGAGGACGGCATGAAAAATCAACGTTTCCAGCAGGTTATTGCATCGAGCTGATGGACGGTGGGAAGCACAGCCGTATAATTTTTGAACGGTCGACAGGCCGGTCGGTGACCGCCTCATTTTGGGGTTGCACTCCAAACCCTGGAAAAACAAACTGTTCTACTTGGTTTGAGAGAGATGGACGGGTCCTGCCATAGTTGGCACACGGCTTGAATACGTAGTAAAAACCCCACACCCTCGTGAAAACCGCACAACCTTCACCCATAGGCAGGATGCCATGCAGGATCGACCGCCAGGAGAGAGCCCTCTCCCACCGGGAGTAGCCATGGACCGTCGCAAAGGAGAACGACGGCGGTTTCTGCGCCGCGCGTACGACCGGCTGGCTGCCCTGCTGGCAGCGGCAAGCGACCCCATCTACAAGGGCGACTACTTCCGGGAGCGGCGCGGCGCGGCCCTCGATCGGCGCCAGGATGACCGTCGCACCCTCGCGGGCAGGACGTAATCCGGACGACGGGTCGATTGCCGTCCGATCCTCCGCGGGCTAGCCCGCATCGCCAGGGGAGGCGGCTCCCTCCGACGGTGACGCCGTGCCCCGCTTCTTGGCGGCCTTCTTCTTGGGCGCCGCACGCTTCCTTTTCGCCGCCGGCGCCACATCGACAGCCGGCTGTTGGGGCTCGGCAGCCACGGGCGCGGCGGCCGTCTTCTTTACGGCGCGCTTCTTTGCCGGGGCGCGTTTCCTCTCTGCGGGGGCGGCAGTGACCGTGGTCTCTGCCGGTGGGCCAGGTGTCTCGGGTGTGTGTACCGCCGGTTCGGCTGGGCCCTCCGCGGCAACCTTCTTGACGGCCTTCTTCCGTTTCTTCTTCGGTGCTACCACTCCTTCCTCACCGGTCACCGCGGGCGCGGCTTGATCGGGGAAGATCTCGGGCGTCGGAGCAGGGGAAGGCGGGGACGGCGAGGCCGTGCCCACAGACGGGGCCTCGGCGGCGGACGCGGCGCCCTTCTTGCGGCGGCGCCGCCGTGGCCGCTTCTTCTTGCCACCGGGTTGTGTCGTATCCTCGGCCGCCCCGGCGCCAACTTTGGGCTGCGGAACCTGCGCCGTGTCCAAGGCTAGGGAAATGGTCGCCTCCTCCGATGCAGTCATCGTCTCCCCGACGGGCACCGCCTCCACAACGGATGGCTCCTCCGCCTGCGCCGCGGTCTCACCGTTCACGGGCTCGGCCACGCCACGGCCGCGGCTGCGCCGCCGCCGCCGGCGACGGCGGCCCGGAGAGCCCTCCTCCGTGGCGGGCTCCGCCACCGCTGCCGCCGCTATCTCTGGCACGATCTCGGGTGCCGCCACATCGAGGGGCGTCGCCACCTCCCCTATCTCCCGGAGCTCTTCCTGGCGCCGTTTGACCACCTCGGTCCGGGACTGGTGCGGCAGCAGGGTCGGGTCGGTGGCGACGTAGATCTCCACGTCGCGGCGCCGCTCCAAGTCGGCCAGGGTGTCGCGGCCGTCGTTGAGGAGATAGGTCGCGACCGACGGCGCGACGGTGAGCTCGATACGCTGCACGCCCGGATTGGCCGCCGTGGCCTGCAAGGTACGGAGGAAGCCGGTCGCCACCGACTCGACGGAGGCCACCCGGCCGGTGCCCTCGCACAACGGACAGGTCGCGTGGGAGCCCTCCAGGAGGGATGCCTTGACCCGCTGTCGCGATAGCTCCAACAGGCCAAACTTGGAGATCTTGCCCACGTCGAAGCGCGCCTTGTCGCCCTTCATCGCCTGGGTCAGTCTCTCTTCCACTTGGTGGCGGTGCTTCGCCTCGGTCATGTCGATGAAGTCGCAGACGATCAGCCCCCCCAGGTCGCGTAACCGGAGCTGCCGGGCGATCTCGGTGGCGGCCTCCATGTTGGTGCGAAACGACGTCTCCTCCGGCGACCGCGACTGGCTGGCGCGGCCGGAGTTGACGTCGATCGCCACCAGTGCCTCGGTGGGATCGATGACGATCGAGCCACCGGAAGGCAGGGGCACCTGCCGTTTGTAGATGGTGGCGATCTGCTCCTCGGTCTGGTAGCGCGAGAAGATCGGCCGCTTCTCGCGATGCGCCGTCACCCGCTCCACGTACTCCGGCATCGTGCGGCGCAGAAACTCGCGGATGCGCTCGGCCACCTCCTCGTTGTCCACCATGATCTCGTCGATGTCGCTGGAGAAGTAGTCGCGGATGGTGCGGGTGATGATGTCGTGCTCCTGATAGACCAGGCCCGCCGCGTCGCCGCGCTTCTCGTACACTTCCTGGACCCGTGCCCACAGCTCCTTCAGGTAGCGGTAGTCGCGCCGCAGGTCTTCGATCGAACGTCCCAGGCCGGCGGTGCGGATGATAATTCCGGGGGGCTCGCCGCCCTCCTCCGCCTCCAGTGACTCGAAGAATGCCTTGAGCTGCTTGCGCTCCGCCGCGTCTTCGATCTTGCGTGAGATCCCGCCGCCGGAGCAGTTCGGCATAAAGACCAGATAGCGACCGGGAAGCGAGACGAAGGTGGAGAGCGCCGCGCCCTTCTGGCCACGCTCCTCGCGGATCGCCTGCACCACTGCGCGGTCGCCGCGTTTCAACAGGTCCTCGATGCGCCGCTTGCCACCCTTCGGCTTGAAGAGGTTGAAGTTGACCTCGGAGATGGACAGGAAGCCGTGGCGCTCCGCTCCATAATCGAGGAACGCCGCCTGGATGGACGGCTCCACCCGCACCACCGTGGCGGTGTAGATGTTGCCCTTGATCTTGCGCTGGGCGTGAAACTCGATGTTGAGCTCGTCGAGCACGCCGTCACTCAAGATGGCGACGCGGGTTTCTTCCGCCTCCGCGGCGTTGACCAGCATTTTTCGCGACATGGGATTCCTTGCGAGGGGTGGCCTCAGCCCGCTCCCTCTGGTGAGATGGGTTGTGTCGGTTCCGGCAAAGGGAGCGAGACTCGCAGGTCGCACCCGCCCGCAGAGGAGGGATGCGCGGTGCAGCTCCCCCCCAGGGCAGTGGCCAGGCCCTCGATCACCGCCAGCTCCGTGGCTCGTTCGGCGGACGTGGATGCATGCAGCCCGGGCGCCGAGGGGTCCTGCGTCGCTGGGCCGCAGGCCACGTCCAACCACTCCCCGGCGCCGCTCGGCGCCGGCCGGAGAGCGAGGGTGATGGCCGGCGACGGATCGGCGAGCGCCAGCAGCCCGCGCAGCAGGCAGCGCAATCCCTGCCCGTCCACCGCCACGCTCCGTCCCTCCGGGACGTGACAGTCGATGGTCACGTCCTGGCCGAGGACGAGCTCCCGCACCAGCCCGTCGAGGGCCTCCGGGCGAGGTGAATGGGGCGGCCGGCTGGCGGTGGCGAGCAGGTAGAGCAGGGCATCGAGGCGCGCCCGAAGCCGCTGCGCCGCACGCACCAGCGTCTCCCCGTAGCCATCCTTCCTGTGGTTCTCCGCGTCCTCCTCCTGGAGGAGCTCGGCGAAGCCCAGGATGGTCAGGAGATGACCGTGCAGGTAGTGGGTGGAATCGTGAGCGAGGGTGACGGTGGCCAGCAGCCGCTGGACCACCATTGGGTCGGAGAAGGGCGTCAGCGGCTCCTCCACTCCGGACCCCCGATGTGGGTCAGATGTTCCCATTCTTCTTTCAATTCTCGAACCATCAGCCGATCCACCGCGCCGCGCAAGTCGCCGCCTTCATACAGGGCGTGGTAGACCTCACCGCAGATTGGCATGGAGACGCCGAGGCGCTGGGCGAGATGATAGACGGATCGTGTGGTGCGCACCCCCTCCGCCACCATCTTCATCTCCTTGAGGATGGAGCGCAGGCTCTCCCCGCGGCCGAGGCGTTTGCCCACGGTGCGGTTCCGCGAGAGGTCGCCGGTGCAGGTGAGGACCAGGTCGCCGATACCGGCGAGACCGAGAAAGGTGAGGGGCGAGGCGCCCATGGCGGTGCCCAGGGCCGCCACCTCCGCCTGACCGCGGGTGATCAGGGCGGCGATGGTGTTGGCCCCGAGGCCGAGGCCGTCGCACGCGCCGGTGGCGATCGCGATCACGTTCTTCACCGCGCCGCCGAGTTCCACCCCCACCACATCCGGGCTCGTGTAGACCCGCATGTAGGGGGCGGTGAAGGCCCCCTGCACGGTCTTCGCAGTGGTCTCGCTGAGGGAGGCGACGGTCACCGCCGTCGGCAGCCCGCTTGCCACCTCGCGCGCGAAGCTCGGCCCGGAGAGGTATGCGCACCGCTCCGGCGGCATGCCCGGCAGCTCCTCCGCGAGGATCTCGGAGATCAGCATCAGGGTGTCGTTCTCGATTCCCTTGGTGGCGCTCACCAGGTATGGCGAACCATGCAGCAGGCCGTCGAGCTGGCGCAGCACCGGCCGCAGGAACTGCGTCGGGACGACTGACAGCAGGATCTCCTTGTCCGCCACGGCCTCCCCCAGGTCGGTGGCGATCACCAGCGACTCCGGCAGGCGGATGCCCGGCAGGTAGACGTCGTTGACATGCGTCTCCCGCATGCGCGCGGCGAGGTCGGCCTCGAACACCCACTGGACGACGCGATGACCCTGACCGCACAACAGGTGGGCGAGGGCGGTCCCCCAGCCCCCGCCGCCGATGACGCCGATCGAGAAGGTGCGATCAGTGCGCATACGGGACCGACGCACCGAGCAGGACGCCGACTCGCTGACCCGAGTGGAACACCGACATCGCCGCAGGGGGCCGGCGCCTCACGCCGCGACCGTGAGCTCCAGAACGCTCGCCAAGGTGGTGTTGGTGAGGAAATCACGCACGTGGCGGTCGAAGCCGGACCACAGGAGGTCGGTCACCATGCGACAACTGCTATGGTCCTCGATGTAGTCGGGAAGGTTGAGATTGAGGAAATCCTGCATGTCGATCGCCTCGATAATGTCGTACAGACAGATCTCTTCGGGCGTGCGGGCCAGGCGATAGCCGCCGCGCCGGCCCCGGATTGACTCGATGATCCCGCGGTTGCGCAGCTTGCTGAACAGGTGGGCCAGGTAGTTGAGTGAGATGCCCTCATCCTCGGCGATCTCGGTTAGCGAGATGTAACGGCCGTCACCGTGCAGCGCGAGGTAGGAGAGGGCGCGCACCGAGTAAGTGATTTTGGTCGACAGGATCATGGGGCGGGCTCGGAGGCGGTGGGCGTTTCTGGAGTGGGCGGGGCATCTGGCGTCGCGAGGTGATCGGTGAAGCGATCGATGGGGGGTAGGAGACGGGAATAGAGGTCAGGATCCACTTCCAGGAGGGGGCCGTCGGGGAGGCGACCCACCGCGGAGGCCGTGGTGGAGAAGCCCAGCTCCCACAGGAGCCGCTCACCTTCGAACAGGCGCAGGCGCGGAACGTCACCTTCCAAACCAATGTGGTCGTCACGGTACCGCGTTCCCTCGCTGTTCTCCAAGTCCTGGAGATAGTCGTCCACGACGCCGTCCGCGATCGCCCGATCGTCTTCGGTAATCCAGCGACTTTCTGCACGCCGCAGGGTGAGGCCGGCGCCGCCCATCTCCAGCTCGATGCGATCCACGCGGTACGCCTCGATCGGAGCGACGTGCCGATCGCGCAGCGCCTCGGCATCCGGCAACAGGCGCGCGGCCGTGGCCGCCGGCAGGGTGCCGAAAAACCCCAGCCCCTCCTGGTACGCCACCGCATCCCCCCCAGGCTGGCGGCTCAGGTGGACCACGCTCGCCGCCTGCTGGTCATCGACCAGGCGCAGGCTCGACCACGGCTCGGTGATCATGAGCGGCGCCTCCGCACCCGCCAGCGAGGCCAGCTCCGGCGCCTCTGCCTGGTCCATCGCGTCCAACCAGTCGGTGACCCGCCGGGCGTCGGCACGGCCAAGATCCGGCTCCGCGATCGTCCACACGCCCTCTTCCCCTTTGCTCAGGCGCAGCCGGCGGTCGCCGTCGGTCATCTCGACGGCCACCGTTCGCCAGCGCGGGATGGCGAAGATCCGATGGCGCCGCAGCTCTTCCGCCGGTTTTTGCAGGGTCTGACGCAAGGGCGAGGCGGTGATGATCACCTCGTCGCCGTCGCTCCGTCCCAGGTAGTAGCGACCCTGAAGGGTGGGGGCGTCGATCCCCACCTGCAGCGTTACGTCGATTCCCTCACCGCCCAGGTGGAGGGTGGCGGCCGGCGTGTCCAGTCCCAGCTCGTCGCGCTCCTGCGCGTCCACCGTGAATCGCCGCAGCACCCCGGGGGTGGTCGCCTCGTAGAGCAGGTCCTCCACCGCCTGAGGACGGGCCGGTGCCACCTCGGGAGCCTGCAGCCACCAGCGCCGCTGCGGGTCGCGTGCCAGGCGAATGGTGTCTCCGTCGCGCTCGATCTCGATGGCGTCGACCCGGTCGCGCGGGATGTCGAGGAAGACCTCCTGCTGCCCCTCCTCCTCCGCCTTGCGCTCCTGGGCCGGCCGATCCACCTGGAAGTAGTAAGCGGCCACGGCCGCGAGCAAGAGCGCGGCGATCAGCAGGGAGACGAGGCGATTCATAAACGTGGCCCCCTCCCCCACCGGGGGAGGGTCGGGGTGGGGGCGCATGGAAGTTGCCGCCCGTTCGGTTGTGGACCCAGCAAAGCGCTCACTCCGTACGCCCTCCCCCTGACCCCCTCCCGGAGGGAGGGGGGAATTCATCTCCTCACAGTGCGCGCCGCCAGCGCCACACCCCGAAGGCGCCGGTCAACGCCACCAGGGGCATGCCGGCAACGAAGACGTAGAACAGGGTGGCGCCCTGGATGGGCGTGAGGGCGAGGGTCTGGGGCGTGTGCTCCTTGGCACGGATCGAGACCAGTCCCTCCTCCTTGGCCAGCCAGGTGACCGCGTTGAGGAACAGGTCGCCGTTGCCGGAGAACCCGAACCACTGGTTGGTGGGGAAGTCGGCGTCGCCGGCGACCAGCAGGCGGCCACCCTGGCCGGCCGGCGAGCTGGTTGTCTCAGCGGATCCGGTCTCGTGATCCGCGACATCCGCAGCACTTCCCTCCTCGGGCTCGGTAACCGCATCTTCCCCCCTACGTTCCGCCAGCACCATCACCGCCACCGGCCCCTGGGAATCGCCGTCGTCGAACGCCACCTCCGAGCTCTTGATGTCGCTCTCGCCCCATGCGTCGGGGCCGGTGCGGGCGATCACCGTCTGGGTGACACCGGCGCGCTTCTCCTCCTCGATCGGCCGCGCGACGGGGAAGAAGGCCGCGAGGTTGAACCCCTCGGTGATCTCGTGCGGTGGATACTGGCTCACCAGAGGGACGGTGAAATCCCCCCCGAACATGCGCGATGTCGGATCGATGATCACCTTCTCCGGCGTCGCGATACCCCACGGCTCGAGGAGCGCGGCGAGGTCCGAGGTGCTGTCCGGATCGGCGAGGATCACGACGTTGCCGCCGCGGTCCAGGTAGTCGGCCAGCGCCGCGATCTCCTCGGGGAGCAGAGGCTTACGCGGCCCGGCCACCACCAGCACGTCGGTATCGGTGGGCACCGCACCCGCCTCCAGAAGGAGCAGCTCCGAGGTCTCGAACCCTTGGCCCTCCAATGCCCGTGCCACCGAGTCGAGCCCATCGCGGTCGAAGCCGCGCAGCGGGCGCTCGCCGTGGCCGCTGGTGAAGCGGATCTGGCGGCGCGTCTCGCGGGTGACGCGGATCAGCCCCGAGGTGATCTCCGACTCCGTGAAGGCGGTGATCCGCACCTCCCGCTCTCCCTGGGTGAGGAGGATGGTGTTGTACTGGGTGATCTTGTGACGCTGCGCCTCGGCGGGGTGCTTGTCCGGATCGACGAACCGGTAGTCGAACTGGCGGGTCACCGCGCGGCACTGCTCGAAGAGTTGGGTGGCCTCGCGCTGGGCCGGCGTGTCGGGCTCGAAGAAGGCCGTGGCGTGCACCGGCTCGGTAAGCTCACCGAGCACCTTCACCGTCTGCGGACTCAGGGTGTAGAGCCCCGCGGCGGTGGTGTCGACCCGCCGGTAATGGTTGTTGGAGATCAGGTTGGCGAACACCAGCACCCCGGCCAGGAGCACGACCAGGAGCGCCGAGCTGCCGCCGTATTGCAGGCTGCGCCGCCAGCTCATGAGCGCCACCTCTGGGAATCCAGCAGCCGCTGGGTGGCGAGCAGCGCCAGGCCCGTGAAGCTCACGAAGTAGACGCAGTCGCGGGTGTCGATCACCCCCTGAAAGAAGTTGTCCAGATGGTCGAGGAGCGACAGGTATTGCAGGAGATCGGCGGCGTCGCCTTCCAGGTTGTGGCCGGCCCAACCGATCACCCAGGAGAGCAGCAACACGCCGAAGCTGACCAGAGCGGCGATCATCTGGTGTTGGGTGAGGCTCGATGCGAGCAGCCCCACGGCGATGAATACCGCCCCCATCAGCCACAGGCCCAGGTAGCCGGCGGCCACCGGCCCCCAGTCCAGGGGCAGGAGGGTGACCGTGTACAGCGGCCATGCCAGGCTGATCGCGAGGATCAGGGTGTAGAGGATGAGCGCCGCCAGGAACTTGCCCAGGACGATGGCGGTCAGATTGACCGGCGCGGTGTAGAGCAGCTCATAGGTGCCGCGGGCCCGCTCCTCCGCCAGCAGGCGCATGGTGAGCAGCGGCAGGATGAGCAGCAGGATCACCGCCACGTTGGAGAACAGCGGCACCACGATCCCCTGGTGGGCGGTGAACTGCTCGATGGCGCCGGGGAACTGGGAGGCACGCAGGGACTGGGCCGCGTAGTAGGTGACGATGTCGAAGTAGAAGTAGCCGGCGAGCAGCAGAAAGACGGCGCACAGGACGTACGCCACCGGGCTGATCAGGTAGGCGCGCAACTCGCGGCTCAGGATCGCGCCGAACCCGCTCATGCCGTCACCTCCACGGCCACCGGCCCCCCCGCCTCCTCGGTGGTGAGCTGCACGAAGACTTCCTCCAGCGATAGGCGCTGCGCCTCGAAGGCCAGCAGACCGAAGCCGCCCTCGACCACGGTCTTGGTGATCGCCTCCCGGCAGTCACCGTCCAGCGCCGTCTCCACGAGCAGAACGCCGTTATCCGCCTCGCTCACCGCCACCACGCCGGGCAGGGCCGCGAGTCGACCCTGCAGCGCCGGGCTCGGCCGCGCCACCTCGATGCGGTGCTTCTCCGTGTCGCGCAGGCGCGCGGCGAGGGTGTCGAAGGTGTCGGTCGCGACCACCCGCCCCTGATGGATGATCACCACCCGCTGGCAGGTAGCGCGCACCTCCGGCAGGATGTGGCTCGACAGGATGATCGTATGGTCCCCCGCGAGGGACTGGATGAGCTGGCGGATCTCGATGATCTGATTAGGGTCGAGGCCGACGGTGGGCTCGTCGAAGATCAGCACCGGCGGGCTGTTGACCAGGGTCTGGGCGAGCCCGACGCGCTGGCGGTAGCCCTTGGAGAGGTTCGCTACCAACCGCCGCCGCACCTCGGTCAGCCCGGTCTTCTCGATCGCTTCGTTCACCGCCGCCTTGCGCCTGCGCCGCGCCACGCCCTTGAGCCGGGCGACGAAGGTAAGCTGTTCCGTGACCGTGAGCTCCGGATAGAGCGGTGGGGCCTCCGGCAGGTAACCGATGCGCTCCTTCACCGCCCGGGGATGCTCGAAGATGTCGTCGCCACCCACCGTCACCCTGCCGGAGGTCGCCGGCAGGAAGCCGGTGATGATACGCAGGGTGGTGGTCTTGCCCGCGCCGTTCGGCCCGAGAAACCCGAGGATCTCGCCCGGTGCGACGTGGAAGGAGACGTCCCGCACCGCCTCGATCGGGCCGTACCGCTTGTGCAGGTTCTCGACGTAGATCATGAGCTGCAGCTTGCTAAGCGCCGACCCGCGGCACGCGACGGCGGGACGTGCAGGCAGGGTCCTGCCCACAGTGAGCCGGCGCGGGATCGACAGCAACGGGACGCGAAATACCCACGCACTGCGCTTGTTGTCAAGAGGGGTGGGCGGGGCGCGGTCTGGATCCGAGCCGATCCCGCACGTCGCGGCCGCGTCACGCAAGCAGGGTTGACGGCCGCCGATTGTCGTCCATCATGTCGCCCGTGACGCCTCTGTGGGGGCGCAACGACCGGCCGTCGCTTCATATTCCCAGCGCGCAGGGCGCGCCCGTCGTAGACGCTGCATGACCACCGCGAGTTAAGATAGGCGCCTTAGTTCTTCTCTATAGCCCCCGAAGGATCTCTGCCGATGTTTCGCACCCTCCTGCTGGTCGTCCTGTGTCTCCCGTTACTCGCCACCCCGGTCCACGCCGACGCGGCCAAGCCGTTCTGGGAGGAAGACGGCGACGTGGCCGCTCCGGCCCCCGACTCACCGATACGCTGGAACACCTTCTCCCAGCTCGCGGAGAGGTTGCGCCCGGCGGTGGTCAACATCTCCACCACCGAGACCGTGCGCCATCCCAATGTGCCGGGGATGCGCCAACCCAATCCCAACGATCCCTTCGAGGACTTCTTCCGCCGCTTCTTCGAGGGGCCGGGTATGGGCGGCGGCCCGCCGCGTGAGTTTCAGCGTAAGAGTCTCGGCTCCGGCTTCATCGTCTCGCGCGAGGGATACATTGTCACCAACAACCACGTGGTGGAGAACGCGGACAAGGTGACGGTGCGGCTGAACAACGAGCACGAGTTCGAGGCCGAGGTAGTCGGCCGCGACCCGAAGACCGACCTCGCCCTGGTCAAGATCGATGCCCACGAAAAGCTGTTCGCCGTCCCTCTCGGCGACTCCGACGCCTTGCAGGTCGGTGAATGGGTGGTGGCCATCGGCAACCCCTTCGGCCTCTCTCATACGGTGACCCAGGGCATCGTCTCCGCCAAGGCGCGGGTGATCGGCGCGGGGCCGTACGACAACTTCATCCAGACCGACGCCTCGATCAACCCCGGCAACTCCGGTGGCCCCCTGTTCAACATCCGCGGTGAGGTGGTGGGGATCAACACCGCGATCATCTCCGGCGGTACCGGGATCGGGTTTGCGGTGCCGGTGAACATGGCCAAAGAGGTGATGCCGCAGCTCAAGGAGCACGGCAAGGTGACCCGCGGCTGGATCGGCGTCTACATCCAGGAGATCACCGCCGATCTTCAGGAGTCCCTCGATCTGAAGGATCGTGACGGCGCATTAGTCGCCGACGTGGTCGAGGGCTCGCCGGCAGGCACGGCGGGAGTGAAACGCTCGGACGTGATCGTCGCGTTCAACGGCAGGCCAATTACTAGGATGGAAGAGCTGCCGCGTGCCGTGGCCGCGACGCCGGTCGGCAAGAAGGTGGAGATCGAGGTGATCCGCGACGGCCGGTCCAAGACCCTACAGATCGAGGTCGGCCTGTTGATGGAGGAGGACGAAGGCGCGCCCGGTCACACCAGCAGCGAAGACTTAGGCATGGTCCTACAGGAGATCACGCCCGAGCTGGCCGACAGCATGAACCTCGAGGAGCGCGCAGGGTTGCTGGTCTCCGACATCGACCAGGGGGGTCCGGCATGGGAGGCCGGGATCCGGCGCGGCGACATCCTCCTGGAGGTGAACCGCAAGTCCGTCACCAACGTCGAGCAGTTCCACGCGGCGCTCGAGTCGCGTGACAAGGAGCGCGCCACCCTGTTCCTGGTGAAACGCAGCGGCAACACCCTGTTCTTCGGGGTGAAACCGTGAGTGGGGGATGGGGGTTGCGGGGTGGGAGAAGGACCGCCCTTCGGGCGCCAGATGACGACGTGAATCGAAGGCGTCCCTGAAATCATTGATGGCCGCCATCGGCGAACATCCACCCCTCATCCCCCAATCCCCACCCCGTGCCCCAATGACCGAGACACCATCTCCAGCGTAGACCCAGCGGAGCAACCCCATGGCCGAAGAACAAGGCTTCACCTTCAAGGAGCGGCGCACGTCGCACCTCGATGCCGACGAGGTGAGCCTGCAAGAGCAGGAGAAGGAAAAGCTGCGCAAGACGCGCGAGGCGGACAAGCAGCGGCTGGAACGCCAGCAAAAGACCGCGCCCAAGCCGTCGGTGCACGGCGGCGTGGACATCATCACCCTGTTCGAGACCCTCGCCACCTCGGCCCTGGCACAGATGGGCCTGCTCGCGGATCCCAGCCGCCCGGTCCCCGAGGACCCGCGCGGCGCCCGCCAGGCGATCGACCTGCTGCGGGTCCTAAAGGACAAGACCGCAGGCAACCTCACCCCCGAGGAGCAACGGGTCCTCGATGACCTCCTCTACACCTTGCAGATGAACTACGTGCAGAAGACCAAGGCCGGAACCCCCGTCCCGCCGCCTCCTGGTACGTAACCGCAATACGGAAACGATTCGCGTTGATTCGCGACCCCATTCGCGTCCATTCGCGGTCCCGTTTTTTGATTCTGTGAGAATGCCATGCACGCAGAACTAGCCGCCGTCACCGAACGCATCGCCGCAGAGAGCCGCTTCCTGGGCCGCCTGCGTGCCGAGATCGGCCGAGTCGTCATCGGCCAGGAGCAGATGGTCGATTCGCTGCTCATCGGCCTGCTGTGTGGCGGCCACGTCCTGCTGGAGGGGGTGCCGGGACTGGCCAAGACCCGCACGGTCAACGCCTTGGCCGACGCGGTGGGGGGCCACTTCAAGCGCATCCAATTCACGCCCGACCTGTTGCCCGCGGATTTGGTCGGCACCCTGATCTTCAATCCCAAGAGCGGTGAGTTCACCGCCCGCAAGGGGCCGATCTTCGCCAACATCGTCCTCGCCGATGAGATCAACCGCGCGCCGGCCAAGGTGCAGTCGGCCCTCCTGGAGGCGATGCAGGAGCGCCAGGTGACCATTGGCGACGCCACCTACCGCCTGGAGGAGCCGTTCCTAGTACTGGCGACCCAGAACCCGATCGAGCAGGAAGGGACCTACCCCCTGCCCGAGGCCCAGGTCGACCGGTTCATGCTCAAGGTGGTGATCGACTACCCGTCGCTGGACGAGGAGCGGCGCATCATCGAGATGGTGGTGGCCGACCGCACCGAGTGGGTGCAGCCGGTGACCACCTTGCAGGAAATTCTGTCGGCGGGGCGCGTGGTGCGCGAGGTGTACGTCGACGCGAAGATCAACGACTACATCCTCGCCCTGGTGGGCGCGAGCCGTAATCCTGCGGCCGCGCAGCTCGACGACCTCGCCGGGCTCATCGAGTACGGCGCCTCGCCGCGCGCCTCCATCTATCTCAACCTCGCGGCGCGCGCCCACGCCTTCCTACACCACCGCGGCTACGTCATCCCCGAGGACATCAAGGCGGTGGGCCGGGAGGTCCTGCGCCACCGCATCCTGCCCACCTACGAGGCGCAGGCGGAGGGGCTCAGTTCCGAGGCGATCGTCGGTCGCCTCTTCGATGGCGTGCCGGTGCCGTGAGGGGTGGCCGGCTAGCCCGCATTTCTCACCATGAATCCGCTGCGCCCGCGCAACCGCCCGCATCTCCTGGCCCACCTCGTCCGAGGTAGGAGCCGAATCCCTTCGGCGATCTGCCACATGGGGTCGCCGATTGAATCGGCTCCTACCGCGGGCCGGCCAGGATCTACGAGCGTTTGCACGGTCTCGCCACGATCCCTGGTGAGAAGTGCGGGCTAACCGTGGTTCGATGGCCATGAAACGGGAGGCAACAGTGCACGGAGAACGCAGGCGCGACGCGCGGACAACCGGTCGGGCGCGGCAGCGTCTCCCGGCGTCTCTCGGGTGTCCCCCTCGATGGTGTTGCTGAACACTAGGTCTCCGGCCTCGACAGACGCCGCGTCAGGCGACGGGCGGCTCACTCCCCAGCAGATCCTGCGCCAAGTGCGGCGCATCGAGATCAAGACGCGCCGCCTGGTGGACCAGGTGGTGGCGGGGGAGTACCACTCCACCTTCAAGGGCCAGGGTCTGGAGTTCGACCAGGTGCGCGAGTACATCCCGGGCGACGACGTGCGCACCATCGACTGGAACGTCACCGCACGCACCGGCCATCCCTACATCAAGACCTTCGTCGAGACCCGCGAGCTGACCGTCCTGCTGCTGGTCGACTGCTCCGCCTCGACCCGCACCGGCCCCCTGGCCCGCACCGTGGCCGAGCGCCAGGCGGAGCTGGGCGCGATGCTGGCCTTCTCCGCGATCCGCAACAACGACAAGGTGGGCGCCCTGTTCTTCACCGACCGGGTCGACGCCTTCGTCTCGCCGCGCAAGGGCAGCCACCACGCCCTGCGCCTGATCCGCGACCTGTTGTTCTTCCGTCCCCCGGGCAGGGGCACCGCGATCGGACCGGCCCTCGACTATCTCAATCGGGTCCAGCGCCGCCGGGCGGTGGTCTTCCTGCTCTCCGACTTCCTCACCGGCGGCTGCGACGCCTCCCTGCGCCTCACCGCCCGGCGCCACGAGCTGATCCCGATCCGCCTGGTGGACCCGCTGGTGGAAGGTCTGCCCGCCGCGGGCCTGGTGTGCCTGCGGGACGGTGAGGACGGGGCGGAGCAATGGGTCGACACCGGCGACCCCGCGGTACAGCGAGCCTATCGGGCGGCGCGCCTGCGCCACACCGACCGGATGAATCGCCTGTTCCGCGCCGCCCGCTGTCTGCCCCTGGAGATCCCCCTGGACGGCGACCTCGTCCAGCCCCTGCGCAGCTACTTCCACCGGCGGGGAGCACGGCGGTGAGGTGGAAGCCGATCACGGCCATCCATTGGGTTTGCCGAACACAGCGAGGCGAACCGGCCCAGGGTGCGCCGCGCTACGCTTGGCGCACCCTATTCTTGTTGGCGGCGCTTCTCCTGGGGCCGACGACGGCAGGTGCGGCGGAGACGCCACCCCTCACCGTCACCGGGGAGGCCGACCGCACGGCGATCACCCTCGGCGACCCCGTCACCTTCACCCTGCGGGTGGCGTACGACCGGTCGGTCGAGCCGGTCCTGCCCCGCGGGACCCTACCGTTTCCCGGCTTCGAGCGGCTCGGCTTCGACCAGCAGCGGGAGAGCACCGGGGAGCGGGTGGTGGAGACCCTCACGTGGACCCTCACCCGCTGGGAGCTGGGCAAGGTGGAGATCGCACCCGTGTCCGTCTCCTACCTGGACCGCGACCACCAGCCGCAGGAGGCGAGCAGTCTGGCGATCCCCATCGCGGTCACCCCGGTCCTGGAGGCCGACGACGACCAGCTACGGGCGATGAAGCCGGCGGTGGTGCTGCCGGTGAACTGGCGCTTCTGGGGGCTGGTGATCGCCCTCGCCGCGGCCCTGGCCGCGGGTGCGGTGGCGGGGATCCTCGCCTGGCGCCGCCGGCCGCGGCGCGAGCGCGCCGCGCCGGCGCCCCCACCGGTGCCGTGCGACCAGGCGGCCCTCGTCGCCCTGACCGCCCTCGCGGGATCGGACGAGGTGAAGAACGGCGCCGCCGAGCCCGTGGCCACCCGCCTGTCCGCCATCGTGCGCCGCTTCCTCGAAGAGCGCCTCGCCTTCAACGCCCTGGAGTCGACCACCGCGGAGATGACGGCGAAGCTCGCCGCCGTGTCCGAGGTGAACCCCGAGCTGCACGCCACCTTTCGCGAGCTGCTCACCGCCACCGACCAGGTGAAATTCGCCCGTGGCTGGGCCGGGCGGGAAGAGCTGGAGGGACAGATCGGCCGCGCCCGCGGCGCCGTGGCGGCGTTGGGCGCCGGTCTCCCCCTCCCTCCGGGAGGGGGCCGGGGGGAGGGCGGCGAGAACGGGCAGTCTGCCCGGCGCTCCTCCGCACCGCACCGTGATGCCGAGCGCCCCCACCCCAGCCCTCCCCCGCCGGGGGAGGGAGCGCTAACTGCTGATCGCTGATAGCTAACCGCTCCAATGCGCTTCGCCCTCCCCCTCCTCTGGCTCCTCGCCGTACCGGCGCTCGCCGCCATAGCCGCCGGCTGGCGCGGGTCGCGGCAGCGCTCCGGCGGCGTGCCGCTGGCGGGCCTCTCCCTGGTCGCCGGCGACCTGCCCGCCACCTGGCGCAGCCGCGCCCGCCGCGCCCTGCCGGTCCTGCGATTGGCGGCCCTGGTGGTGCTGGTGGCGGCCCTGGCCCGGCCCCAGACCGTGGCCACCTCCGAGCGGGTGACCAGCGAGGGAATCGACATCGTGCTGGCCCTCGACATCTCCGGGTCGATGCTCGCCGAGGACTTCCAGCCCGACAATCGCCTGGCCGTAGCGAAGCGGGTGATGGGCGACTTCATCCGCGGCCGCCAGGCGGACCGCATCGGCCTGGTGGTCTTCGCCGGCGCCAGCTACACCCAGTGTCCCCTCACCCTCGACTATCCGGTGATCGCGGCGCTGCTGGAGCAGGTGCGCTTCGGCCTGATCGACGACGGCACGGCCATCGGCATGGCGATCGCCAATGGCGTCAACCGCCTCACCGACTCCAAGGCCAAGTCGCGCATCCTGGTACTGCTCACCGACGGCGAGAACAACGCCGGGCCGATCGATCCCAAGACCGCCGCCGAGCTCGCCAAGGCGCGCGGCATCCGCGTCTACACCATCGGCGTCGGCCGCGAGGGGGTGGCGCGCATCCCCGTCGCCGATCCTATGTTTGGCCAGCGCTACCGCCAGGTGGAGACCCACATCGACGAGGAGACCTTGCAGGAGATCGCGCAGGTGACCGGCGGCCGCTACTTCCGCGCCGACGACCCCGAGGCCCTGGCCTCCATCTTCACCACCATCGATACCCTGGAGAAGAGCTCGGTGGAGGTGCAGCACTACCACCGCTACGGCGAGCTGTTTCCGTGGGTGGCGGGGGTGGGGCTGGCGCTGCTACTCGGAGAGACTCTGCTGCGGGCGGGGCCGCTGGCGGGGGTGCCGTGAAGAAGAGTGAGGATGTGGCACCACAATCGTGGAGGATCGTGAGGATGATGACCGCGACTCCCCCTCCCTCCGGGAGCGGGGTGGGGGAGGGCGTAAGGGACGAGCAAGCTGTTCGTTACCCGACCCGACGAACCGCTCATTCCTCACGCCCCCACCCCAACCCTCCCCCGACGGGGGAGGGAGCCCTACCCGCTGGCCGCTAACCCCCATGCACTTCGCCCACCCGACCCTCCTCTACGGCCTGATCCTCCTGCCCCTGCTGGCCCTGCTCTTCCTCGCCACTCACCAGGGGCGGGAGCGGCGGCTGCGGGCCGTGCTGGAGCCGCGACGGGCGGCGGCCTTCGGCCTGCGCACCCTCGGTCTGCGCCGCCAGTTCCGTGGCCTCACCCTGTGGACGGCTTTGGGTCTGGTGATCGTGGCCCTCGCCCGTCCCCAGTGGGGCGAGGAGGTGCAGGAGGTCACCTATCGCGGCCTCGACCTGATCGTGGCGCTGGATTGCTCGACCTCGATGCTCGCCGAGGACCTCAAGCCCAACCGCCTGGCCCGCGCCCGCCACGCCACCCAGGGGCTGCTGAACCGTCTCGACGGCGACCGCTTCGGGCTGGTGGCCTTCGCCGGCACCGCCTTCCTGCAGTGCCCGCTCACCGTCGACTACGGCGCGGCCAAGATGTTCCTCGACCTGGTGGACACCTCCCTATTCAAGACCCAGGGCACCGACCTGGCCGCGGCGGTCTCCACCGCGATCCGCGGCTTCGGCGACGAGCGGCGTGGCGATCGGGTGCTACTCGTCGTCTCCGACGGCGAGGGGCAGGCCGACGGGCTGGAGCCGGCGATCGCCGCGGCCAAGGCGGCGCAGGTGCGCGTCTACACCATCGGCATCGGCTCGCCCGGCGGCGTGCCCATCCCCCTGCGCGACGCCGCCGGCCGCCTGGAGGGGTACAAGAAGGATCGCCGCGGCGAGGTGGTCCTCACCCGGCTGAACGAGGAGGGGCTCGCCCGCCTCGCCCTGGAGACCGGCGGCACCTACTTCCCCGCCCGCCCCGGCGAGGCGGAGTTGGAGGAACTGGTCGCCGCCATCGGCAGGCTCAGCCGCGGCGAGGGGCGCGCGACCCTCACCATCTACCGCCAGGAACGGTACGCGTGGTTCCTCGTCCCGGCCCTCTGCCTCCTCGCCTGCGACGCGGCGTGGCCGGTGGGGCGGAAAGCCGTGGAGACGACCGCATGAGTACGACCGGGTGGATCTGGTCTCCCTCCCCCTCCGGGGGAGGGCCGGGGTGGGGGCG
>DASWHD010000265.1:0-3089 GCA_036393335.1 bacterium
CGAAGGCCTCGTCGAGGAACTGGCAGACCGAGCGGCGGCCGTCCTCGCCGAAGTCGAGGGTGCGGTGGTTGACGTACATGGCGACGAAGCGGTCGGTGAGCGCCTCGTCCAGGTCACGGCCGTAGCGCATCGCGTGGGCGAGGGCCGCGGGGCGGTGGGCGAGGGCGTAGCGGATGGAGGACTCGAGGATCGCCGCCAGCTCGGCGATCGCCGGCTCCCCGAGGTCGCGGCGGAGCGCGTTGCCACCGAGGGGGATGGGCAGGCCACCGGTGCGGCCGGCCCACCACTCGCCCAGGTCCACCACCTTGTGCAGGCCGAGGGTCGGGTAGGTGATCTGCCCCTCGTGGATGAGCAGCCCGGCCTCCACTTCGCCCGACGCGACCATGGCCGGAATGGCGTCGAAGAAGGCGATGTCCGGCAGGAAACCCGGGGTGTGCATGCGCAGGGCGAGGGTGCCGGAGGTCAGCTCGCCGGGGATGGCGATGCGGCGGCCCGCAAGGTCGTCGGCGGCCAGGGGCTCGCGGCTCACCACCAGCGGCCCATACCCCTCGCCCATGCTGGCGCCGGCGTTGAGCAGCGCGTAGCGGTCCGCCACGTGGGCATAGGCGTGAATGGACAGGGCGGTCACCTCCAGGTCACCGGTGGCGGCGCGGCGGTTGAGGGTCTCGATGTCCTGGATCACGTGCTCGAAGCGGTAGTCACCAGTGTCGACCAGCCCCTCCCCGAGAAGAGGGAACCACATGAAGGCGTCGTCGGGATCGGGGCTATGGCCGAGGCGAATGGTCTTTGCCATGGAGAAAGCCTCGCGGTTGAGGAAGAATCAGTCCGCTCGCCAGCACAGGAGGTGCCGGTGAACCGCGGTAGCTCACCGCCGAAAGCTAATCGCTGACCGCTCCAAGCTGACAGCTCTCTCGCCAGGAGGCCACCATGGACCGCCGCACCACCGCCGGCGCCGCCCACCCTACACCATCCCCGCGCGTGGCTCAGCCCATCTCCGCCTGGCCGGAGGAGATGCGGCCGCGGGAGCGGCTCCTGGCCCGTGGGCCGGCGGCCCTCACCGACGCCGAGCTGCTCGCCATCTTCCTGCGCGTCGGGGTGCAGGGGCTCACGGCGGTGGACCTCGCCCGCCATCTGCTGGACGAGCTCGGCGGCCTCCACGGCCTGTACGACACGCCGTTCGACGCCCTGCTGGAGTTCCGCGGCCTCGGGCCGGCCAAGGCCGCCCAGCTCACCGCGGCCCTGGAACTGGGCCGCCGCTACCAGGCAGTGGTGCGTGGCCGGCGGCCGATCGTGGACGGCGCGCCGGCCGCCTACGCCCTCCTCGCCCCGCACTACGCCGGCCGCCGCAGCGAGACGGTCACCCTGCTCCTGCTGGACAGCGCCAACGCCCTGATCGAGCTGAGCGATGTGGCGCAGGGGACGGTGGACGGGAGCGCCGTCTACCCGCGGGAGGTGGTGCGCCGGGTACTGGCGGCGGATGCCACGGGCGTGATCCTCGCCCACAACCACCCCTCCGGCCGTACCCAACCCTCGGAGGCGGACCGCCAGCTCACCCGGCGCATCGGCGACGCCCTGCGTGCCATCGATGTGCGACTGCTGGACCACCTGGTGTGCGGCGAGGACGACTACTACAGCTTCGCCGACCACCGGGAGGGGAGCCTCGCGCGGTAGCACGGGACGCCGCCTCTTTCCTTGCCACAGGCCTTGCCACAGGCACAAAAAACCCCGGGACCGACGGCGATCGACCCGGGGCGAAGCGAATCCCTGCACCTGGCAGGGCGACCTATTTCTTGACGATGATATACGGGTTGGCGCCCTCGACATCCGTGTACAGCAAGTGATCCTTCCCCTCGTAGGTCACCCATTGCGGCGCGAACATGGCGCTCGGATTGCCCTCGAAATGCGTGGTCGCCTTCCCCTTGCCGACCACCTTGCCGTGCAGGTCGTCGCGGACATCGAAGGCCACTTCCTGTTGGGTTTGGATACTCATCAGAATCTCCTTCTCAAGGGTTGTGCCAGATCGCAAATTTTAATCAAGGTATCTCGATAAAATTTCTCAGGAGTGTGCGCCGGGGAGCAGCGCAATCTACGATCGCCCCTGACACTGTTCAAGCACTCGCGACCCCATGTCCTTTCCTTCCATCTACCTCGCCGCCGCCGTGGTTCACCTCGGCGAGGAGCCGCCGATCGGCGGCGAACGCGGTGTCGGCAACCTGTTCTTCAGTGGCTGCAACCTGCGCTGCTGCTTCTGCCAGAACCATCAGACCAGCCACCATCCGCGCCACGGCGAGGCCCTGTCGCCGGAGCAGTGCGCCGAGCGCATCCTCTCCCTGGCGGCGCAGGGCGCGGAGGCGATCGGCCTGGTCTCGCCCACCCATCAGGCGCGCAGCGTCGCCCGGGCCGTGGAGCTGGCGCGGCTTGCCGGCCTGCGCCTGCCGGTGGTGTATAACTCCAACGGCACCGATGGCCCGCAGGTCCTCGCTCGCTTCGACGGCCTCGTGGACCTCTACCTCCCGGACTTCAAGTACGGCTCGGACGCGATGGCCTGGCAGCTCTCGCAGGTGCGCGACTACGTGCATCGCGCCCGCCGCGCCGTGCGCGAGATGCATCGCCAGGTGGGCCATCTCCCGGATGACCAGGCCCTGGGCCGCGCCCGCCGCGGTTTGATCGTGCGCCACCTGGTCCTCCCGAGCGGCCTCGCCTCCACCGGTCGGGTGATGCGTCACCTCGCCGAGGACCTGGGCGAGGGGCTGTGGCTCTCCCTGATGGCCCAGTACCACCCGGAGCCCCTGGCCCACACCGCCGGCGGCACGGCGGCCCTGGCCAGCTTTCCGGAGCTGGGCCGCACGATCACCGCCGCGGAGTACGAGGAGGCCCTGGACGCCGCGCGCCTCGCCGGCCTCACCCGCCTCTTCACCCAGGACCTCGCCACGGCCCCGATCACCGGGCTGCCGGACTTCGAGCGCAGCGATCCCTTCGTGTGGGCGGAGTCATCGTGATGCCCGGTTGGCACGCAGCAAGGGTTGGAACCACAGATGTACACATGATGAACGCAGATAATCGGGAGCTACGCCGAGCGCAATCTGTGT